>CAMDDA010000111.1 GCA_945890755.1 Candidatus Kuenenia stuttgartensis
CCGCAGAGCGGATCGCCCTCTTGCCGCGCGGAGGCTCCGCAGCGGCAGCGACCGCGGCTGCCGCCCCCGACACCCCACCGGCCGGTTCCGACGGCGGCGACTGGCGGAGTCGGCTCGCGGCCCAGGGTTCCGATACGCGGCTCGGCGACGCGCTCGCCCGCGTGCTCGACGAGGAGCCGGCCGGGGCGCTCGGCGGCATGATCCTGCTCACCGACGGCATCAGCACCGCCGGCTCCGATCCGCGGGCCGCCGCCGCCGTGATCGCTCGGGCAGGGGTGCCCGTGCATGCGCTCGGCATCGGCAGCGACGTGGTGCCGCCCGCCGTGCGGATCGCCGACATGGTGGCCCCGGCCCGCGTGTTTCCCGCCGATCCGTTCACCGTGACCGCGCACCTGCAGCCGCAGGGGATGGCAGGGCAGACTGTACGGGTCGAACTCACGGTGGCAGCCGATGCCACCGCCACGACCGCGACGCCGCTCGACACGGTCGATGCCGTGCTCGGGGCCGATGGCGATCTGGTGGCCGTGCGGTTCGACGTGGCCGGGCTCACGGCGGCGGGCCGCCGCACGCTGGTCGCGCGGGTGATCCCGACCGGCGGCCCGCAGGGCATGACCGCGGAACGGCTGACGGCCGACATCGAGGTGGTCGACCGTGTGACGCGGGTGCTGCTCATGGCGGGAGGGCCGGGCCGCGAGTATCAGTTCATGCGAAACGTGCTCCAGCGGGACTCGAGCTTTGCCGTCGATGTGCTGCTCGGTACGGCGACGCCCGGCATCTCACAGGATGCCCGGCGGATCCTCGATGCATTTCCCGCGAGCGACGAGGCGTTGGCCGAATACGACGCCATCGCCGCCTTCGACTACGACTGGCGGCAGCTCGATCTCGCCGCCCGGGCCCGGCTCGAACGCTGGGTCGCGCGCGAGTCGGGCGGGCTCCTGCTCGTCGCCGGCACGGTGTTCATGGAGGCCTGGCTCGCCGATCCGCAGATGGGTCCGATCCGCGGGCTGTTTCCGCTCGAGCTGCGGGCCGCACATCAACTTGCCCGTGACTCGGCCAGTGGCGGCTCCGCCCCGCAGCCCGTGCGGTGCACCCGCGACGGCGCTGATGCTGAATTTCTCTGGGCAGCCGGCACCCGCGGCGCGAGCGAGGCGGTGTGGGGAGAGTTTCCTGGCGTGTTCGGCCGGTGCCCCGCCGGTGCGGCCAAGCCCGGCGCGACCGTCTACATGCAACTCGCAGCTGGAGACGGCGGTACGGCGGCGGACAATCAGCCCGCGTTCCTCGCCGGCCAGTTGTATGGTGCGGGAACGGTGCTCTACGCCGGGAGCGGCGAGCTGTGGCGGCTCCGGAGCGTGGATGCCGCCGCCCATGAGCGGCTGACCACGCAGCTCTTCCGGCATGTCGCGCAGGGCAGGCTCCTGCGCGGCTCGCGCCGCGGCCGACTGCTCGTCGATCGCGACCGCTATGCCGTGGGTGGCACCGTGACCGTGCGGCTGGTGGTGCCGGAGGGCAGCGGCGCGGCCCCGGCCGCGACCTGCCGCGTCATCGGGCCCGACCGCACTCGGCTGCCAGTGCCCTTGGCAGCCGAACCGGGCCGGGGCGACGTGCTCCGCGGCTCGTTCGTAGCCGCCCGCGAAGGGAGCTGGCAGATCGAGGCCGATCTCGGAACCACTGGCGAGGACGAGCCGCTCACGCGGCAGATTCACGCCCAGCTCCCCGATCGTGAACTCGCGCGGCCGCGGATCGACCGCCGGCTCCTTGAAGACCTCACCGCCACCACCGGCGGCAGGTCGTGGTTTCTCCGCGACGTTGCCTGGACCCCCGACGCGGCCCGCGAACTCGCCGCGGCGATCCCCGATCGCTCGCGGCGGGAGTACGAGGCCGGATCGCCCGACGTGCTCTTCAAGCAGCGGCTCAACGGCCTGCTCATCGCCCTGGCCGCCGGCCTGTTGTGTGGAGAATGGATTCTCCGCCGACTCGTGAAACTCGCCTGACCCACAGCGGCCCATGACTGCACCCACACTCACCGCACCGCCGCCATCCGCATCGCCTGAGGAAGCGGCCGCGCCCCTGCGGGCACTGCTCGCCTCGCTGCGGCGGCAGACCCGCCGTTGGGTGTGGGTCGAGTCGTTGGGCTGGGCGGCGATCGCCGTCGCGGCCATCTTCTGGACGACGCTGGCCCTCGACTGGAGCATCGAACCACCGGGCTGGGTGCGGCTGGGGCTGCTGGCTGCCGGCGCCGGTCTGCTCGTCTGGCTCGGCATCACGAAGCTCGTGGGGCGGCTGCTCGCGCCGCTGCCCGATGCCGCGCTCGCGGTGGTCGTCGAACGGGCGCACCCCGCCTGTCGCGACAGTCTCTCGACCGCCATCGAGCTGGCCGATCGGCCGCGAGCCGACGTCGATCCCGACCTCGTCCGCCGCACCACGGCCGACGCCGTGGCCATGCTCGGCGACATTCGCACGTCTGCGATCTTTCGCCGGCGGCAGCTGATGACGCGCGCCGTCGGCGGCGCGCTCGCACTCGCCACCGTGGCAACGCTCGTGGCCACACGACCGGCCGTGGGCGGACTCTGGGCCCGCCGCATGCTCGCCCTCACCGACGAGCCGTGGCCGCGGCGGGTGCAGCTCGAGGTGGAGGGCTTTCCCGGAGGCGTGCGCACGGTCGCCAGAGGCAGCGATGTGGATGTGATCGCGCACGTGCGGGCCGATGGCGGCCTGCCCGATGTCGTCGAACTGCGGACGAAAACCTCCGACGGCTGGCGAACCGAGCGGATGGGCAGTCGGGGCGGGGCCACGGCAGAGGCCGGCTCGTTCGGTCATGTGATCCGCACCGCCGTGGCCGACACCGAGCTCGAAGTCCGCGGCGGCGACGCCCGGCTCGGTGGCCTGTGGCTGCGGGTGGTGGAGCCACCCGATCTCGCCGGCCTCCAAATCGACTATCAGCCGCCGGAGTATCTGGGTGGCGACGAACGCCGCGCCGCCTCCACCCGGCTCGTGCGGCTCCCTCGCGGCTCGCGGGTGCGGCTCACCTGCACGGCCACCAAGCCGCTGGCGGCAGCCCGCCTGACGGCGACGCCGGCCGACTCCAGTGTGGCAGCGACGCGCATGGCCACGCCCCTCGCCACGCTCGAAGCCGACGCCGCATCCGACCGCCGCGTGATCACGGCCACGATCGATGCACTCGATGCCGACGCCAGCGTCGAGCTCAACCTCACCGACACCGAGGGGCTCGCCAACCGTGAGCCGATCCGCATCGCACTCACGGCGATCGCCGATGCAGCCCCGGGGGTCGGCCTCGTGATGGCCGGCGTATCGACAGCCGTCACACCCCAGGCCCGGCTGCCACTCGCAGGCACGCTCACTGACGATCATGGCCTCACCGCTGCCGAGGTCGTCCTGAGCCGCGGCGGTGACGAGGCGGACGTCCGCGTGCCGATCGCCCGCGTTCGCGACGGCCTGCCGGTCGTCGAGTTCTCGGCCGAGACGCCGGAGATCGTGCCGCTCGAGCCGCTGGGCCTGAAGCCGGGGGAACGTCTCACCGTGACGGTCGAGGCCCGCGACGGCTGCGGACTCGCGGGCGGCCCGAACCTCGGTCGTGGTGATACCTGGCCGCTGGACGTGGTGACACCCGAGGCGCTGCGGGCATTGCTCGAAGCCCGCGAGATCATGCTGCGGCGGCGGTTCGAGACCGTGATCGGCGACCTCGGTCAGGCCCGCGACATCCTCGCCGCGCCGCCGCGGGGCCGCGACGACGCCGAGCCGTCGGCATCACCGACACCGGAGTCGATGGCCGCGGCCCGCTGCGGCGAGGCGGCGGCACGCTCTGCCGGCGAGACGGGCGAGATCGCCACCGCGTTTCGCGGTATCCGCCGTGAGCTCGACATCAACGGCGTGCTCACGCCCGAACTCGACGCGCGGCTCGCCACGCAGATCGCCACACCGCTCCAGCGGCTGGCCGACAGCGACCTGCCGGCGGTCGTGCGGGCCTGCCAGGACGCTGCGGCCGCCGGCGGTCAGCCGACCGCACCGCTCGTGCAGCGGGCCGATGCGGCGCTAGCCAGCATGCGGGCCGTGCTCGACACGATGCTGGAACTCGAGTCGTTCAACGAGCTGGTCGAGCGGCTGCGGGCGGTGATCCGCACGCAGGAGGAGATCCGCGCCGCGACGCTCGAGCAGCAGAGGAAGCGCGGCCGCCAGGCGCTGGAGGGACCATGAGGATGCTTCTCGTTCGCAGATCCGCCTCTTCCATCGAGGCGATGCTCGCCGTGGCTGTCTTGCTCGTCGCGCCCGTGCTGCTCGTCGCCGGCAGCGAGGGGCTCGTGGCGGCGGCCGATCCACCGCCGCGGCTGGCGGAACGCGAGCGGGAACTCCTGCGGCAGTACGCGGACCTCGAACTCTCGTTCCTGAGGCTTGCCGACCTGCTCGACGCCTCGGATCCCCGCCGCGCGGCGGCCCTGCGGTCGGCCTGCGAGACGGCCCGAAGTGAGCAGGTGTCCGATCGGCTGGCCACGATCGTCGACCTGCTCCAGCAGGGTCAGCTGCTCAAGGCCGGCACGACGCAAGAGCAGGCGATCGATCAACTGCAGTCACTCCTCGACCGCCTCGCCGCGGGGGCCGAGCCGCAACGGCCCGGTGATACGACCCGCGAGGTGCGGGCGTTTCTGGGGCGGCTGTCGAAAGCGATCGCACGGCAGCGAGAGATCGCCGACGCCACGGAGACGGGCCGGAGCGACGACGAACTGGCCGGGCGACAGGACGAGCTCGCGCGGGAGGCCCGTGGACTGGCCGACGACCTCGGCCGGTTTGCCGAGCGGATGGCGGGCACGCCGGTCGGCGGCGACAAGCAGCAGGAGTCACAGCCCGCGGCCGATCCGACTGAGGGCGCGGAGTCAGACAGCCCAGGGAGCGAGCCGCAGAACAGCCAGGAGAAGACGGGCCGGAGCGGCACGCCCGGGGCCGACACCGAGTCGGCGCAGCCGCCGGCGGACGGCGAGCCGCAGACCGGCGACGGCCCGGCCGATGCCGAGCCGGAGGGAGACGACGAGGCCGCCCGGGCGAAGCGGTCACGCAGGCGACTGATCGCAGCGCAGGAGCGAATGAATGCCGCCCGCGAGCGGCTCGAGGAGGCACAGCGAGGCGAGTCGCGCCGCGAGCAGGACAAGGCACTGGAAGAACTCGAGAACGCGCGGGCCGAGCTCGAGGAGATTCTCCGGCAGGTTCGCGAGGAGGAGGTGGAGCGGCTGCTCGTGCAGCTCGAGGCCCGGGTGCGAGAGATGCTGCGGGCGGAACGCGGCGTGCAATCGGCGGCCGACGCGTTGGCCGCGGGAGCATCGGCCGGCCGCGAGCGGGAACTGGCCGCCGCCAAGCTGGGCCGCGATCAGGAGGCCGTCGGCGCCGCGGCGACGAAGGCGATTGCGCTTGTTCGTGATGACGGCACGGCCGTGGCGATCCCGCAGGCGCTCGAACAGATCCGCGACGACGCCCAGCAGGCGGCAGCCCGGCTCGCACGTGGCGACGTGGGGGGCACGACCCGTGGCATCGTGGGCGACCTCGTGGCCGGGCTCGAGGAGCTGCTCGCAGCACTCGAGAAGGCGCAGCGGGACGAGAAAGACCAGGAGCAGCAGGCGAAGTCGTTCGGCGGCAGCCCGCGGCAGCCGGGCGACCAGCCGCTCGTGGACGCGCTGGCCGAGCTCAAGATGATCCGCTCGCTGCAGATCAGAGTGAATGGCCGCACCCAGCGATTCGCAACCCTGCTCGGCGAGGGCGTCGAGCAAGCGGACGAGCCGGAACTCCGTCAGGCGCTCGAGCGGCTGGCGACCAGGCAGCGACTGATCGAGCAGGCCGCCCACGACATCGTCGCCGGCCGCACTGAGTAGGCCAGCGGATTCCCTCAGCTCGCGCTGCGGGCTTCAAGGCAGGCGAACTCCCGCGTGTGCCGTGAAGCCCGGGGCGCAAGCCGAGGGAATGCGGTCCGCTTCATGTGCGGCCAGGCGGATTCCCTCAGCTCGCGCTTCGGGCTTCCAAGGCCTTTTGACCGGGCACCGCATGCGGAGCATGCGGACGACGGTTCAGACGCCACCCACTCGGACCCAGTGGAGTATCATACGAGAGTCTTTCCTCCGGAGCCGGGACCGTGGCCATGTTGCAGCGGCTGCTGATCGTGACCTGTGCGAGTCTCTTTGCTGGCGGACTGCCGGTGGTGGCCGTGGCGATGAACGCAGCGGCCGCCGCGGTGGATGACGAACTGGCCCGTGAGCCCTCGTGGCCGGCGCCGACCCGCGCCGAGCTTCGCGACCGCACCACCGCCTGGCTGGCGACGCGCGGCGATACTGCCCCGGCCGCGATCGAGGCGTGGGACGAGTCGGCGGAGCCGCTCGATGCGGTCGTCGCCGTCATCCGCCGCGCGGATCCGCGGGCAGCCGCAGTCGATGCCGCCGCGACCGACCCCGCAGCCACCGTCTGGCTCGATGGCTCTGACATCGATTCATTCGAGCGCGATACCCTGCGACTGTGGCTGGCCCGCGAACTCGTACGCCGCGACCGCTTCGACGAGGCGCTGCCACTGCTCGCAGGCCTCGACCTGGCGACGAGCGTGGATCCCGCGACCCTCCTGTTTCATCGCGCCGCCTGCCAGCATTGGCTGCTCGATGCCGAGGCGGCGGTCGATTCGATCGACCAGCTGCTGGAGCGAGCCGGCGCGATCCCCGTTCGCTACGAGCGGGTGGCGCGACTGCTGCGGGCCGACATCGCGGGCCTCGAGGAAGGGTCGCTCGATCACATCGCCCGCCGGATGCGGGACATCACCCGCCGGCTCGATCTGGGCCGGGCCGGCCCGGCCACGCGGCAGGTGCAAGACAGCGTCGTCGCGTCGCTCGATCGGCTCATCAAGGAGCTCGAGGATCAGCAGCAGCAAGGAGCCTCCGGATCGGCCGGCGCCGGAGGAGGTGCGGCCGGTGGCCAAGGGGGCGCGGCCGCGCCGATGGACGACAGTCGGCTGGCCGGCGGTCAGGGCAAGGGTGAGGTGCAGGCCCGCGACGTCGGCTCTGGAGACGGCTGGGGCAACCTGCCGCCGCACGCCCGCGAGGCCGCGCTCCAGCAGATCGGCCGCGAGTTTCCGCCGCACTATCGCGAGGCGATCGAGCTCTACTTCAAGCGGCTCGCCGCCGGCTCCGAGGAGCGCTGACCCCCATGGTGTGCCGGCTCCTCATCCTGCTCGCCTGCGGCTGCCTCACCGCGATTCCGGCCCGGGCCACGGGACCGCAGGCTCGCGTGGAGCGGAGCGACGGGTCGATCACCGAGGGCTCGCTCGTCACGATCGACGCCAACGACGTGCGGCTCCAGACAGCGAGCGGAGACACGACGCTTCCCGTGACGGCCATCCGTCGCGTGGTGGTCGTGAGCGCGGCGGTTGCAAAGCCCCGGCCGGCTCCGGTCACGGTGACGACGACCGCCGGTAGCAGGATCACGGGCGACGACTTTACGTGGGCGGGAGACGTGGCTGCGGTGATCCGCGGCGCGGAGCGGATCGAGTTGCCGATCGACCTCGTCCAACTGGTGGCCTGGCGTCGGCCCGAGGATGCCGACGGCGCCCCCGCCTGGCTGGCCGCGCTTCCCGAGCAGCCCGAGTCGGATCTCGTGATCGTCGGAGGCGGCCCCGAGGCCGAGTGCGTGGCCTGTGCGATCACCGCCGTGTCGGCCGAGAGCGTGACCGTCGTGCTGGAAGGAGAAACGATCCCCGTGAAACGAACCCGCGTGGCGGGACTGCGGTGGCTGCGACCACCGGCTGTGGTCACAGGGCGAATCGACGTGGCCACCGTTGCAGGGCGGCTCACAGCGGCCCACGTGGCCTGGTCGCCGGCGGACGGACTCGTGCTCGATGGCTGCCTGCGGATGCCCGCCAGCTGGCTCGAGGCGATCGACTACGCTGCCGGTCGCACGGTGCGGCTCACGACACTCGAGGCGGAACGCATGGAGATCGAGCCGTTCTTCGGCGGCCTGCGCGGCGTCGATGGGCTGACCGGCTTCTTCGCACCCCGCGTCGTGACGCCCCTGCCCGCCGGAGCGCCGGCGCTCCTCCTGCGGCCGCGGACGGTGGGCGTATGGCGAGGGCCCGCCGACAGCCGCCGGTTCTTCGCCACGCTGCAGCCGGCGAGCGGGGCGGCGCCGCGGGCGAGCGTGGTGATCGACCTCGATGGCCGCGAGGTTTTTCGCGGAGGATTCACGGCCGACGAGACGCCGGCCGGCCTACCGATCGACCTCGACGTGGCGGGCGTCCGCCGCCTCACGCTCACCGTCGATTTCGCCACCGGCGGCCCAGGCGGCCCGGTCCGGCTCGACGACGCCCGATTCGAGAAGTGATGCCCGCACTCCGCTACCGTAGCCGTCTTGCCATCACCGTCGCGGGTGCTGCCGCAGTCGGCCTGGGTGTCTTCGGCGTGACGGTGCGGGCTGATGTCGAGCCGGCAGTGCTGCAGGCCGAGGCCGCGCGGGTCGAGGTGATCCGGGCCGCATCGCAGTGCGCCGTCTCCATCTTCGCAGGCGACGCCGGCGGAGGGTCGGGCGTGCTCGTCAGCCCCGACGGCTACGCGCTCACGAACTTTCACGTTGTCGAGCCCGCCGGTCCGGCGATGCGGTGCGGCCTCAACGACGGCAGGCTCTACGACGCGGTGCTCGTGGGCCTCGACCCGACCGGCGACGTGGCCATGATCCGGCTGCTCGGCCGCGACGACTTTCCCCATGCCACGCCGGCCGACAGCGATGACGTGCAGCCGGGCGACTTCTGTTTCGCGGCCGGCAATCCGTTTCTGCTGGCCACCGACCTGCAGCCCTCGATCAGCGTCGGCATCGTCTCCGGCGTGCATCGTTACCAGTTTCCGGCCGGGACGATCCTCGAGTATGCCGACTGCATCCAGGTGGATGCGGCGATCAATCCGGGCAACTCCGGCGGCGGGCTCTTCGACGAGGCCGGCCGCCTCATCGGCGTGAACGGCCGGGCCTCGTTCGAGAAGCGGGGCCGTGTGAACGTGGGCGTCGGCTACGCGATCTCGATGAACCAACTGCGAAACTTCTCCGGTCTGCTCAAGGGGGGTCGGCTGGTCGATCATGCGACGCTCGGCGCGACCGTGTCGTCGAGTGCCGACGGCCGCGTGCTCGTGTCGGACATCCTGCAATCGTCAGATGCCTGGCGGCGCGGACTACGGTATGACGACGAGATCGTGGCCCTCGCGGGCCGGCCCGTCCGCACCGTCAACGCCTTCAAGAACGTGCTCGGCACGCTGCCGGCCGGCTGGCGGGTGCCGCTCGCCTACCGGCGGGCCGGCCGCCGCCATGACATCGTCGTGCGTCTGGCGGGCGTGCACTCGGCCGCCGAACTGGCGGCCCTCATCGCCGACGAGCCGGAGCCGAACCCCGGCGATCCAGAGAAATCCCTCCGCCCAGCCAGAGAGAACACAGAGACCGCGCGGCTGCCGGATTCCGTTCGCGGGCTCTACGATCCACGGCCCGGGTTCATCAACTTCCACTTCAACACGGTCGAACGCGACCGTGTGGCCGGCGCCATCGCGAAGAGCCCAGCCGCCGCAACGGCCGCCGCCTGGGAGTTTGCCGGAGCCCGTGCGGAAGGGGGTCGGTTCGAGCTCCGGCTCGCCGATGATGAGGCCGTGATCGATCTCCCCACGGGCACGTCGCGGATCGATCCGGGCGGAGATCTGGCCGCGGATGCGGGGCCGCCGGGCAGCGGAGGCCTGCTCGCGGCGCTCGCCATCTGGCGTCAGCTCGTGCGGTCGGGCCCACACGCAATCGGCGGGACGACGTACTGGGGCACGGCGCCGCGGGATCCGCACATGCTCGCCTCGGGGTTCACCGCCCAGCTTGTCGATGTGCTGGAGGTGTCTGTCTCGGGCATGACCGCCCAGATTGCCGTCGCTGCCGACGGGATCGTCTCCCACATTGAATTGTGGACCGACGCCGACGCCGAGCCGTGCCTCGTGCGGTTCGGACCGCCGCATCCCGACGACCCGCGCGGCCTTCCGACCCGGTTCGACGTGAGCCGCGGCGACGAGATGTTCGGCACGTTCGTCGTCGAGCCGACTGCGGA
>CAMDDA010000112.1 GCA_945890755.1 Candidatus Kuenenia stuttgartensis
CGAAGGATGCCGGGCTCTTCCTGCCCTCTGCCGACGTGATCCCGGTGCCGGTGCAGGCGGGCCAGTTCGCCATCCTCTTCCCCGACGACGCCCACGCTCCCTGCTGCACCTGGGGCGAGCCCGCGGACGTGCTGAAAGTGGTCGTGAAGGTCGAGGTGGCATGAATCCCGCCGCTGATACCCCGTGGGTGGTGGATCTGGCCATCGAACGCGCCGTCGGCTTACCGACTGGCGGCATGGTGAACCGTGAGGCATGGTGCGAATGGCTGTGGGAGCGATGGGGTGAAGAGGGACTGCTCGGCATCGACGAAGGGGGCATCGACGTGGCGGAGGCGGCCGCGCTCGGTCTGACTGCAGGGCCGCGGGTGGTGGATGCCGCGGCGGCCCCGGCGGATCGGGATTGGGTGGCCGCGCGGGGCTCCGGTGGCGTCTCCTGCTGGTTTGCCGACGAGCCGTCGGCCCATGCTGCGGCCCGGGAGCTTGCCCGGTCTGTTGGCTGCCGTGTGATCAAGGTCCGTCCCGACATCTGTGACCCCGAGGCCTGGCGCGCCGGCTTTGCTCGGGTCAACGTGCCGGGATTCGGCGCGATCCTCCCGGCGTGGGAGGATGGCGATGCCCGCGCGTCGTCCGGGGGGACGACGCTGTTCATCGAACCTGGCGCGGGCTTCGGCACCGGCCTCCACGAGACGACGCAGCTTTGCCTGGCGGCACTCGCTGACTGGCAGCGCGAGGGGGGTGGCCTCGGGCGGGTGCTCGATTTCGGGGCCGGATCCGGCATTCTGGGCATCGCCGCCGCGGTGCTCGGGGCGGAGCATGTGGATGCCGTGGAGATCGACCCGCTCGTGCACGACGCGATCCGCGGGAATGCCCGCCGTAACTCCGTGGGCGAACGAATGACGGTGTCGGCCGCGATGCCCGCCGAAGCCGGCCCCCCCTATCGGCTCGTCTTGGCCAACATCGTGGCCCCGGTGCTGCTCGCCGAGGCGGCGACGGTCTGCTCTCGGCTCCAGCGCGGTGCCCGCGGAGCAATGACCGGCCCGGCCGGCTGCCTGATCCTCTCCGGCCTGCTCGACGCCGACGTGGCGGCGGTGGCCGAGTGCTACCAGCGGCATCTCGGCGTGGAGCCGATCCCCGCGTCCCGCGGTGACTGGCACTGCCTGCGGTTCGTCTGCTGATGGTCCGGCGCGGGGACGCACCCGGCGATTACAGCGCCGTGTCAGGCAGGAACGGCTCGCCGCGGCTGCCACGGACCAGATTCTCGACCGTGACGCGGGCGATCTCCCCGAGGGCCTCGCGGGTCAGAAACGCCTGATGGGCCGTGATGAGCACGTTGGGGAACACGAGCAGCCGTGAGAACTCGTCGTCCTGCAGTACCGTGTCGGAGAGGTCTTCGAAGAACATCCCCTCTTCCTCCTCGTAGACGTCGATCGCCAGTCCGCCGAGATGGCCGTGCTTGAGGGCGTCGATCACGGCCGTCGTGTCGATGAGCTTGCCGCGGCTCGTGTTGACGATGATCGCGCCCGGCTTGAGGCGGGATACGGTGGCCGCGTCGATGAGGTGGTGCGTCTCGGGCGTGAGCGGCGCGTGAAGCGAGAGGATGTCGCTCGCCGCGAGGACGTCGTCGAACGGCAGATACTCGACCCCGTGCCGGAGGGCCCACTCCGGCAGCGGCAGGGGGTCGTAGGCCACCACCCTCATTCCGAACCCGCGAAAGATCTCCGCCGCCACGCGGCCGATCCTGCCCGTGCCGACGATGCCGCAGGTCTTGCCGTGCATGTCGAAGCCCACGAGACCGGCGAGCGAGAAATTCTGCTCACGCACGCGGTTGAAGGCCCGGTGGATGCGGCGATTCAGGGCCAGCACGAGGGCGGCGGTGTGCTCGGCCACGGCGTACGGCGAGTAGGCCGGCACGCGGGTGACGGCGAGGCCGATTTCACGGGCGGCGGGGAGATCGACGTTGTTGAAGCCGGCGCACCGCAGCGCCACATGCCGCACGCCGCCGGCTGCGAGGGTCGCCAGGCAGGGACGGTCGAGACGGTCGTTCACGAATGCGCAGACCGAACGGGTGCCATCGGCCATTCGGGCGGTGTCGGCCGTAAGGCGAAACTCGTGGAACACCAGTTGGACAGGCCGGTCAGCCACTGCGGCGGTGAGGTAGTCGCGATCATAGGGCTTCGCGTCGAAGACGGCCGTCGTCATGGGCATGCTCCTCGGTGTCGAATTCGTGCGGAGTGTAGCACTTCATCTCTGGACAGTTCGCCATGCGTAGCATGAACGGCTGCAGGGACGCGTTCCTCCCAAGGAGCCTGTCATGCCTGCCAATGTCGATGCCGTCGCGGTTCCGGAACCCCGAGCCGCTGGTCGCCCCACCGCCACGATCCGCGTGGGCCTCGTGGGCTGCGGGGCGTTTGCCCGCTTCTCGATGGCGCGCTACCGGGGACTGCCGGGCGTGAGGGTCCAGGCCGTGGCCGACATCGACGCGCCGGCGACGAAGACGGCCACGCCGGCCTCCTATTTCACTTCGAGCACGGTTTTCATCAGCCGTCGCGGATGGACAGGCAGGAGATGCGACTCGTATTCGAGCGAGGGGAACTGCGGCTCTTCGACTGGGTGCCCACGCACGGCGAGCTCCGGGCACTGCTCGACGAGACCGCGGCCGCGACCCTCGCCGACATGCTGCCCGCCGCGGCTGTCCGCACGGTCATGCGGTACGAAGGAGATGCCCGGCACGTTCGGGGGCGGTTCCGCGGCTTCGACGCCTCAGGCCTCGTCGAGATCACGTTCAGCGTGGGCCAGGACAAGCTCGGCATCTACGGGGATGTGGTATGCGATCTGGCCGCCGACCAGATCGCGTGGATTCGTGACCCCGGCCATCGACGGCGGCTCACCGAGGCCGACGGCGTCGCAGCCGTCACCATGGCCTGCGCGGCCGATCGGATGGCGCTGGCCGCCGGCTGATCGGTGAAAGTGTCTTGTCGCCACATGGCCGGTTCGCGAAACATTGCTTGCCCCGGCGCGCGAGACACGCCTATCGTTCGACCGCACGTCGCGGGCCGCGTGGCCGTTTCGGCTCCATGGACGGGGGCTTCTTCCTCACCTGACCGGAGAACGCACCGATGTTTATGACCGCTGAACATGAATACGAGCACGTGGGCGAGACCGCCGGCATCGCCGATCACGATCACGACCTCATCGCCGAGCTCAATCGTCGCCTCGACGCGCTCTGGCGGTACGACCAGTACATCGCCAATGCCGAATGGCGGAGCGAGCTCCGCGACTTCTGGCACGACGCAAAGGCGCAGGAGCAGCAGGCCGTCTCACGGCTCCGGCAGCTGATCTGCAACGAAGTGCGGAACAATTGCTTCTAGTCAGATGCGGAAGCGGCCCCGTAGGCCCGTTGCTCCGCAACGGGCAGAACAGAAGCCCGTCACGGAGTGACGGGCCTACGGGGGCAAGAAGCCCGTCACGGAGTGACGGGCCTACTGGGGTAAACAGCACCGGTCAGCCGCCGTAGGCGGAGGCGGTGGACGTGCGGGCGAGGTCGGCGTCGAGCGGGCGGTGCGGCGTGAGGCCGAGCGCCGCTAGCTCGGCGTGATACGCCCGCACGGCCTCGGCCGGCGGCAACGCGTCGTCGGCCACTGCGCGGAGATGCCGCACGAAGGCCAGCTGGTCCTCGGCGGCGTTGATCTTGCGGCCGAAGAGGGCGACGCGGGCGCCATGCCGCTTTGCATCGGCCACGAGGCCGAAGGCGTCGTGCGTGGTGCCAGCCGCGCCGCCGAGGATGCCGACCACCAGCGAGCGGTCGTAGGCGGCGAGCTGTTCGGTGACCTCGGGGCCGAGGTACGGACTCTTGAGGAAGATCGGCCGCCCTGCCCGTGGCACGCCCGCGAGCGCCCGGACGACGTGATCGGCGAGGAAGCGGGCCACGTCGTCCGGCTTGTCGGTGGCGGCCCTGCCCGGCACGCGGCCGAGCGCATTGGGAAAGAAGACCTCCAGGAAGTGGCGGAAGCCGGCCCGCTCCGCCTCGAGCCGAAAGTCGCGATAGGCGGTGAGCATCGCGCGATCAAGGGCTGCGTCGTCGTTGAGCGTGAGCGAAAAGAGTCCGAGGTTCGCGCCGCGGCCACAGTCGCTCTCCAGGAAGTCCACGCGGCCGCTGCGGGCCTGGCCGATCGTGGTCGTGGAGAAGGGCAGGGCGGGCTCCCTGGGGTAGCCACCCGATCCCGACGCAAGCCAGATGTCGGTCGTGTCGTTCATCCGCACCGCCGGCGTGACGGGTGACTCGACGAACAGCCCCTCGTCGATCGCCAGCACCTCGCTCGTACTTGCGCTCATCAGCATGATGTCGACGAGCCCTTGGGCCACGATGCCGCGAATCTGGTCGCGATACTCGTCGATCGTGCGGAAGGGATGCCCATTGGCCGCGTCGCGGGCCGAACGCCTGCCGGGGGCTGCGAGGCCGAAGGCCATGTCGGCGTCCTTGGCGTCGGCAATGATGAAGTCGTTGCAGCCCGGGTCGCGGAGGATGCGGGCGAGCTTGGTGTCGAGGGACTTGGCGTGTGGGGATGGTGCCGGCGTCATGGTGGTGTCCTGAGGCAGGAAGGTGGTGAGCGGTGCAACGTGTTCAGGGAATCGGTGCGAGGGCCGAATGGAGAATCTCGACCGGATGCAGGGCCGTGCGGCCGGTGCCGTCCTTGATCTGGTGGCGGCAGCTCGTGCCCGGGGCGGCGAACAGCGTGTCGGCGGCGGCCTGGCGGACCGCTGGAAACAGGACGAGTTCACCGATTTGCATCGAGATCTCGAAGTGCTCGGCCTCGTAGCCGAACGAGCCGGCCATGCCACAGCAGCCGCTCGGGATCACCTCGACCGTGTGGCCGCGGGGCAGGCCGAGGATCGTCGTGGTGGGGGCGAGCGACGAGAGCGCCTTCTGGTGGCAGTGGCCGTGTACGAGGATCCGCCGCGGCGTGGTGTCGAAGCGATCGGACGTGATCCGGCCTGCCTCGGTCTCGCGGGCCAGAAACTCGTCGACCAGGAACGTGTTCCGGGCGAGCGCGGCCGCCTTTGCGGCGAGCGGCGCGGGCACGAGATCGGGGTACTCATCGCGAAACGAGAGGATCGCCGAGGGCTCGATGCCGACGAGCGGCTCGTCGGCCGTGACGACGTCGGCAAGCAGTTCGACGTTGCGAGCGGCACGATCGCGGGCCCGGCGGACGAGTCCCTTGGAGAGGCAGGCCCGGCCGCTCTCGACGTGCCGCGGGATGACGACCTCGTAGCCGAGCGCCTCGAGGAGCCTGACCGCCTTGATGCCGATCGGGGCGTCGAGCGTATCGGTGAACTCGTCGCAGAAGAGATGCACGCGGCCGTGGCTGCCCACCGTGGCCGCCGGCACGTGCCGCCGAAACCAGCCGGAGAGCGTGACGCCCGGGAGCGTCGGCAGCGAGCGGCCCGCCGCGAAGCCGGCCTGCCGCTTCATGATTGCTGCGAGGGCCGGCGTCTGCACGAGGAAGTTGTAGACCCACGGCGCGCGGCTCGCGAGCCGCATCGCGCGGCCCGTGCCGGCGATCAGCCTGGAGCGGAACGAAATCCCCTCACGGTCCTGCCGGTGCTGCTCCCACTCCGCCTTGAGGCGGGCCATATCGACGTTCGACGGGCACTCGCTCTTGCAGGCCTTGCAGGAGAGGCAGAGGTCCATCACCTCGGCGAGCTCGGGCCGCGTCCACGGGTCGGCGACCGCAGGATCGGCGAGCGCCTGCCGGAGCACGTTGGCCCGGGCTCGCGTGGTGTGCCGCTCGTCGCGGGTGGCCATGTAGCTGGGGCACATCGTGCCGCCGATCAGGTGCGTCTTGCGACACTGACCCACGCCCGTGCACTTTTCGGCGGCCTTGAGCACGCCGCCGGTGTCGGCAAACCGAAACACCGTCTCGCGGTGCGGCTCTGCCACGCCCGGCAGGATCCGCAGGCTCGTGTCCATCGGGGGCGTGGCGACGATCTTGCCGGGATTGAAGATCCCCTGCGGGTCGAAGGCCCGCTTTACCCGCTCGAACAGCCGGTAGCAGTCGTCGCCCACCATCATGCGGATGAATTCGCCGCGGAGCCGGCCGTCGCCATGCTCGCCGCTGAGCGAGCCGCGGTATTTCTTGACGAGCCGGGCCACGTCGGTGGCCACGTCGCGAAACATCTTCAGGCCGGCCGGTGAGTGGAGGTCGAAGAGGGGCCGCAGATGCAGTTCGCCCGCGCCGGCGTGGGCGTAGTGCACGCAGTCGATGCCGTATTTCTCGGCGAGCAGCCGGTCGAACTCGGCGATGTAGGCGGGGAGATCGTCCACCGCGACGGCCGTGTCTTCCACGATCTCCCGCGGCTTGGCGTCGCCGGGAAGATTGTTCACGAGCCCCTGGCCGGCCCGCCGCAGCTCCCACACGGCGTGGCCGTCGGCGCCGAGGAGCGTGGGATACGCATAGCCGAGGCCGTGTGATTTCAGTTCCGCGGCGACGGCGTCGAGCTTTCGCTGGAGCGCAGCAGGGTCGGCGTCGCGCAGCTCGACGACGAGCACCGCCCCCGGATCGCCCACCACGAAGGCCCGGTTGCGAGACTGCTCGAGGTTGTCCTTCGTGCAATCGAGGATCTTCTTGTCGATCAGTTCGCAGGCGGTGGGCTCGAGGCCGGTCCGGGCCCGCATGCCCATCACGATCACCGTGGCTCGCAGCGCCTCATCCACCGTCTGGCAGTGCACGCAGACGAGGCCACCCGGCGGCGGCAGCGGGACCACGTTGAGCTCAAATTCGACGCCAAGGAACAGCGTGCCCTCGGAGCCGGCGACGAGACGACACATGTTGAACGGCTGGTCACTCGCCGGATCGAAGCAGGCAGTCTGCATGAGGGCATCAAGTGCATAGCCCGTGTTGCGGCGGGTAACCTCAGGCCGCGGAAACGAGTCACGGATCAGCTGCCGCGTGGCGGGAGCCGCGAGCATGTCGCGGAGCTCGCGGTGGATTCGCGCGGCATGCGAGTCGCCCGTGCAGGCGGCGGTGAACTCGGCGGGGGCGAGTGGACCGAACGTCGCCTCAGAGCCGTCGGCAAGAAAGCCGCGGGCCGAGAGCAGGTGGTCGCGGGTCGTGCCCCAGGCGATCGAGTTGGAGCCGCAGGAGTTGTTGCCCACCATGCCGCCGATCATCGCCCAGCCGGCGGTCGAGGTTTCGGGAGGGAAGAACAGGCCATGCGGCTCGAGGAACCGATTGAGCTCGTTGCGGACGACGCCCGGCTGCACGCGAACGCGGCGCCGCTCTACGTCGAGGGAGACGATGCGGTTCAGATGCCGGCCGACATCGACGACGATCCCGCCGCCGACGACCTGGCCGGCGAGCGACGTGCCGGCGGCGCGGGGAATCAGGCCGGTGCCCGTGGCGGCGGCGAACCGGACGAGCTCGGCGACGTCGGCCTCCGACTTCGGCAGGGCGACCGCGAGTGGCCGCTCCTGGTATTCCGAAGCGTCGGTGGAATAGGCCGTCCGCGAGAGTCCGTCGATGAGCCGGTCGCACTCGAGCCGCGCGGCGAGAGCGGTGATGTCGGCAGGACTCATATGAGGTGTCTGTGCGGCTTCACGTAGGCCCGTTGCTCCGCAACGGGCAGGAAAGCGAGTCCGTCACGGAGTGACGGGCCGACGAACCACAGGCAATGTGGCAGAAAAGACTCCATTGTGCGACGCCTTGCGGAGTCAGGTGGGGCCTGCGACGGCAAGCGTCTCCTCCAGCGACCGGAGGCCGGCGATGGCGCCGCGGCCGGTGACGCAGCAGGCTGCAGTCGCGGCCCCGAGGATACCCGCCGCGCGGAGCGGCATGCCACGGAGGATGCCGGTGAGGAGGCCGGCGAGGAACGAGTCGCCGGCACCCGTGGTGTCGGCGACGGGGCCAGGGGCCGGCACGCAGGGAATATCGATGAACGCCCCGGCCGCCGGGCTGAGCAGGATTCCCTGCGTGCCGAGTTTCACCCCCACGATCCCGGCCGCACCGTGGCTGCGGTAGCAGGCCACGATCTCCCGCGGATCGCGGAGGGCCGTCTGGTGCACGGCCTCGTCGAGACTCGGCACGTAGAGATCGATATGGGGCAGGGCCGGCACGAGTTCGGCGAGCGTGCCACCGCTGCCACCCGTTTCGAGGGCCACGAGGCAGCCACCGGCACGGACGGTTGCGAGCGATTGGGCGAGCACCGGCTCGACGGCTGGCAGGAGACCGAGGTAGCCCACGAGCGCCGCCCGGCTACGAGACCAGTGGGAGGCGGCGCGGCGAAAAAAGTCGAGATCGAGCGCTGCTGGAGCGCCCACATGATGCGCGAAGCTCCGCTCGCCGCTCGGATCGATGAGGACGGCCGTCGTGCTCGTCGCGCGGGACGGGTGCGACTCGAGGGCCGTCGTGTCGATGCCCTCTTCCGCGAGCCGGGCCCGCACGAGATCACCCCACGGGTCGGCCCCCACGAGACCTGCCGCGGCCACCCGCATCCCGAGCCGCCGCATGGCGATACCGGTGTTGCAGACGATGCCTCCCGTCGTGGCCTCGATCGGCTCGACGTGGAACAAGCGGCCGCCGCCGACAGGCTCCGTCAGCGGCACTGGCCGCACGAGGATGTCGGCCACGCAGGTGCCGCAGACAATGCAGTCGAAGTCGAGTGACGACATGGAGTCGTGTGTCCTCGGAGATTACTCGGGAGCGCCCCGAAAAGTCTAGGTTCATCGCCCCGCAAGCCCGAGCCCACTGGGCGTAAATCTTTTATGTGTTGTGGCGGGAGTCCTCGAAGGGATCGACGACGCCAATGCAGGTCGTTATCGCAATGTCGCGGTCCGAATCGCCGGCTCGACAGTCGTGCTGCCAAATCCGCGACACGGTCGACGACTCAGACGACTCGCATGATGCCGAATGAGGCGTCGCAGTCGCTGCGAGTCAGTCGGGAGCCACCAACAACGCCTTCGCAGAGTCGGCCGTCCATGGCCCGGATTTCCGCTCAGCCGCGATCGACACCGCCGTCGAGTTCGGCGGGCCACGGGGAGAGGTCGTCGGGCGTGTTGAAGTTGGCGTGGTACCAGGCCAGTTCCCGCATCCGCTCGGCGTAGGGGAGGCGTGCCCAGCGTGCCTTCTCCTCGCCCAGATCGCGGGCCAGGATTTCGTAGTACCGCTCCGGATAGACGGGGTCGGTCGGTCGGGCCGGCTCTTCCGCTGGGATTGGCTGCTCGTTCGTCATGGAAGAATCGTACTCAGATGGGTCACGCAGGTGCAGCACCGCTCCGGAATCGCCAGAGTAATGAGACTGGATAGCCAAGGCGTTGACGAGCGGCCAATCCTTCGGCCGATCCGTTTTTTTCATACGAGCGACGATGTCGCGGCTTGCGATGCCGGCGACCGCGTCGGTTCGCCATGCCTCGCCCACCCGCGGCGGCCGGCCAAAGAAATCGAGGTGTCGCTCAGCGGATTCGGGGCGGTCGAAAGCCGCCAGGTGGCTCGTCCAACCGCCGTCGAGATACTCCGAGTCGAGCGGGGCACCAAACAGACCCCGATAGGAGACCCTCCAGTTGCCGCCGCTGACGCCGCGTCAGTGGCACCCGTTGCAGTAAAACCACAATGACACCATAATGGTTGCGAAACGGAGGTGTGGCGATGCCGACGACCCTGACGCTGAAGAACATTCCCGATGACGTGTATGAACGACTGAAGGCCTCCGCGGAGGCCCATCGTCGGAGCCTGAACAGTGAGGCCATCGTGTGCCTGGAATCGGTGCTTGTGTCTGGCCGGGTCTCCGCCGGCGAGCGGCTGGCACGAGCTCGCGCTCTGCGTGCCACGCTGCCCAAGCTGAAGTTTCGGGCCAAGGATATCGACGCCTTCAAGCGAGAGGGCCGCCAGTGATTGTGGTCGACAGCAACGTCGTCGCGTATCTGTATCTCCCCGGAGACCACACCGCAAAGGCGGAGTCGTTGC
>CAMDDA010000113.1 GCA_945890755.1 Candidatus Kuenenia stuttgartensis
AGGGGATGGAGTGGTCCGAACTGCGATCCCCAGGCTTCCGCCTTGGGGCTTGTATGGCCCCCATTGGGCAACACTCACATCTGCCACACGGCATGGATGCCCGGAGCGAGCGTCCGGCGACGGGGCATGGGCAGCCCCGAACCTTCACCGCAGAGGGTGCACACGGGCGAGAATTCGCAAAATCGCCCTGGGCTGGACACGTTTGGTCGGGAGCCGGTATACCATCGCGAGAACGCGGGCAAAATGCGCGGCCTCGGACGGCTGCGGCAGACTCGCGGTCGCTGCGATGACTTCAGGAGGATCTTTACGGTGGCTTCAGTTCAAGACCGAGTGATCGATATCGTCGCTTCCCAACTGGGGGTGAGCAAGGATCAGATCACCCCAGAGACGTCGTTCATCAACGATCTGGGCGCCGACTCGCTCGATACGGTCGAGCTCGTGATGGAACTCGAAGAAGAGTTCGAAATCAACATTCCGGACGATGCCGCCGAGAAGATCCAGACCGTCGGCCAGGCGGTCGAGTTCATCGAGAAGCACCAGGCCTGAGCCAGCGGATGACGTCAGGGATGATGAAGCGACGCGTTGTCGTGACGGGACTCGGTGTCGTCACGCCGTTGGGCCGTGGAATCGACGGCTTCTGGGACAGGATCGTCCGCAGCGAAAGCGGCGTGGGGCCCATCACGCTGTTTGACGTGGCGGGGTATCGCGTTCAATTCGGTGGCCAGGTTCCGTGGGAACCGGAAACCGAGGATATCGCCAGCCCCAAGGAGCTGAAGCGGCTCGACCGCTTCACGCAGTTCGCGATCGGGTCGGCCAAGGACGCCGTTGCCGACTCGGGAATCGACTTCTCGAAGGAAGACCCCTACCGCTGCGGTGTCGTGATCGGCTCCGGCATCGGTGGGCTGTGGGAGTTCGAGGTCCAGGAGGAGCGGCTGCTCCACAAGGGCATCGACAAGGTCTCGCCGTTCACGATCCCGAAGCTGATGGTGAATTCGGCCAGCGGCCACGTGTCGAGCATCTACGGGATCAAGGGGCCGAACTTCGCGGTGGCCACGGCCTGCGCGAGCGCCGCCAACTCGATCGGCGACGCCCTGCGGGCGATCCAATATGGCGATGCCGACGTGATGCTCACCGGCGGCAGCGAGGCGGCCCTCACGCCGATCGGACTGGCCGGCTTCCAGAACATGCGGGCTCTGTCGTTCCGAAGCGACGCGCCGCAGCAGGCGAGTCGTCCTTTCGACGTCGATCGCGACGGCTTCGTGCTCGCCGAAGGTGCAGGTGTGGTCGTGATCGAGGAACTCGAGCACGCCCGGAGCCGTGGCGCACGGATCTACGGCGAGCTCAAGGGCTACGGCGCCAGCGGCGACGCGGGCCACATCACTCAGCCCGACGATGAAGGCCGCGGCGCGGCCCATGCGATGGCCATGGCTCTCAAGGACGCGGGCCTCAACCCCGACGCAGTGCAATACATCAACGCCCACGGCACGAGCACGCCGCTGGGAGACAAGGCCGAGACGAAGGCGATCAAGCGGGTGTTCGGCGACCATGCCAAGCGACTGGCCGTATCGAGCACGAAGAGCCAACTGGGCCACACGCTCGGCGCCAGCGGCGGCATCGAACTGGCCGTCTGCGCCCTGATCATGTCGCGGGGCACGATCTCGCCCACGATCAACCTCGACACTCCGGACCCCGAGTGCGATCTCGACTACGTTCCCAAGGTGGCCCGCGATGCCAAGGTCGACGTAGCAATGAGCAACAGCTTCGGATTCGGTGGCCACAACGCCTCGCTGGTCCTGGCCCGCGTGTGACCGCATGCCGGCGGCAGGCCGGCAGAAGTCTCGTCGCGGTGGGCCGCGGCGGCCCAAATGCTCCTCGAGCTTCCGCCGATCCCACCGCCTCTCGCATGGAGGGTCATTAGATGGTGGCCGCTGGCAAAAAATCGCTTCGCATTGTTGTGATAGGGCTTGGGGTGTGGATTTCCGGCCTCACGGCCTCGGCCCAGGTGCCGGCGGACGTGGGGCAGGTGTGGAAGACGTACGACATCGGCCCATTCGTGAAACAGGCGGGGGCGGGGAGCGAGAAGCACGTCGTGGACTGGGTGCTGCAGGAGACGGGCTATGCGGCGTGGCACGGGGCCAGCCCGGCGTCGCTGTCGGCGACGCCCGAGAAGCTCTCCTGCTTCCACACGCCGGCGATGCAGACGCAGGTCGAGGAGATCGTGGGGCGGTTCGTGGCCGATGCCGACACGCCCCACCGGTTCGGCGTGCGGGTGCTGAGCTTTGCCAGTCCAGCCTGGCGAGCCGATGCCCGGCCGATGCTGCGGCCGATCCCGGCAGCGACTCCCGGCGTCCAGGCCTGGGTGCTTTCCCGGGAGGATGCGGCCGTGCTCCTGGGCCGGTTGCGGGCCCGGAGCGATTGCCAGGAACTGCCGACCGGGGCGGTGCTCGCTGGCAACGGACTGCCGGCCGTGCTCGCCGGAGGCCGCACGCTGCCGTACGTGCAGGACGTCGCGATGAGAACCGATGCCTGGCCGGGATGGCAGATGCAGAATGCCGCCTGCGATGAGGGCTTTCTGCTCGACGTGCATCCCCTGCTCTCCCGCGACGGCAGCCTCGTCGATGCGGTGCTGCGGTGTCGGATCGATCTCGTCGAGAAATTGGCCCCTGTGCCGCTGCCGGCCCCGGCGGCTGGGACAGGCCGCGTGCAGGTGGAAGTGCCGCAGGTCGCGGCCGTCCGGATCGGCGAACGGTTTCGCTGGCCGGCAGCGCAGACGCTGCTCGTGGGAATCGGCTTGGTTCCCTGGCCGGTACCCGCGCAGAATACGCCCGTCGCAGCCCTGGTGCCCGACGCCCGCCGACGAGATGTCGCCGTGGTCGTGGAACCGCGGCTGCGCGGCGGCCCGTGACCGAGGGTGCTGGCCCTGGCGTTGATCGGGTTTTTTCAGTCCGACAGGAATCGGGTGCATGATGAGTGGAACAGGACGGCGAGTGGTGATCACGGGAATGGGCGTCGTCTGCCCGTTGGGATTGACGACCGACGAGGTCTGGGCGGGGCTCACGGCTGGTACCAGTGCGGTGCAGCCGATCGAGTCGTTTCCGTCCGCCGGCCTGCCGTTGCACCATGCGGCCGAGGCCCGCTGTTTCACGGGCGAGATCGACAACTTCGGACCGCTGGAGAGCGAGCGAAAGAAGGCGATCCGCAAGGGCCTCAAGGTGATGTGCCGCGAGAGTCAGATGGCCGTCGCGGCGGCCCAGCGGGCCCTGCACGACTCGGCGGCCCGCGAGCACCATGCCCCCGAGCGGTTTGGCTGCGTCTTCGGCTCCGACTACATGCTCACGCTGCCGGACGATTTCACGGCGAGCGTCGCCCGCTGCCGGGGGGGCGACGGCAGTTTCGAGTTCGACCGCTGGGCGAGCGACGGCATGCCGCAACTGACGCCGCTGTGGCTGCTGAAGTACCTGCCGAACATGCCCG
Organism: Candidatus Kuenenia stuttgartensis; assembly: GCA_945890755.1. Taxonomy (GTDB): domain Bacteria; phylum Planctomycetota; class Planctomycetia; order Pirellulales; family UBA1268; genus QWPN01. The sequence continues at coordinate 3,475 of CAMDDA010000113.1, forward strand.
GGAGCCACATCGCGATCTACAACGACCTGCGCGGGCCGAGCAATTCGCTCACCGTCCGCGAGGCGAGCGGTCACTTGGCCGTGGGCGAGGCCACGGTCACCATCCAGCGTGGTGCGGCCGACATCATGGTGGCCGGCGCCACCGGCACCCGCGTGCATCCGATGAAGACCGTCCATGCCCTGCAGACGGAGCAGGTGGCCTTTGGCGACGGCGCTCCGACCCGCTGGAGCCGCCCGTTCGACGCCCACCGCTCGGGCATGGTGCTCGGCGAGGGAGCTGCCGTGCTGATCCTCGAGGAACTGTCGCATGCCGAGCGACGCGGGGCACGAATCTATGGCGAGGTGATCGGGCATGCCGCCCGCTGCGCCACGGAGTCCGGCGGGACGGGGCGACGGCGGCAGGCGCTCGCACATGCCATCGGGCATGCCGTCGAGATGGCGGGAGTGCAGGCCGACGCCGTCGGCCATCTGCATGCCCACGGGGCGAGCACCCGAGTCGGCGACCGCGACGAGGCGGCCGCCTGGCGGGATGTCCTCGGGGAGACCGCCAGCCGCGTGCCGATGGTCGCGGCGAAGAGCCACTTCGGCAATCTCGGAGGCGGCAGCGGCCTCGCGGAATGCATCACCAGCCTCCTGGCCCTCGGCCGCGGTGAGCTGTTCCCGCTGCTCAATTACGAGACGCCCGATCCCGAGTGCCCGATCCGGGCGGCTCGGGCTGGCGATCCAGCCGGCGACGTGTTCGTGTCGGCGGCGGTGACGCCCCAGGGCCAGTCTGGCGCGGTGGTGATCCGGACGCTGCAGTGACGGCGGCGACCGGTGCTCCTTGACAATCCCGCCTCACGCCCGTAATTTTGCGGTTTGCATCGGGATTCCCGGCTGCTGGTTTGCGGAGTCTGTTCCAAATGCGTCGCGCGGGTCCGAGCCCTGAGCTCGGAAGTCCGCCCGGGGTGTTTCGGCGTCCATTTCGTGATGTGGCGTCGGCTGTGCCGGCAGCACCATCCTGAGGCGACCGCCGAGAACACCATGAAGCCCGAAGAAATTCTTCGTATCGTCGACGCGATCCACCGCGACAAGAACATCGACAAAGAGATCGTGTTCCAGGCGATCGAGTCGGCGCTCGTCACGGCGCTGGTCCGGCAATACGGCGAAGAAGCCGACATTCGGATCGAAATCGACCGTGAGAACGGTCGCGTCACCGGCCAGCACGACGGCCAGGCGATCGACACGGCCGAACTCTCGGGACGCATCGGTGCCCAGACGGCCAAGCAGGTCATCATTCAGAAGATTCGCGAGGCCGAGCGAGACGCGATCCACGACGAGTTCGAGGAGCAGATCGGCCAGATGGTCTCGGGCGTCGTCAGCCGATTCGAGGGCGCGACGGCCACCGTCACGCTGGGCGCCAACGAGGCCATCCTGCCCCGCAGCGAGCAAATCCCGGGCGAGAGTTATCACCCCAGCGAGCGCATCCGGGCCACGATCTTCGAGGTCCGAAAGGTGGGCAGTCGGGTCAAGATCATCCTCTCCCGGATTCGTCCGCAGCTCGTGCAACGGCTCTTCGAACAGGAGATTCCGGAGATCGCCGATGGCGTGATCGAGATCCGGGCGATCTCCCGCGAGCCCGGCTACCGCAGCAAGGTGGCGGTGATCAGTTCCGACAATCGGATCGACTGCGTCGGCGCCTGTGTCGGCGTGCGGGGAAATCGGATCAAGAACATCGTCGAGGAACTGGGCGGCGAACGAATCGACATCGTCCGCTGGAGCGACGACCTTCAGGTGCTCGTGCCCAATGCCTTGCAGCCGGCGGAGGTCGATGAGGTGATCCTCTGCCAGATGCTCGGCCGCGGCATCGTGCTCGTGCGGGAGGACCAGCTGTCGCTCGCGATCGGCCGGCGCGGCCAAAACGTCCGGCTGGCCAGCAAGCTCTGCGGCTGGGACATCGAGATCATGACCCGCGAGGAGCTCGACCAGCAGATCGAGCGGGCGATCGCTGGCTATTCGTCGATCGAAGGCCTCGACGAATCGGTGGCCGAACGGCTCGTCGGCGAGGGTTTCCTCTCCTACGACGACCTCTCGGTGATCGAGCCCGAAGATCTCATGGAAATGGGCGGCTTGTCTGCCGAAGCGGTCGATGCGATCGTAGCGGAGGCTGAAAAGCGGGCGGCCATGGCCGAAGTCGCCGCCGCCGACGAGCGTCGGAAGCAGCGTGAGCAGGAGCGGATCGCGAAGGCGACGGCCGATGCCGATGCCGCCGATGCGGAAGCGTTGGCTGCCAGTCAGACCGCGGGTGTCGAGGCCGAGGCCTCCGGCGACCCATCGGCCGGCGAATCGTGATGACCGGTCAACGAGGCATGAGGTGGGTGCGGACACCTTCCGAAACGGGTGATACAAGCCGGCGCGGGCTGGCGAGACGATGCAGCCGGTCACGGCCGGCAGTAAAGAGAGGGTTGTGTGGCGGTTCGGATCTACACGCTGGCGAAAGAGCTGAAGATCGACAGCAAAGAGCTGGTCGAGCTGTGCACCCGCGCGGGTATCCAGGACAAAGGTTCTGCACTCGCCAGCATGACCGACGAAGAGGTCGCGAAGCTGCGGGAATTCCTCGCGAACCGCTCGCGGCCTGCTGAAAAGGCGGCGGCCGCGCCAGTACGGCCGGCGGCACCAACGCCGCCCCCCGCAGCGAAGCCTGCCGCCCCGGCCGCCCCTGCCGCCCCGGCCACGCTCCGCAAAGAAGATTACATCGCGCCGGGGGGTGTTGCCGGCAAGCCGAAGCCTCCCGATCTGGCGGCCCCGAAGCCGGCAGAGCCACGACCGCGTCCCGCCGTGCGGCCTGGCGGTGGCGAAGGCCCGAAGCCCGTGCCTCGCCCCGCATTCAAGCTGGCACCGATGCCGACTGCCGCGCGGCCTCCCGTGGCCCGCGGCCCACAGGAGCCCGTCGCCCAGAAGCCCGACGTCAAGCTCCCGCTCGACGCGATCCGCAGCGCCAAGGCCGGCGGCGCCAAGCCACTCGCCGACCACATGCGGAAGCACGAGCAGCAGCGGCAGCAGGAGGGCCTGCGGGCCCGCACCGGTGGCTTGTTGCGTGGCGGCGCCGGGGCTGCGCCGGTGCCTCCCCCCATGGAACCAGGCGTTCGGCCTCGCCGCACGCCGTCGAAGGGGGGCACTGGCAAGGACGACGTGCTCGGTGGCCGCGAACTGCGGCAGTTGAGCCGCAAACGGGTGCCCGACGGCCGCGGAATGGGTGACGACGACGGCGGCCTGCGGCGGCGGCGCGGCGGCCGGCCTCGCAAGGGAAGCGGCGTGTCGACGGCCGCCCCGCGCAAGACAAGCGCCTCGATCCAGGTGCCGTGCAACGTGCGGGCTTTCTCGGAGGCGATCGGCCTCTCGGCCAGCGACGTGCTCAAAAAACTGCTCACATTCGGTATGGAGTCGATGCCGAGCATGGCCACCATGCTCGACCGCGACACCGTGGAACTGCTCGCCGCCGAGTTCGGGGTGCAGCTCGACATCAAGACGGCCGAGGATCTCGAGAAGGAACTGCTCGCCGGCTTCGACGCGGTGGACGAGGATCCGGCTCTGCGGCTCCCGCGGCCGCCGGTCGTCACATTCCTCGGCCACGTCGACCACGGAAAAACGTCGCTCCTCGACCGCATTCTCGGCATCGACGTCGCCGCCCGCGAGAGCGGCGGCATTACGCAGCACATCCGCGCCTACTCCGTCGATCGCAACGGCAAGTCGATCACGTTCGTCGATACGCCGGGCCACGAGGCGTTCACGCAGATGCGAGCCCGCGGCGCCAACGTCACCGACTGCGCCGTGATCGTCGTGGCCGCCGACGACGGCATCATGCCCCAGACGGAAGAGGCGATCAGCCATGCCCGCGCGGCGGGCGTGCCTATCGTCGCGTGCATCAACAAGATCGACCTGCCCGGTGCCGACGTGCAGCGGGTGTTTCAGCAACTGGCCGCCAACGAGCTGCTGCCCACCGAGTGGGGCGGCGAAACGGAGGTCGTCAAGACCAGCGCGGTCACCGGCGAAGGCATGGAGCAGTTGCTCGACACGCTGCTCACGATCGCTGAACTCCACGACCTCCGGGCCAATCCGGATCGCGGCGCGGCGGGCGTCTGCCTCGACGCATCGATCCACGAAGGCCGGGGCGTCGTGGCCACGCTCCTGGTGCAAAAGGGCACCCTCAACGTCGGTGACGCGATGGTCTGCGGCGAGGCCACGGGCCACGTGAAGGCGATGATGAACACGCTCACCCGTCGCAAGGTGACGGAGGCCGGGCCCGGCACGCCCGTGTTCGTAACCGGCCTCGACGTGCCCCCCGGCGCCGGTGCCCGCTTTCAGGAGGTGGACTCGATCGCCAAGGCCCGCGAGGTCGCAGCCAAGCGGACGGACATCAGCCGTCACAGCGCGCTCTCGAGCGCGCCGGTGCATGTGACACTCGAGAACCTCGCCGACCGCCTCGGCACCCAGAAGGCCCCCACGCTCAACCTGATCCTGCGGGCCGACGTTCGCGGCTCGATCGAGGCGATCCTCAAGGAACTCCAGAAACTCGAGCACCCGGAAGTCAAGATTCGGGTGCTGCAGGCCACGGTCGGCGGCATCACCGAAGCCGACGTGCAGTTGGCCGACGCATCCGACGCAGTGATCATCGGCTTCAACGTCGTGCCCGACGAGCGGGCCCGTTCGCTGGCCGAGGACCGTGGCGTGCAGGTCCGTCGCTACGACATCATCTACCAGGTCACCGACGACCTGAAGAAGGCGCTCGAGGGCATGCTCGCCCCCGAAAAGCGGGAGGCCGATCTCGGCCGCGCTGTCGTGCAACGGACGTTCAGCATCAGCCGCATCGGCGTCATCGCCGGCTGCCGCGTGATCGCGGGCATCATCGCCCGCAACGGCAGGATGCGGGTCATCCGCGACAGCCGCGTGATCGGTGAATATGGCATCGAGTCGCTCAAGCGGGAGAAGGACGATGCCCGTGAGGTGCGTGACGGCCTGGAGTGCGGCATCAAGCTGGCGGGGTTCAACGATATCAAGGAGGGCGACATCCTCGAGTGCTACCGGATCGAGGAAGTCGCACGCACGCTCTCGTGAGTTCCCGCCGACTGCTCAAGGCCGCCGCTGCGGTGCGGGAGGTTGTCAGCATGGCAATCCTCTCGCAGGTGCGTGATCCGCGAGTCCGCGGCGTGACGGTGACCCGCGTCGAAATGGCGCCCGACATGCGGAATGCCACCGTGCACGTGTCGGTGATGGGCACCCCCGCCCAGGAGCAACTGGCCCTCCGCGGCCTGGCCAACAGTGCCGGCTTCCTGCAGGCGCAGATCGCCGACAAAATCGAGACCCGCTACACGCCGCGGCTGCGATTCGAACTCGACGGCGGCGTGAAGCATTCGTTGGAAATCGCCCGTGTGCTCGGCAGTGTGCTGCCGAGCGATTCGGAAACAGATCAGGCAGACACAGATCTCCCCCCGGACCAGGAAGAGGATCGGAGCGACCCATGAGCGCAGCAAAGCGCCCGCACGCGGGCAAGTCAGGTTCTGGCAAGTCTCCGCCCGCAAAGGCCTCCGCCGGGAAGCCGACGGCCAAGCACGCCTCAAAGCCGCTTGCAAAGCCTGCCCCCAAGCCCGTCGCGAAGGCTGCCGCGAAGCCCGCGCCGGTGAAGCCCGCGCCGGTGAAGCCCGAGCCCCCTGCCCCGCCAGCGGTGAAGCAGCCGGCCCGCTCGGTGCTCGTGCCGAAACTCGTGAAGGCACTGAAGGCGCAGTACAAGCCCGTCGCCCCCGTCACCACGCGGCCGGTGCTCGATCAGGTGCTCTTCGCCTGCTGTCTTGAGAACGCGCAGGCGGATGTTGCCGAGAAGGCCGTTGCCCGGCTGATCGAAGGAGCCTTCGATCTCAACGAGATTCGCGTCACGACGGTCGCGGAACTGGCCGAGGTGCTCCACGATCTTCCCGATCCGGCGCGTGCGGCGCTGGCCCTCCGGCGGGCGCTCCAGAGCGTATTCGAGTCCACATACGCATTCTCGCTCGATCAGGCCAAGAAGCACTCCCTGGCCCACGGGCTCAAGACGCTCGAGTCGTTGCACGGCATCTCGCCGTTCGTGGTGAATTACGTGGCCTCGACGTCCCTCGGTGCCCACATGATCCCGCTCGATCACGGCGCGCTCGCGGCCCTGTATCTGTGCGGGATCATCACGTTGCAGGAATACGATTCCGGAAAGGTGACAGGCCTGGAAAAGCTGATCCCAAAGAAGGCGGCGGCCGAATTCAACTCGCTGCTCCATCAGTTCGGCATCGAATGCCTCACCAACCTGCACGGCGCGACCGTCAAGAAGATCCTCCAGGCGGTCAATCCGGCCGCCAAGGATCGCTTCCCGAAGCGGGGCGAACCGCTCCCGGCCCCCAATCCGCCCCCCCC
>CAMDDA010000114.1 GCA_945890755.1 Candidatus Kuenenia stuttgartensis
ACGGCGTGGCGCGGTCGCAGCCCGCGGCCGCTGCGTGCCGCTCGCCGGCAGCGGCCCGGCGGCGTCGCCCCGTTCGTGGCGATCGGCAAACCGCAGGAACGTGCCGCCGAAGTGCATGAGCATGCCCCAGAAGGCGAGCACGCAGGCGACGTAGGGGATCAGCCAGCCTGCGTTCTCCACGACCTGCAGGCCCGTCATCTCCCCCTCGCGGCCGTTGCCGAGATCGACCTTCGAATACTGGCTCTGATAGAAGGTCTCGCCGCGGTAGCGAACGGGATTGTTCATCCAGATCCGCCCCTGCTGTTCGGCCTTCGTGCCCCGATCGGTGAACGTGACATACGACGAGTAGTCGCGTGGCGTCTCGCTGGCGGAGTAGTCGATCCGCCGTACATCGGTGAGGGTCACGTCATAGGGCTTGTATTCGCGGCGGTAGCGGAGCTGCAGCCGCCATGGCGTGCCGTTGACGTCGACCGTGTCGCATTCGTCGGCCGGCGCGCCCATGAAGATCTGGGCCTGGTCGTTGAGGAACTGCGTCACGAGATACGTGCCGAGATCCTTGCCCGACGACTTCTCCGTGAGCTGCACGTAGCCCGAGGCGATGTTGGACTTCGACGAGGCGCCCCCTTCGGGCGGCCGCGCGGAGGCGAGGAGGCGAGTGCCGATCCCCGTGGTGGCGGGATTCGGCGCCACGGGGCCGACGCGAACGACGTCGGAGTTGGGGAAGTAGTCCACCACGCGGACGTCGAACGGCAGCCCGTCGGCGGTGATCGCTGTGCCGCCGGCCCGGGCGGCCAGCAGCCGCCCCGAGATCGCGATGACGCGGTCGTCGGCGGCATCGCTCGTGTCGATCACGGCGAGTTCCGTTTCGTCGGAGCGAAAGGCCACGTTCGTCGTCTGCCCTTCGACGAGCGACATCCGCTCCTCGATCTGGCGATCGCCAAACGCGAACTGGCCGAGCATGAGCAGGCCCACGGCGATGTGGATGAGCACGTTGCCACCCCGGACGCCGAACACCATCACGAGGCCGGCCAGGAGCACGAGCGACGCCACGCTCGACTGGATGAGCTGCCACATGATCCGCAGGCCCGGCTCGTTCATCCGCCAGTCGGACCCGCCCACGAGCGTGGCGACCGCGAGGCCGCCGACGATCGCCGCGGTCGCGGCGAGCACGCCGCAGACAAGCCGCCGCTCGGCCCGCCAGGCCGCGACTCCAAGGCCGGCGGCGAGCAGCACCGAGCCGGCCTGCACCATCCGCCACACCGTGTCGTAGTCCACCGGGGGCCTGCCCTGCAGGCCGTCGGTGCGGTGGCCGGTGAGGATCACGGCGAGCGTGAGGAGCCCGCCGAGCAGCGACACGAGCGTGCCCCACACGAGTCGCTGTCCGCTGGCGGCGACATGGAAGCGGGTCACCTTCGCGGCGATCAGATTGACCAGGAGCACGAAGCCGATCGTGGCGCCGCCGGGAAAGGGAAACCAGCCGGTGAGCGACGATTCGCCGAAGATCGTGACGGGGAAGAAGTCGGAGAACGGCACCCGCGCCACCCAACTGTTGAAATACTCCGCCTTTACTTCGGGCAGGTTCTTCTCGTCCTGCGCGAGTGTGCCCACGAGCAGGAGGAAGGTGGCTGCGAGGAACATCACGACGGTGATCTTGAGCGAGCCGAGCGCCCGCAGGAGTTGCCACGCCGTCGCACCGGGCGACACTGCGGCATCACGCTCGGGGAATGAAAACGACGAGGCGGGGAGGCTGCCGGTTGCCATCACTGCTTCTCCTGCCAGCGGATCGACGACACGAATCGGTTGAAGTTGTCTCGCTCGCGGCGGGCGACGGCTGCGTCCCCCTTGTATTTCACGAACAGAGCCGCGGATTCGTCGAGCGGAATCATCGCGCCGAGGATGGCCTGACCTGCGGCGTCGGTCTGCCCGGCGGCCCGGGTGGCCTCCTCGTCGAGCAGGAGCACGACCGTGGCCTCGGTGCCACCGACGTCGAGCTTCTCCGCGGCGGTGAGGGCAGCCTCCACCGCCTTGTCGCGGGTGGCCATGTCGGTCTCGCCGAGCTGGCCCTGCCAGCGTTCCACGTTGCTGCGCAGCGTGCCGGATGCCGGGATCACCGTCACCTCCCGGCCGGCGGCGGAATCACCGATCACGAGCGTGGCCAGCCGCAGGCCACCACCGCCGCGATCGCTCCAGCCCTCAGGCACGTCGTAGGTGAGTTTCAGCCCGCCGGACTGCGGGCCGGGCTCGGCAGGCCTGGCAGCCACCACCGCCGCGGCCGGCGGCCGGGGAATCGTGTAGGAGCGGATATCGCCCGGACGAATGGCGGCATCGTCACCGCAGCCGGCCACGAGGACGGCCAGCAGGCACGAGCCTTTCCAGATGGACGCAGACCGGACGGAGCGAGGCGTCGTCCAGGCGGAGCAAGGCGGAAGGCGAACTGGCACGGCGGGACCTTTCTGCCCGGCGCGGACCGCGCGGGGGAACCTTGAAATTCTACCAATCTTCGGCGGCGCGGGAGGCCACGTTAGGATTTTGCCGCGGGAAGCATCCGACGACGTGGAGACGGGCGATGGCGGTCGACTTGGCGACGAGCGAGGCGGGAGCGGGCGAGCCGCTGGTAATCCTGCACGGCCTCTTTGGGTCGAAACGGAATTGGTCGAGCATCGCCGGCAGGTTGGCCGAGCAGAGACGGGTGATCACCGTCGACATGCGGAACCACGGCGAGAGCCCGTGGGACGACGTCCACGACTATCCAACGCTCGCCGCCGACGTCACGCGGCTGATCGAGAGGAAGGTCGGCGGGCCGGTGACCGTGATGGGCCACAGCATGGGGGGCAAGGCGGCGATGCTGCTCGCGCTCGGACGCCCGGAACTCGTCGCGCGGCTCGTCGTCGTGGACATCGCGCCGGCCCGGTCGCAGTCCAGCCCGTTGCTCTTGGTGAAGGCGATGCGGCGGGTGCCGCTCGAGACGCTCTCCCGCCGGGCAGAGGTGGATGCGGTGCTCGCCGAGGTGATCCCCGATCTGGCGGTCCGCGGCTTCCTGGCGCAGAACGTCGTCGCCGAGCCGGCGGGGCTCCGCTGGTCGGTGAATCTCGACGCCATCGAGCGCAACGGCGAGTCGATCGTCGGATTCCCCGACATCCCGCCCGGCACGTCGTTTGCGAAGCCCACGCTCTTCATCGCCGGCGGTCGGTCGGAGTATCTGCGGCCGGAGCATCACGACGCGATCGTGAGGCTGTTTCCCGCAGCGACGATCGAGACGATCGCGAATGCCGGGCACTGGGTGCACGCCGAAGCGCCCGGGCCCTTCCTCGATCTGGTGAGCCGCTTCCTCGCCTGAGCCTGTCGAAGCGGCGTCCTACGGGAACGGCCCGAGGCCGTCGAGAAACTCGATCATCGCGGCGACATCCGCCGGCGAAACGTGAGTCACGCAACGCGTCGCCGGCGCCACGCACGTGTCGCGGAGCACACCGGCATCGATGGCTGCGAGTCCGCGATAGCGGCGGATCGTCACCGGGCCGCGGTCGCGGAAGCGATCTGCCAGGGCCGTGAGTTCGTCGTCGGACAGGCCGCGATGCACGCAGCCATCCGCCGCCACCTCGCCCCACGGGGGCCGCACGACCGCGACCCGACCGGATTCGATCAGCCGCGGCATCCAGCGGTGGAAGAACATCAGCAGGAGGAGGCCGCAGTGGATGCCGTCGGCGTCGGGATCCATGAGCAGCAGGATGCGGCCGTAGCGGAGTGAATCGCCGCGGTATCCGGGCCCCAGACCGGTGCCGATCGCCTCGATGAGCGGCCCGAACAACGGGTGTGACAGCACTTTTTCTCGCGACGCCCGCAGCGAGTTGAGCGGCTTGCCCTGCATGGGCAGCACCGCCTGGAAGCCGGCATCCCGGACTCGCACCACCGACGCTGCTGCGGACTCCCCTTCCACCACGAACAGTTCCGCCTCCGTGCCCACGCCGTCATGCCGGCAGTCGTCGAGCCGCGACCGTGCGCCGAACCGCTCTGGTGAAACACGTGCCATGCCGGAGGTGCTCAGATCGCAAAGAACTCCCGGATGCGGCGGAGGAGATCATGTTCCGGCGCTGGCGCGGGATCGCGGGAGATCGCGGTGGTCTGTGCCGCTCTGCGGCCGACGAGGAATCGCTCGAGGGCCTCGGCGAGCCGCGGCTCGGCCTCCAGGCAGGGGCGAAAAGCCTCCTTGTCGATCGTGAGCAGTCGCGTCTCGACCCGGGCCGTCACGGTGGCCGATCGCGGCTCGCCCGTCAGCAGCGACATCTCGCCGAAGAACTCACCCGGACCAAGCTCCGCCAGGTGTGAGGTGCCGCCCCTCTCGTCGGCAACGCTCACGGCCACCCGACCGGTCTCGATTACGAACATGCTCGTGCCTGGGGCGCCCTGGCGGATGATCGGCTCACCGGCGGCGAAGGTCTGCTCGCGGGCCGAGGCCGCGAGTCGCTGCCGCGCCGTCTCGTCGAGCACGGCGAACAGCCCGACTCGTTGGAACATCGCATCGCGGCGATCGGCGGCTGCCTCCGGCGGTTCCGAGACGGGGGCAGGCAGCCTGGAGAGCCTCACCTGTTGGGTGGCGACCGGAATCTCGATGCCGTGTCGCGCGAGTGCGAACCAGATCCGATCGCGGGCCATGCCGTCCACCCGGTCCCGTTTGTCGAACTCCGTCGTGAAGAACCGCACCCAGTGCTCGACGCCGCGGTCGGTGAAGGCGTTGGTGACGACCGACGGCGTGGGATGATCCAGCACCCCGAAGCTGCCGCGGATAGCCTCGAGGATCACCTCCTGCACCAGCTGCGGCGACACGGCGTAGGGAGTCGTCACGAAGAGCGACCGCCGGGACCAGGGGTCGGGCTTACTGAAGTTGCGAATCGACGCGAGCCCGAGTTGGCCGTTGGGGATCACGACGAACGCCTCGTCGAGCGTGATCACGCGGGTGGCTCGCCAGTTCACCTCGACGACCCGGCCGATGTGGGCCGGGTTGGCGTCGTACTGGATCCAGTCACCGAGCTCGAACGGCCGCTCGGCCTGCAGCGCGAGACCGGAGAACACGTTGCCGAGCGTGTCGCGAAGCGCGAAGCCGATCGCGGCGGTGACCACCGCGGAGCCCGCGAACAGGGTGCCGGGCTCGACACCGGCCTCGCCGAGGATGATGGCCGCAGATGCCGCGACCGCGAGCCAGCGGAGCACGTCGAGCAGGATCGCCGACGGGGAGCGGGCGAGCCGCTCCCACACGCTCACGAGTGCGATCAGCACCATCGATTGAAAGAACGCCGCGAGCACGAAAAACCGCGCGCCGAAATCGGCTGCATCTCCGGCCGCTGCCTCCTCGGGAAAGAGCATCGCCGCCGCCAGCGGCAGGGCGGCCAGACCGAGCAAGATCGCCGGTCCGCGGGCGAGACACCGCCGCCCCTGCGGCGCGGTAAGGAGAAAGACGGCGATCGCCACGACCGCGGCGATCAACGTGCGGCTCGTGTCGCCATCCCGGATTCCGGAGAGGGCGACGAGTTGTTGGACGAAGGTGGTCGGCTGCATCCCGTGCCTGTCAACGCCGGCAGTGAAAGGCGTGTACTATACCGTCTCACACGCCGGCCGCCGGACCACAGAAAGGGACGACATGATCGACGAACTGCTGCAGGGCAACGAAAAATTCCTGGCGGACGAGTTTCGCCCGAACGCCGAGTATTACCATGCCATCGCCGACCGCCAGACGCCGAAGGTGCTCTGGATCGGCTGCTCCGACTCCCGGGTGAGCGAGCACCAGATGACGGGCTCGAAGCCCGGCACGATGTTCGTGCATCGCAACGTCGCCAACATCGTCGCCTTCAACGACGTGAACATCAGTGCCATCCTCGAATATGGCGTCGTGCACCTGAAGGTCGAAGACATCATCGTCTGCGGCCACACCCGCTGTGGCGGCATCGCCGCCATCGAGGACGGCGTCCACGAAAACTACATCGCCGACTGGCTCTGCATCGCGACGGGAGCCAAGGAGGCGGCCGACCGGATCGCCCGCGAACGCAACCTCTCCCGGGAGGAAAAGCTGGCCGTGCTCACGGAGGAGAACGTGAAGCTCCAGATCAAGCACCTCCGCAACCTGGCACTCATTCGCAACATGCACGCCAAGGGAGAGCGACCGCGGATCCACGGCTGGCTCTACCGGGTCGAGACCGGAACGATCGACGTGCTGGTGGACGGCCGCGCGACCCGCACGGCGTGAGGCAGGCAGGAGCTTACGGCGTCCGCAGGGCATACTCCGCCACGACCTGGCCGCCGATCAGATGCTCACGGATGATGCGGTCGAGTGCAACCTCGTCGCACATGCCGTACCACGTGCCGTCGGGATACACGACCGCGATCGGCCCAGCCGCGCAGACGCCGAAGCAGCGGCATCGGGTGGCCATCACGTGGCCGCGCCGCGGCACGCCCAGGTCTCGGAGCCGCCGCCTGAGATACCGCCAGCTCGCCAGCATCCGCTTCTTGCTGGCGCAGCCGGATTCGGCTGTATCGACGCAGAGGAAGATGTGCCGCTCGACCGTCGGGATGCCGAGCCGTTCGACGCGGCGCCGGGCCTTCGCGAGTCGCCGCTCGTGTTTCGTCTCACCGCGTGGTTCCATGCCCCAAGTGTAGGCCAATCCAAGGCCGCAGAGGGGCATGCGCCGCTGCGGTTGCCTGCGGTTTTGATACGGGCAAACCCTCGAACCCATGAAAATCCAGAAAGGGCCGCTTTGCAAAGCCGATGAAAGCCGGCCGCCTGGCCGCACGTTTGCGTGGCAATGCCGCAGGAGATTCGTCGGCTGCCGCAGCCGACGTCGAGCAGCGTGAGCGGCCTTCCCGGCGCCTCGGTCTTCACATCGCTCAGGAAGGCGTCGAGATGAGGTGTCGAGTCTTTGCTCGGAATCGCCCCGACATCGAATCGCCGCCAGTCATCGCGAGCGTCGCGCACCCCAGTTGTGTGTAGCGTTGGCGAGGAGCGACACCTCCACCGCAAACGTTCCCCACCAGAGACGCAGGATCGACAGGACGAAGCGACTGGCGGAGCCCAGGCCGGACAGCACTTCGAGTTCGTTGCCTTCGGTGTCGACCGAGGATCGTCCACGCATACCAGTCTTCACCATTCTGGCTGAAGAACGCGGTTCACTCATGATGACTTCGCCGAGGCTGGCCGGCTGATTCCGAGCACCCACGACCTGTCGATTCTTCTCGACGCCGTGGCCCCGCGGTCGACGTTCCGCGCCTCGCTGCGGCTCCGTGGCCGCTGAAGCATCCCTCCGCTAATAAGAGCGGCGGGGGCTTTGGCCCGCGCCAGACTGCTCCGACCCGGAGGCATTTCCTTCGCCTCCGAGGTTCTTCACATGTTCCGTTTCAACAACGACGCCGGCGACGCCGGCAATGGTTCCCTTGGTTCCTCTGACAATTCGAATGGATATCGACACGGCCGCGGTCGGCTCCGCGGCGATGACGTTGGCCTGACCGCACGGCCCAGCCTGCTGGGGCTGGCTCAAACCTATCTCGAGACCCAGGCACGACTCTGGCCGGAACTGGCCGGCACGCCCGCGGTGCCGACCATCACGGACGCCGTCGTGGAGGCGATGGCCGACGACTTCGAGCGTCGGTTTCGCACCCAGCTGATCGATGTCTTCAACCCGGCGGGCGGAAGGCGAAGGTGCACCGCGGCCAGACCGACGCCTTCAAGCGGGGCGAGATCGTCCAGCATCCTGGCTTCGGCTATCGACTGGTGGACGTGTTGACGACCGAAGGCAAGCCCGAGCTGACCCGCAAGAACACGATCAAGAAGCGGGTGGAGGTCGATCCAGAAGCGGCCGAGTGGATCGTCCGCGGCGCCGAGATGATCGTCCGCGACAACCGCAGCCCCGGCGCGGTCGCCGTGGTGTTCAACGACAACAACGTCGGTGGTGCCCGGACGTGGTCGAGCAACCGCATCCGCAAGCTCTACGCCCGCGAGCGGCTCGTTGGCGTGGAGGTTTTTCGCCGGACCAAGCAAGTTCGCGACCGCGACACCGGCCACGTGGACGTCGTACAGAAAGATCGCGCCGAGTGGATGACACGCGAATGCGCGGAGATGAGGATCCTCTCCGACGAGTTGGCCGAGGCTGACCTGCCCCCCTTCAACGAGGCCACTTCGGGAGCGAGAATCCCGGGTGGCCGCAACCAAGGGAGGGCAAGAAATGCCACGAGGAAAGGCGGAGCAAGCGGAGGTCATCATCCCCAAGCTTCGAGAGGTCGAAGTTGAGTTGGGCAGGGGCAAGGCCGTTGCCGAGGCTGTGAAGAGGATCGGCGTGACGGAGCAGACCTACTACCGCTGGAAGGAGAAGTACGGCGGTCTGCGGATGGACCAGGCGAAGCGACTCAAGGAGCTCGAGAAGGAGAACTCTCGGCTTAAGCGGCTCCTGGCAGACGCGGAGCTGGATAAGGCAATCCTTCGGGAAGTCGCCGAGGGCTGCCGAAGGCGTGCACAGCTCAAATTCTGAGCCCGGCGAAGCGGCGGGAGGCGGTCGAGCACGTCCGTGGCGTGTTTGGCCGTGATCGCGTCAGCGAACGCCGGGCATGCCGGGTGATCAGGCAGTCGCGGAGCACGCAGCGTAGGGTGCGTCGTGTCCCGGATGACGAGCCTCGTCTCGTGAAGCGGATCGAGTGGTTGGCCTGTGAGTACGGCCGCTATGGATACCGCAGAATTACGGTTCTTTTGCACTGGGAGGGATGGCGGGTGAACCACAAGCGTGTGGAGCGGATTTGGCGTGAGGAAGGTCTGAAAGTGCCCAAAAAGCAGCCTAAGAGAAGGCGGCTCTGGCTCAACGACGGCTCGTGCATTCGGCTGCGGCCAACCCACAGGAACCATGTGTGGAGCTACGACTTCGTGATGGACCGGACGTCCGATGGCCGTCCGATTCGGATGCTGACGATCGTGGACGAGTACACAAGGGAGTGCCTGGCGATCGACGTAGCCAAGAAGCTCACGAGCGAGGACGTCTTGGAGCGGCTGAGTGACCTGTTCGTGCGCCGGGGCGTACCGGAGCACATCCGGAGCGACAACGGCAGCGAGTTCACCGCCAGGTGCGTCCGGGAGTGGCTGGGACGGGTGGGTGTGAAGACGCTGTACATCGAGCCCGGATCGCCTTGGGAGAACGGCTACGTCGAGAGCTTCAACGGCAAGCTTCGGGACGAGCTCCTGAAGCGGGAGTCGTTCGAGACCCTGCTCGAGGCTAAGGTGCTCATCGAGCGCTGGAGGCAGGCCTACAACACCGTCCGGCCGCACAGGGCTGGTCTATCCGAGGGTGAATCACTAACTTAAAAACTGGTATCGCACTGGGGGGCAGGTCAGGCTTTCGTCGTGGCCTTCTCCTGCAAGGGCCGCGGCGTGTGTCCGTCCTGCAACGGCCGCCACATGGCCCAGACGGCCGCGCATCTTGTCGATCACGTCATCCCGCCGGTGCCCGTGCGGCAGTGGGTGATCTCGGTGCCGAAGCGATTGCGGGGCATGCTGGCCGACCGACCCCGAGCCGTCGCTGCCCTCACGAAGATCTTTCTTGCTGAGATCGAACGGCTGTTATGCGCTGTGGCAGGCGTCGCGAGCGACGAGTCACAAGCCCCGCTCGCACGACACCTCGCGACGCCAAAGGCCAAACTCATGGCTCGGGTGGGCGAGGAGTTTCCTTTTGCGTGCCCGGGGTGCGGTGGCGACATCCGGCTGATTGCGTTCATCATCGAGCCAGGGCCGATTCGGAAGATCCTGACACACCTCGGCGAACCGCTCGAGCCGCCGCCCGTGTCTCCCGCCCGCGGGCCACCCGCCGACTGGGGAGAGCTCGTGCAGGTCCACTTTCGACCGGGCAATCTTTCAGG
>CAMDDA010000115.1 GCA_945890755.1 Candidatus Kuenenia stuttgartensis
TACCGCGACGGAGAGCAGACCGAGGCCGGGGAATGGGCATCGGTGAACCGCATCCCCTCGCGGGCCAGCCGGTCGATGTGGGGCGTCGCGATCATGGTCGCCCCGTAGCAGCCGACGTCGCCGTAACCAAGATCATCAGCCATGATGACGACGACGTTGGGAGGCCGCGGCGGGTCCGAGGCACGGAGCACGCCGGCAGCAGCGCAGCAGATCATCGAGGCTGCAAATCAGACTTTCATGATATGGCTGCCCTATGGTTTGGTGGTCAGCGAGAGGTCGATCGCGGTCGCCTGCTCCGCGACGGGTTCGACCGTGAGCGGGGTGGTCTTGAGATCGGCGTAGCGGGCGGGCAGCAGCTCGTCGACCACAGCGATCTTGCCCCCCGTGGGATCCAGCGGGTCTTCCACGTAGCCGCCAAACTTCCGCTTGCTGACGAGCACGCGGAGCGGCACCGGCGAGACCGGCACGCGAAACCGGCCCGCGTCGTCGGTCGTCGCCCCGGCGGGCTGGCCCTTGCCGCCGACCGGATAGAGCTGCACGCTCGCCCCGGCCACGGGCTCACCGTCCATCGTCACGACACCGGTCACGACCGTCGCCGGGGACCCGCAGCCCGCGGTCAGGAGCAGACCGAGGGCTGTCATCACCGTCCTGCCAGTGAACCGCCAGGCAGGCTGCCTGTCCAGGTTTTCGTTCGTTTTCTCGGCGAGCGCCAGCATCAGAATGCGTCCACGATATCGCGCTGGTTCATCGTGCTCAGTGCCTGCCACGTGCCGATGTCCACTGAGTCGGACACGAACTTCACGCTGCCGTCGCACATCGCGGCCACGACGCCGCCGGTGTGCCGGCTGCGGGCGGCCAGCGACATCGCCCCGCGGCCCGACACGCGGCAAGGGAGGTATGGCGTACAATCCTCGATGTCGTCCGGGACGCTCGAGTTCGGCGTGGTTCGGGTCATGAACCCCGGCGTGCCGACGTCATTGAAGCGATGGTGCCGTGAATCGATCACGCCGTCTTGGGGCGGCAAGGCGACTTCAGCCATGAGCAGTGTCGTCGAGGTGCCGTCAATGATGTGGGCCATCTGGATGCAGTAGGGTCGCTGGTTGTGCCAGGTCCATCCCGAGAGCCAGCCGAACGGAGCCTTGCGGCCGGCTCCGGAATAGGTTGATGTGCCCCAGTTGATGATGTAGTTCACCGCACAGACGTTGGTGCTGGTATTGCCCCCTGCCTTCGCGCCGGGGCGGTCGCTCGGGCAGTAGTAGACATTCAGCGGTGTGTTGCAGAGGGGGCGATTGGTGGCGCTATTGAACTGCTGGTCGTATCGGAAACGGTCGCTGAGAGCGGTCGCCTCGAGATATGGCCACAGCGAAATGATGAACGTGCGGCGGGGGACGGTGCCCTCCGGTGGGTCCGGTGGAACTGGTACGGTCGCTTCCAAGCCTGGCGGATTCGTGCGGCTCGTGCCATAGGGAAAGTGGCCCAGCGACTCGTGGTGCCTGAGCATCGCCAGCGACCACTGCTTGAGGTTGTTGGTGCACGAAATCCGCCGGCCGCTCTCGCGGGCCGATTGCACGGCCGGGAGCAACAGGCCCACGAGCAACGCAATGATCGCGATCACCACGAGCATTTCGACGAGGGTAAACCCGCGGTCGCGGCGGCTCAACGCGGCGTGTCGCGCAGCGGCGCTCGCGTGGGTGGCCCTCATGACGTGCATCCACAACATGGACAACGAGACTCGTCGATCACGCAGACCGGCGGCGGCGCCAGGAGAGGCTCCAGGCTGCGCCGGCGAGACCCGCCATGGCCAGCGTCCATGTCCCCGGCTCGGGGACCACCTGCATGTAGAGAGCGTTGTTCTGGACACTGAACTCGCCGGTGTTCCCGCCGGCGAGATTCGTGGCAGTAAAGTCACCGGGCGCGAACGTCGTCGTGCCGCCCGTCCAGTCGGCGAGTCTGTACCAGCCCTGTTCACCCGTGCCGGCGAAGTCGAACGTCCACGATGAGCCGGTGCCCTTGAGGAAATCGTTGTTGCCGGTGATCGAGAGCAGGTCGGAGGTGCCCGGGCTGCCGATGCTCGCGCCGGCTGTGCCCAGCTCGAAGAGCCAGCTCTGGCCACCGTTCCAGGTGACGTCGTTGGCGACAGTGAGCGTGCCGATTCCGCCGGCTCCCGGCGCGAGGATGCCGCTGATGCTCGTGGCCCCGCCGAGCGTGCCGGAGCCGCCGAGGGTCGCGCCGCTCGAAACGTCAAGCACGCCGGCGGATTGGCTACCGTTGACGATCAGGGACCCCGCGCTGACGGTGGTGCCGCCTGTGTAGGTGTTGTCGCCGGCGAGCGTCAGCACGCCGGTGCCGACCTTGGTGAAGCCGTTGACGTTGGCATCGCTTCCAATCGCACCACCGAGCGTGAGGTCGCCGTCGCCGCCGATTTGCCGCAAGCTACCCACCCGAATGAGGGTGATGGCACCGTCGACATTGGCCGCAGTGGAGGTGTTGTTGTTGACCAGTCTGCTGGAGTTCTGTTGCAGGGTGATCGGCTGGCTGCCCACATCAAAGCCATTGAGGTCCAGCGTGCCGGTGGTGCCGATGAATGCCGTCCCGGTTTTTGCACCCAGCGCGTTCTCGTGCCCCACGATCAGCACCGAGTTTTCCCGCACGCTGGTGCCGCCGCTGTAGGTGTTGTCTCCGGTCAGGCGCAGGACGCCGTTATCATGCGTCGTCATGCCGTTGGCGCCGCTGATCACGCCGCTGATTTCGACTTCCGCACCGGTTCCTCCGCCGCGCAGCGTCCCGCTCCCGCTTGATCCCACGTCCACGGTGCCGCTCCAGACCGACTTGGTGGCAGAGGTGTTGTCGAGAATGGCGGTCTGGCCGGCGGCGACGGTGATGGTCTTGCCGCTGACATTGAACCCGTTGAGATCCAGCCCGCTCGTGGCGCTATAATGCACAGTGGTGCCACTACCCAACGCGTTGGCGTGGTCCATGCGGAGGAAGCTGGTAAGGCCTCCGGAGATGGTCGTGGTTCCGCTGTAGCTGTTGCTGCCGGAGAGCGTGGCCACGCCGGCGCCGGACTTGGTCAGCCCCCCGCTGCCGGCCAAACTTGCCGAGATCGACCCCGCATTGGTCAGGGCATAGCTGGTCGCCGTCAACGTTCCATTGGCCAGCGTTCCGGTGCTCAAGGTGAAGGCCCCGACATTTCGGCTCAGCCCGCCCAAATCCACATTGCCGCCACTGATCGTCAAAGCATTCGTCGATCCGCCCAAGGTTCCCGAACCGCTCAAGGCCAGCGTTCCCGCGCTGACCGTTGTTCCGCCGGTGTAGGTGTTGGCCCCGGAAAGGGTCAGCGTGCCGGCTCCGACCTTGGTGAAGCCAGCACCGGCATTGTCCCCAGAAATCACCCCGCCGAGGGTCAGGTTGCCAGCGCCGCCGATTTCCCTGGTGGCGGAACCAGAGGTTAGGAGCGAGATATTACCGCTGACATTGGCCGCGCTGGAGGCGTTGTTGTTGACCAGTCTGCTGGAAGCCGCCTGAAGGGTGACTTCTTCGCTGCCAATGTCGAAGCCGTTGAGGTCGAGCGTGGCAGTGGTGCCGATGAAGGTTCCTGCGCTCTTCGCCCCCAGCGCATTGGCGTGGCCGACGATCAGCGTGGAGTTTGTGCGCACGCTGGTCACGGCCTCGTACGTGTTGTTGCCGCTCAAGCGAAGCACGCCGTCATCCAGTGCCTGAACCGTATTTTGCACAAACCCACTGATCACGCCGCTGATCTCGACCGCCCCAGTCGTGCCGCCGGCCCGGAACCCGGCGGTATTCGGGGAGGCATTGTCCAGAATCACATTGCCGGACCACACGGAGTTGCCCGACCCGGTGTTGACCAAGAACCCGGTGCGGTTGTTGCTGACCCGGATATCCTTGCCGCTAAAGCTGAAGCCGTTGAGGTCCAAGTTGGAGCCGTGGTTAAACGTGACCGTTTTGTTGCCCAGCCCCAGGGCGTTTTGATGGTTGAGAAGGATTTTGCCTCCACCGTTTGCGTTGCCGGCGATAATGACATCTTGGGTGAAGGTGTTGTCGCCGCCGATCGTCACGGTGATGGTGCCACTGCGCGCCGAGAAACTCATGGTGCTGCCACCATTATCAACCAGCACAGAATTGACCGTCATGCTGCTTGACGGGGCATCGATGCGGATGCCGTTCGCATTCAACGACCCGCCGGTGAGCGTATAACTCCCCGTGCTCGTCTCCTGCTGCCAGATAGTGGCGACCGCCTGCGTGCCGGTGACGGTGACGGTGAAGTTGCCGGCGGGCGTGGCGATAAGCGGAGCCACTCCAGTGCCGCCGAAGCGGGCGTCATCAGCCTTACCACCCCAGGCGGTGAGCGTCGTTCCACTGGTGGTCCAGAAGCTGTCCGTGCCCCAGATGCCGTCACCGTTTTGGATGCCGGCAGAAGTGCTGGTGTCCCAGTAGTAAACCACCGCCTGGACGGTTGAGGGCGCCGCAGCCACCGCCAGCGCCAGGAAAAACAGTGGAATACGGGTCTTCATGAGGTGCTCCACCACCGAGAGTCTCTGGGAAACGTCCCCGAACAGGCTTCAAGAAAACCCGTGACGGCGGCAGTTCTTACGCAACCCGCCCAGCCGGATTCTCTCTCTCGACGGAAACCCTTGCCGCTACTGGACTTGCGGCACGGCCGTTGCCGCTCCGGCAGGCTCGACCGACACGCTGACGCTGAAATTATCCACTAGCGCCTCCCCCCGCCCGCGGACGGTGTGGCTGCTGTAGGTCTGGAGGCCGATCCGGGGGCGGGCGGGCAGTTCGATCCGCTCACGTCGGATGACGCTCTGGCCGTTGACGGTCACGTCGGCCACCGTGCCACTATAAGCGGCGTGGGCCGCGGGTGTGTCGTCGATCGTCATGAACACCTGGTAGGGCCCGATCGCATCCTCGTCGCGGGAGAAGACCCGCGTCTGCCGGTGGCTGCCGCCGTCGATCCGGGCGGCTGCCTGGAAGTGCGGCGAAATCAAGGCGGCGAGCACCGCCTCCGGCTCCATCGCCAGCGGCGGCTCGCCGCTGCCGTCGTCGATCACACAGGCCAGCCAGCGGTTGGCACCAGCGATGCCCGCCGCCGGCAGCACACCCCGAAAGGAGATCGCCGTGCGGCGGCCCTTCATCGCGGAAAAGTCGTGCTCCAGCACGATCCGGCTGCTCCGCTGCTTGTCGGTGCCCCTGCCGCGGTGCTCGACGGGAATCGCCATTTGCCCGTCGCGGATCGTCGCCACACGGCCCGCGTCGATGTCCTGCCAGTGCAGGGTCGACGGATCTGAGGAAAAGTCATCGAACACCAGCGGAGTGTCGGTGAACTCAGGCGCGGCGGCCGCCGCGGCCACCCGCCCGCCGAAGCCCTGCTTCATCGTCAGAAAGGTGCCCTCGGCCACCCGGCCCCGGGCCAGCTGCACGTCGCCGGAGATCACGTGGACGTCGGTCCGCCCGTCGGCATCGACGCTGACGGCGAACTCCGTGCCCAGGTCGATCACCTCGCCGGTGGGCGAGACCACGGTGAAGCCTCGGGCCGACTTCGGCACGTAGGGGATGATCCGGCCGCTCCGCAGAAACAGGGAGTTGCCGTCGAGCACCTCGATCTCGGCCGGGCCGCTGAGCGTCACGAAGGCCCCCGAGGCGAACCGCAGCTGAGCCGAGCCGGCCACCAGCCGCAGCGGGCCGCTGGCGATCGCGGTGCCTTGTTCAAGCTCGAGTCCGTCGGCCCATTCGGCGTCGGCGGCGTCGGAGAGCAGGGCGTATGCGTCCGGCAGGGAGCCGGCCGACGGCGGCCCTCCGCTCCGTAACACGGCCACAACCACGAGCGCCATGGTAGTTGCTGCCGCAGCCACGAGAGGTACGAGCCACGCAGCCGACCGCCGCCATGCGGCCGTGGCCGAGGGCCAGGAGGCGGGAGTCTGCTTGGACCGATCGCCCGGGGATGCGGCATCGGCCGGTGGGTGGACCAGTTCCCAGGCGAGCATCGACTCCATCTGCATGAATCCACGATAGGCGTCACGGACGGCGCGATCGCTGCGCAACAGATTCTCCAGCCGGGCATATTCGGCCGCGGACATCGTGCCATCGACAAGAGCCGACAACAGCGACCAGAGTTCGGCCGGCAGGTCTGCGGAAGGCGGGTTGAGCGGAGGGTTCGGCATGGTGTGCAGCTTGGGGAGGCGTTTCGTCAGGTGGACGTCTCGGCAAGACGTCGCTCCACGCAGCCGCGGAGTATGGAGCGAATCCGATGGAGCAATTGGGCCACGGCGTTGGCGGTGCGTCCGAACTGCACGCCGATCGCAGCGAGCGACAGGCCGCCCTGATAGTGCAGCGTGAGCGCGGAGCGATTCCGTTCGGAGAGCTCCTCGAGGCAGGCCACGAGCGCCAGTCGGCGCTGCTCGTATCGCTCGGCCTGCAGCTGCCCATGCAGCCGCTGCTCCTCGATCGCCTCGGTCGCGAGCAACTCGATCACGGCATCGTCGAGTTGCACCCGCTGCCGCTGGCGGGAGTCGCGGAGCTTGAGCACCTTGAAGTGGGCCACGCGGCAGGCCCAGGCCAGAAAGTCGGTGCCCGGCTCGAACCGCTCGATCTGCTGCCAGAGCGTGAGGTTCGTCTCCTGGAGCACCTCGTCGGCATCGGACCGATCGACCACGAGCGTGCAGATAAATGCATAGAGCCGCCGCTGGGCGGCGGTGAGCAGGGCCACGAACTCGTCATGGGTGAGAGGCATTATTCGGTTTCAGTCGCGACCTTGAGAATCCGCAAGGGAAAACCGGCCGGGACCCGGTTTCTTACGCTGCCGGGGCCCGGGTTCCCCCAAGCGGCCTCTTATTGGAGCATGCCGCGGGCCTCCGACCGCAGAATCAGGTCGAGCGGCCGGCCCTTCAGCTCTCCAGACTTCGTGCGAAAACCCGCCGGATTTTTGGCCGACACTCGCTCCAGATCGGCATAGGACCAGACCTGGTCGCCAAACTGCCGCGCCCAATGGACGGTGCGGTCGTGCAGGGCGGCCTGCAGGTCCGCCGCCTCCGGGGTGTCCTTCAGGTTCCGGGTCGCGTAAGGATCCTCGATCCGATCGATCAGCAGTTCGAAGCCGGCCGGGTAGGGCTGGTCGGAGGTGCCAAACTGCGTGGCGTAGATGTGTCGGCGGGTCGCGACGCCCCGCCACCCGTAAGGTCCGCCGACGAAGCTGAAGAGCGGCACCTCGGTCGAGGCCTCGTCGTCGCCGGCCAGCAGTGCCCGCGACAGGTCGCGGCCATCGCACTCCCGGGGCACCGGCAGGCCCATCAAGCCAAGCAAGGTCGGCATGAGATCGAGCGTGCCGATCATGATGTCGCTGACCCTCGGCTCGAGGTGGCCGGGGTAGCGGACGAGCAGCGGCACCTGGCACGAGGCCGGCTCCGGCCGGCTCTTGATTTGTCGCTTCCCTTTGACGTATCGCAGCAGATCCCCGTGATCCGAGGTGAACACCACCAGGGTGTCGTCCGTGAGGCCCTTGCGGGCGAGCGCCTCGGTGATCCGCCCGAAGCAGTCGTCGATCGAATCGACCAGGGCATAGTAGCCGCAGGTCAGCTGCCGGTGGCGTTCGTCATCCGGCTGGTCGGGGCGGAGGCGGATGGTTTGCGGATCATGGCGATCGAGGTACTCCTGCGGTGCCAGATATCCAAACAAGTCCTGCTGCTTGTCGGAGAGATGATTGTGGGGCGGGTGCCAGGAGACGAAGACCGCGAACGGCTGGTCGGACCGGCTGGTTTCGATGAACTCGACGGCCTGGTCGGTCTGCCCGAAGTGTTCCCATTGGCCGAACTTCACCTTGCGGTCGCCGTCCCAGTAGAAGGCCGCGTCCGGCCGGAAATCGACCGTGCAGTTGTTGCTCAGAAAAACGTCGTCGAAGCCCAGCCGGTGCGGGCCGGGCGGGATCGGGCGGTTGCGGCCGCCGCCGTAGAGATGCCATTTGCCGATATACCCGGTTCGGTACCCGGCGTCTTGCAGGACCGAGGCGAAGGTCGGGCCGTTCTCGGGCAGAACCTGCCAGTCGTTGCGAATGACGCCGTTCTTCAACGAGTGCTGCCCGGTCAGCAGCATGGCCCGCATCGGGGAGCAGACCGGATTGTTGGAAAAACAGGACGTGAAGCGGACCCCCTCGGCCGCGAGCCGGTCGAGCTGCGGGGTGCGGGTCTGGGTGTTGCCGGAGCAGCCGAGCGTGTCCCACGACTGCTGGTCGGTGAACACGAAGACCAGATTCGGCCGCGGGCTCTCGGCCGGCGCGGCCGACACAGAGAAGGCCAGCCCGCCGCATACGGCCAGCCCGAATCCGATCGCCCTCATCATGTTTTTTCAGCCGCTCACGATGTGTGTTGCGCGACGCCGATGTCCGCCGGGTGAACCGCGACGCAATAGAAAACGCGGCGCACCAGAAGATAACCCGCCCGGCTCACGTTTCTTACGCGGAGCTGGCTCAGGGCTGGTGATGAGAATGGTGAGGCCTGGAACGGTGTTGATCGTATCCGCCAGACTCGGCCTCGTCGGAACGTCAGCCTTGTCGAAAGGCCCTTTTTCATTCCGTCCCGCGCTACGGAGCCCGTACCATGAGCAGTCTGCGCCTCGCGTGCCACCTTGACCCTCGGTTCAGCCGGTGCCGCGGCCTGGCTCTCGCAACGATACTCGCCGCGTGTGCGGCGTCGTCGGTCGCCGCCCCGCAGCAAAAGCCGGGAGACAGAAAGCCGGGAGACATCGGCACCGATCAAGCCGATATCCAATGGGCGCATGAGGAAGGGTCGGCCCTGCTCGTGCTCGAGCCACCGGCGCTTGCCGGTGCCAGCCGCTGGGCGATCGAGAGCCCGCGGCACCGCGGCGACATCATCTGCCTGGCGTTGGCGCCGGATGGCGCGCGTGTGGCCACCGGGGGTGTCGATGGCGTGGTGCGAATCTGGAATCTGGCGGATGGCGCGCTCGAAAAGGCCTTCGCCGGCCACTCGTATGATCTTCACACCATGGCCTGGTCGCCGGACGGCAAGCGACTGGCGACCAACGCCTGGGGCGACTTGACGGTGAAAATCTGGAACGTCGCGTCTGGCACCCTCGAAACGCAGTTCAAAAAAAATTACCGCCTCCGGAGCCTGCGCTGGTCGCCCGACGGCAAGCGGCTCGCCGGCGGCACCGACGGCAGTGGCCGGATCTTTGTGAGCGATGAGTTGGCGGAGCCCCGGGTGCTTGCGGAGCAGGGGCAGGCCGTGCGGGCGCTCGACTGGTCACCCGCCGGCACGCAGTTGGCCGTCTCCACGGTCGGCGGTCCGGTGGCCGTGCTCGACGCGCGTTCGGGCAAGCCGGTGTACGCGCTCGCTCAGGACACAAGCGAGGCGACGCACTCGGTGCGGTTCTCGCCCGACGGGTCACTCCTGGCGACGGGAGCCGGCAAGGTCGTCGGCATTTGGAATGCGGGCGACGGCAAGCAACAGCAGATGCTCAAGGGGGCCTGCGCCGGTCTCTGCTGGTCGCCCGACGGGACGCAGCTGGCCGTCACGGCCGCGACCGGCCTCGCCGTCTGGAACGTCGGCACCGGCAAGCCGGCGTGGAAGCAGTCGATCAGCGGCGGGCTCGTCGACTGGTCGGCAGAGAGCGGCAGGCTGCTCGTGGGCAGCAAAACACAGCTCCTTCTGCGGGACGGCGGGAACGGTGCCGAGGTCAAGACGATCGATGCCGGAGGCAGGATGGCGCCGCTCTTCCAAGCGGGCCGGCCGGTCATCACCGGCATCGGAACGCCGGTGCTGTCGCTCTGGGATCCGAACACGCTCAAGCGCCTCAAGCGGATCGAAGGCCAGGGCAAC
>CAMDDA010000116.1 GCA_945890755.1 Candidatus Kuenenia stuttgartensis
CGTCACGGAGTGACGGGCCTACGGTGTCACCACAGGCGGCAGGAGCCGGGCCAGCTCGACGACCACGCAGCCTCCAGCGTCATCGACCACGCCGGCACATGAAACCGGCTCGTGCGGCTCGACGCTCACCTCTTCGGCGTAGCCGCTGCCGGCCGGTCGCCCACCATCGCGACTCATGGCCGGCTGACGAAACACCCGCGTTCGCCGCGTGGCCGCGTCGATCACCCAGACCTCCGGGATGCCATGCCGGGCATAGAGCGGCACCTTCGTACCGAGGTCGTAGGCCAGGCTCGTGTCCGCAACCTCGATGACGAGGACCACGTCGGCCGGTCCCGGATGCGCCGTCGTGTAGAAGTCGGCCCTTGGCCGGAGGATCGCGATGTCGGGCTCCGGCTCGCTGATGTCGTCGAGACGCAGGGGATTTTGGCACCGAACAAATACAGACTCACCCGCACGCCGACCGAAGTGCCTGGCGAGGGCGTCCACGATCGCGGCATGCAAGACTCCAATCGGCGACATGTCGATGATCTCCCCATCGATGAGTTCCACCCGGTCCTTAGGCCCGAGGATGCCGGCCTCGCCCATTTGATGAAACGCGTCCACTGAAATCCGATGGCGGGACGGGGCGGCAGATGGAACCGTGGCCATGGCGGCGAGATCCTTGACAAACAACTCTCAGTGCACCGGTCATAAGTATACAGACGCACACCACGCCGTCAATGGAGGCCCGTCACGGAGAGACGGGCCTACGGAGCCGCTACATTGTCGGTTCAGCGACACGCCACTCATGCCGACATCGCCCTCCACCACTGCCTCTCCACGCTCGCGTGTTCACAGCGCGACGGTGATTCGGGTCGCGCTCCTCGCAATCGCCAGTTGCTGCGTTTCCCCGTACAGCAAAGCAGCCGCTCCTGATGCGCTCCGCGACCTGACCGCGCAGCACGAGGTCGTCCAGCGGCGCGACTCCGCCATCGGCATCCGCGGTCTGCTACGGTTCGCCCTCGAAGCCGCCGGCAGCGGCTGGAATCCGCCCGCGATCGAAGAGGCCCTGCAAATCGCCCGCTCGATGCAGGATCGAGATCCCGAGAGCCCCCACTTTGGCAACTACCGGTGGCGACTGGGCGACGACACCGTCACCGATCCCAACGCCGTCGAGTTCGCCACCCAGCTCACGAGCCTGATGCGGCTCACCTGCAACGACGCACTCACACCCGCCGCCCGCGACCTGCTCGACACGCTCCATCGCGACGCTCTCGCTGCGATCCAGCGACACGTCGTGAAGCCCGGCTACACCAACATTCATCTCATGCAAACGTGGAACCTCCTCGCGCTCGGCCGCCTGGGCGATGCCACGGCCGATCATGCGGGCCACGCGGCCTGGCAGACATGGCTCGATCATGTCGCCCGCCACGGGATCACCGAGTATTCGAGCCCCACCTACTACGGCATCGATCTCGACTCACTCGGTCTCATCGCCCGCCATGCGGGCGCCGAGGACACCCGCCGTGAGGCCATATCCGCCCTCGCGTTTCTGTGGACGGCCATCGCCGCCAACTGGTTCCTGCCGGCCGAGCGGCTCGCCGGGCCGCACAGCCGCGACTACGACTACCTCTTCGGCCACGGCTCGCTCGACGACCATCTCCACGAAGCCGGCTGGTTGACGCGACCGCCGTTCAGGGAGTCGGCCGGCTGGCTCACGAAGCCGCCGCACGATCACCTCACGGCGTTTCGCACAGCCTGCCGCTGGACGCCGCCCGCCGATCTTCGCGCCAGATTCGCCCCCCGCACGCCGCGGTTCGTGGTGCAGCGATTCAACGCCGAGCCGTGGGCCCGCAGCACCAACTACGTCGGTGAGACGCTCGCGATCGGCGTGGCCGGCGAGTGCCGCGGGCCGGAGGACAAGTCCCTGGCGATCCACCTGCCAGGTGGCCCAGGCGCGGCC
Organism: Candidatus Kuenenia stuttgartensis; assembly: GCA_945890755.1. Taxonomy (GTDB): domain Bacteria; phylum Planctomycetota; class Planctomycetia; order Pirellulales; family UBA1268; genus QWPN01. Next base: position 1,943 of record CAMDDA010000116.1, read on the forward strand.
AACGTCACGCTCGTCATCGACGGCCGCGACGATCCCTACGGCCGGCGCAAGGAGCCGACGGCGCAGGGCGGCCAGTCGAAGGCCCATCACCTGCGAACGTTCCTCGCCTCGTCGCAGCGTGGACCGCGGGTCGTGGCGGCGTGGATGTTCGATCCGGCCGTGCCCGCCTTCAAGGCCGATCCCGAGGATCTCACCTGCCTCAAGGCACATCTGATCATGCCTGCCGAGGCCGAGGTCTGGTCGGCCACCGAGCGACTTGCCGATGGGGCGACGCTTCCGGGGGATGCGGTGTTCTTCGTTCGCAAGGCGGAGGCGGTGGTCGGCTTTCGTTCGTTGCTCACGGCGGGCGACGGCTCGGCGCCGCGCGACTTCCATCTCCGCACCGATGCCCCGCACATCGGCGGCCAGCGGCTCACCGCCACGCTGCACGACGGCCGTCCCCACGGCCGCAGTCTCGTGGCCTTCGACATCGAGGCCCGCGAGCACTGCGACGCCGCCGGCTTTGCCGACTTCCGCCGCGAGTTCACCGCGCGGCCCGTCTCAGCCACGGTAACGGACGACCGGCTGCGGGTCGAAGGCAGCCTGCCGCTCGAGGCCGACCTCGCAGCCCGCCGGCCTCTCGCCTGCGAGCCGCTCCTCGCCCCGGCCGATCTCCTGCTCAGCGACGGCACCGAAATCGGCCGCCCGCTCCTGCACGTTCCCGATTGACCGGAGCAACGACGTCATCCCACACAAGCCCTGAGCGCGAGCGACGGGATGGCGCAGCACGATCCCCCGGCTTGCGCCTGGGGGCTTCTATGGAGGCGAGCGGGTAGTCCCATACAAGCCCTGAGCGCGAGCGACGGGATGGCGCACCACGATCCCCCGGCTTGCGCCCGGGGGCTTCTATGGAGGCGAGCGGGCCGTCCCATACAAGCCCTGAGCGCGAGCGACGGGATAGCGCAGTGGCGACTTGTACCGCCCCCGAGCCGGCGATCCACTCACTCCGCTGAAGCTCTACGCTTCCCAGCCCTTGCGGTACTCGCGCCGCAGCATGCCGTTGACGTCGTCGCGGCTGCTCTTCATGGCTGCGGCGTCCCAATCGAAGCCAGCCTGCACGCGGTAGGCGATGTTGGCCAGCAGCACCGCCTCGGAAAGCGGGCCCGTGTAGTCGAAGTTGCAGGTCGCGGGCGAGCCTCCGCGACAGGCGTTGATCCATTCCTTGTAAAAGCCGGGTGTCGGTGGCAGCGACTGCGGAGCCTGCTTCACATCGGCAAACTTCTCTTCCGGCAGCAGCTTCCACGAATCGAAGCCGCAGGCCAGCATGCCCTCCGAACCGACGAAGAGCGTGTTGCGACCCTTCACCGCCTGGGCGTCGATCCCACGTTCGGCGAGCACCGCCGGCAGCCCTTGCGACCAATGAAGCGTGACGGGCGGCAGCGTCGTGCCCTTGGCCCCCGTGCGGGCGGGGAACTGGAGCGTGCTGGCAAATGACTTCGGCGTGCGGTCGGGGTCGGGCGTGGGCCCGCTCGCCGTCACGTGCGTGGGATGACCGAGTTCGAGAGCCCAGAACGGAATGTCGAGGATATGGCAGCCCCAGTTGCCGGCCTCGCCGGTGCCAAATTCCCACCAAAACCGCCAATCGTAGGGAGCGAAGCCCTTTGTGTACGGCCGCATCGGCGCCGGACCGAGCCACAGATCCCAGTCGAGGCCCGCAGGCACCGGAAGCACCTCGGGCTGCGGGTCGGGCATGCCCCGCGTGCTGCTGATCCAGGAATACGCTTCGCGCACCTCACCGATCAGGCCCGCCTTTACGATCTCGACGCCCGCCCGCAGGCCGGATAGCGAATGCCGCTGCGAGCCGAGTTGCGTGGCGATGCCCTTCGTGCGTGCGGCATCCGTCAGGCGACGTACTTCATCGACCTCATGCGCGAGCGGCTTCTCGAGATACACATGCTTGCCCCGCTCCATCGCCCACCAGGCCGGATGAAAGTGCGTGTGGTCGGGCGTGCTGATCACGACGCCGTCGATCTGCTTCTCGAGGGCGTCGAACATCTTCCGGAAGTCGGCAAACCGCTGCGCCTTCGGAAACTGCTCGTAGGCCTTGCCCACGCGGCGGTCATCGACGTCGCAGAGGGCGACGATGTTCTGATCCTTCACGCCGCCGAGGTTCGCCGCCCCGCGGCCGCCGATGCCGATCACGGCGAGGTTGAGTTTGTCGGCCGGCCCCTCGGTGGCCGCAGCCCCGAAGCCATGCGTGGCGAAGAAGCCGGGCACGGCGGCGGCTGTGAGCCGGGTGAACGTGCGACGGGAGAGGGCCGGGAGCGAGCGGCGACGCGAGGTCATCGATGGTTCTCCGAACAGGCGGAAATCGAGGGGCTGGCAGCGAACGAGAGGCATTATCATACCGCCCCCGCCAGCCGTAGGCCCGTCTCCCGTAGGCCCGTTGCTCCGCAACGGGCTATGCCCGTCACGGAGTGACGGGCCTACATACGCCGCTGGCCGAACAGCCAGTCGAGCACGGCCGGATCGCGATAGGCGGGCGTCCACGAATCGTGGCCCACGCCCTCTAGTTCGGAATACCGCGGTGATCCACCAGCGGCTTTCACTGCCGCGATCATACTCCTCGACCGTCCCGGCAGCACGACCGTGTCATCCGCGCCGTGAAAGCACCAGATCGGCAGCCGCCCGAGCCGCGGGGCCGTTGCCTCGTCGCCGCCGCCGCAGATCGGGAGCAGCGCCGCGAAACGCTCCGGCATCCGGGCCGCGAGATCCCATGCCCCGAAGCCCCCCATCGAGAGCCCCGTCAGGTAGACGCGGCCAGGGTCGGCGGCCTCCATCGCCAGCGCCTCGTCGAGCGCCGCGACGGCTGCCGCGAGGTCGTCGGTCATCTGCGGCGCCTGCGGCGTGCTCGCCACGTCATCCCACGCCACCTCCACCCAGCAGCGATCCGGGCGGCACTGCGGCGCCACGAGGTAGCACGGATACCGCTCCCGCATGGCCGGCTCGGCCAGCCACGTGGGCAGATAAGCCAACTGCTTCTCGTTGTCGATGCCCCGGTCGCCGGCGCCGTGGAGAAAGAGGATCACGGGATACGTCGTGCCAGCCTCGATTCGCGGCGGCCGCAGCAGGCGAGAGGGGATGGGGATCATGGGGCGTGGCCCTCATTCCAGAGATTGGTAGCGTAGGAATTCGCATAAAAGTAGCGCATGCGGCGGGTGAAGGGTAGGTATAGGCCATGCCCTGCCCGACGTACCTACCCCGCACCATGGCGGAGCCGACCGTGTCGCTGGCTGGGCTTTTGAGCGGAGCGCGACCTGCGGTACGCGGCACGTGTGCGCTGCGGCTGGAGGACTATGCCCGGGAAGTGGTCGCCGGGGGATTTCCGGCTCTGAGGCCCTTGGCCGCAGCGGTCCGGAAGGTAGCCCTGGATAGTTACCTCGAACGAATCGTGGATCGTGACGTTCCCGAGGCGGGGCAGAGCATCCGGCGGCCGGATGCCTTACGGCGATGGCTTACGGCCTATGCCGCGGCCACCGGCACGACTGCAACCTTTGAGACGATTCGCGACGCGGCCACAGGCGGCTCGGCAAACAAGCCCGCCAAGACGACCGTGATCACCTACAGAGACGTTCTCGAGCGCATCTGGATTCTCGATCCAGTCGAAGCGTGGCTCCCCACTCGCAATCATCTGCGGGCGCTGAGCGTGGGGCCGAAGCATCATTTGACCGATCCCGCGCTCGCTGCCCGACTGCTTGGAGTCGATGCGGACGCACTGCTCCGCGGTCAGACCGGAGGCCCGACGATCCATCGTGATGGGACCCTGCTTGGGAAGCTGTTCGAGTCACTCGTGACGCTCGGAGTGCGTGTGGCCGCCGAGGCCGTCGGGGCCCGCGTGCGTCATCTCCGCACCTCAGAGGGACGGCGGGAAGTCGATTTGATCGTGGTGCGGGATGATCATCGGATCGTGGCCATCGAAGTGAAATTGGCACAGTCAGTTGGCGACGATGATGTCCGCCACCTGCGCTGGCTCGCCGAGAAAATCGGTGATGACCTGCTCGATGCGGTCGTGATCACGACGGGCGGGGAGGCCTATCGACGGGCCGACGGCATCGCGGTCGTACCGGCAGGTGCCCTCGGCCCGTGATGGTGGCCGCCGACTGAATGCGCCGCCGCGGAGCGATGGGCGGCCTATTCAGTAGCCGCAGAGCGGCACTATGACTTGCTGCAACCCGCCAAGACCCGATATTCAACCACGTGCCGCGGCACCTCGAGCCTGGCGGCCAATTGCGGATACGTATGCCCTTCGATGTATTTCCATTCGAGGAGCTGCCGGTCGTCGTGGCCCAGGCCGGCGAGCGCCCGCCCCACGAGCCCCGCGTCTTCGAGAACCATGAGCCAGTAGATCGGGTCGTCCTGGAGCCGGTCGGCGTCATCCCCTGGCCGCTGCTCCACCACACGAGCAAGCAGCCGGGCCCGCCGGGAAGCCCGCCGCAGAAAGAGCGCGCACTGCCGGATGGCGATCGTGCACAGCCACGGACGCTCCTCGTGCTCGCCGACGGGCGGCTGCCCGGTTCGCGCGACCGCCAACGCCACCTCCTGCAGCACATCCTCGACCGAGTCGCGGTTGCACGTGCGGGCCGCCACCAGCCGCTCCAGCCAGCCACGATGCCGCTCGACGAGCGGCGGGTCCGCAACTGGCGCCCGGTCGGAAACCGCGGCGGTCGTGGTGGTCGTGCGGCCATTCTGAAGACATCATTGCCGCCGACCGCCGGCTACAGAAACCGGAATCCTCGGGGCCGGGGCGCCTGCCGGCGATGATGGGGAGGCGCAGGGCTCCGCTGGCCAACTGGTTTGCCCATGAGCGTCGCTAGCCGCGCGCCCAAACCGGATTTGTCTAAGACTATTCCTGATCCGCTGGACGGATGCGGAGCCGTCCTGGTTCCGCCGTCACGATTCCGCCAGCCGTCAGCGTGTCACCGTGGCGGGACAACACCAGTGCACACGTGGCAGCCTGACGAATGACGGAACAGTCAACCAGCCTGACGATACCGCAGTGAGGCAAGCCTCGCACAACGGCAAGTTCACCGAAGTCTTTGTCAAGGGTGACAAGAACGCGACCTTCTTCTTTTGCCCGCGCGAGAATGGCGGCATCACCGGGATCGCTGGGCCATTCACCGGCCCAGACGACGTCGTGGCCTGAGCCACGCAACTCAGCGGCGGCCTTTCCAGAAAGGCAGGAGTCGAGGAGGAGTTTCATGGCGCCGAGCCGACGGGTAGCATCTCCCACCGCTCGTGCCCAACCAGCCGTCGAGCAAACACCAGGCAGGCACGGATGTCATCCGGTTCCAGCCACGGATAGTGCTCCAGAATCACCGCGGCATCATCGCCGGCTGCAAGCATGCCCAGAACGTGCTCCACTGCAAGTCGCCGGCCACGGATGATCGGCTTCCCGCTGAAGATGTTGGGGTCGGTGCCGATCCGCTCGAGCAAATGCCGCTCATCCATCATGGATGTTCCTCCGTCTTAGGATCACCGATTGTACCGTATCAGGAATTCGGTCAGCTTGTCGGGAAGGCGAGGTGAGGGGCTGGGGAGTCTGCCGGCTGTGCCTTCGTTCTGCGAATACATCCCGCCCCCGGCCCGGGCCGACCGAGTTGGCCGCTTGAGGCCTGGGCAGCACGTACGCTCGTGAAATGCCAACGGTCGGATGCTGCCGGTCGTAAACACCCTTCAGAGATCGAGTGCAAAACGGATCGCCTTCGCGACGTCGGCAAGCTTCTCGGGGCCGAGGGTCGTGATGAGGGCCCCGATCCTGCCTTTGGCGACCGTTTGCAGATGATCACAGTTGATGGCACAAACCTGCCGCATCCCGTCCGCCGGCGACAATTCGACCTCCGAAGGAATTCCTCGGACAGTGCTCGTGATGGGGGCGATCGTGACCTCCCCCAGGTAGCCGAGCACCGACTTCCGCGTGAGGATCAAAACGGGACGCTTCTTGTCGGGGTGGGAGAACTTGTACCACCGCACCTCGCCGCGATTCATGCGTCGCCCCACGCCTGCTCCGCTTCCCACGCGGAGAATTCATCGCCGGAGACGGGATGCCGCTCGTATCCCTCCCGATGCCTCCGTTCCAATTCCGCCGTCGTGTGACGGGCGAGATACTCCCGCAGCGCGTCCCGCGTGAACGCGGAGCGGCTTTGGCGGAGCTGTTTTCGAATCCGGTCCACGCGGCGGACGAGAGCTTCATCGAGCGTCATCTGCACCGTTTTCATGACTTTTCCTTATGTGGATGATCATAGCTATCGTAATCCACAGAGAGCCTTCGGGCAACGGAATCGCCCCGGGAATGGCTGACCCCGGCGGCCTTCGTTGCCGGGCTGGACGTTTCAGCGCCGGCGGTACCTTTCGGTCTCGCGCCATGGCGTCGATCGCGGCTTTGAGAAACCGGGCGGCCAGGCCGCGAGCATCGGGCCATGGAATCCGAGGCCGAGGATCGCCGCCGTGATCAGACGCCGACACATGCCTCGATCTCCTTCGTGCGAAGATCGATCGGATGGTGAATCAGACCGTGTCCGGCAGCTCGTAGCCCTTCCGGGCCGGACGCGACAGGAACCGGTTGGCCTCCTCGCTGTTGGTGAACCGCTCCGCGGCCCGGCGTCGTCCATGCCCAGGCCCCACTGGGCCATGTCGAGGCCGTGTGCACCCCAGTCGACCATCGCACCGCCGGAGAAGGGCCGGAGCGACACCCAACTCGGATTGCTGTCGTTGTCCCACACGACCTTGTTGAACGGAAGCAGATCGGCCGGGCCGCACCACCGCTCCCAGTCGAGTCCCTCGGGCACTGGCTGCTCGGGAAAGTCCGGGTCCATCGGGCTCGAATACTGCGAGGCGATCACGCGGGTGATCCGGCCGAGAACCCCATTGCGGACGAACATGCACCCGGCATATTCGTTGCCGCCCGAACGCTGCTGCAAACCGGTCTGCAGGACGCGCTGATGCTTGCGGACGGCCTGCACCACCCGGCGCCCCTCGACGATCGAATAGGCCAGCGGCTTCTCGCAGTAGATGTCCTTGCCGGCCTGGGCCGCATGGATGCAGCAGAGGGCATGCCAGTGGTGGGGCGTCGCGACGATGACGGCATCGATTCCTTGCGATCGAACAGTTCGCGATAGTCCTGGTGAACGCCGCCGGCCCCCACTTCCTTGGCAAGCTGCTCGGCCCGCGGCAGGTAGACGTCGGAAATCGCTCCCAACTGGGCAATTGCGGCGAACGACCGCACGAGATTCGAACCCTGTTTCCCGACGCCGATCCCGCCGATCACGATCCGCTCGTTGGCGCCGAAGGCGCGCGACGGGACGAACATCGGCGCGGTGCCGCTGGCGACGGCGGCGGCAAGGCCGCCCGTGAGTCCTGAGGCCAGAAAAGTTCGACGAGTCGGGCGGGGCTTCATCTCGGCAGCACTTTCTTCGTTTGATTGCGTGGAATCAATGGAGACTTCCATTTTAAACAGAGGCGCCGCCGATCAGGCCAGCAGAGCCTTCAAGGTGAACGCCGGCTCGACCCAGGCACTTCCTCATCGCGGCGAGCCGCTCGGTCGCTTCGCCCGCGACCTCTTCGTGCGCGATCGCCATCGCGCTCAGGATCCGCTCGTCAAAAAACACGAGCCGCTCCCCCGCTCGACGCTCGTAATGGCGGAGAACGAGCTTTTTGGCGATCCCCAACGCCCACGGCGTGAACGGCCGAGAGCGGTCGAAGTCGTCGAACTTCATCACGACGGTCTCGGCTACCTGCGACACCTGATCCTCGGCATGCTGAAAATCGACGACGGCACCGGCGATCATCGCCGCCACGACGGGCTGCGCTTCCGACCAGAGCCGGGAAAGCAACAGCATCTCTGACTGCCGGGGGGTCGGCGCATC
>CAMDDA010000117.1 GCA_945890755.1 Candidatus Kuenenia stuttgartensis
GACCCGCGGAGGAATAGACGGGCTTGCGGTGTTCAGACCGTGGGCCGCACACGGAGTGTGCGGACTACGTTGGGGCAGCGCATGCTGGCCTAAGCGGTCACGCTGCGCCAGAAGGCGACGGCCTCCGGCCAGCTGCTGAGCGTTTCCACGCTGCACGCCTTGCCGCCACGCGACCGGACATGCGCAAGCGAGTGTGACACCAAAGCCGAGGCCACGCCCTGCCGCCGAAACGCAGGATGGACCAGCAGCCAGGCGAGCGAAAACCGTTTGCCGCGACTGCCGCTTGCCTCGATCACGACGGCCAGCCCTACGGCATCGCCATCCGGGCCGGCTGCCGCACTGCGGGCTAGAAACCCGACGCATGCCCGCCCGTCCCGACTCGCCAATTCCGCACGGAGGCCAGTTGGCGACAGCCGTGGCCCCGCTCCTGATTCAGCGCTGCAGGCCATGACCAGCGGCCGGCTGATGTCGATGCCGAGACTGCAATCCAGCGGAAAAACTGCCCATTTCCCGGATGGGGGCCAGGACAGGGCCGCGTTTTCAGCATCAAGGACATGACGGATCACAGCCATGGCCCCGTTGTAAACCCGCCGGCTCGTGACAGAAAGGCGACCTAGACTTGCTGGCCGCAAGGTTCTCCCAGGCGTCATAAGTTCATGACTGGAGGATACTTGCGCGTGCATGGCCACGTTTTTGCGTACATATAACCGTTTTCTGACTGAAAGCAATTGAAATTAAATGTTTTTCAGTCACAATAGCGGTCACAGAAAGTCTGAATCCGTGCAGAATCACGAACGCCGTAGCCGCCTGCTCGACCTCATCCGGATCCGCGGATTCGCGGCTCTGGATGAACTCGTGCGCGAACTGGGCGTCTCGGAATCGACCGTGCGCCGCGACCTGGACGCCCTCGAGGAACAGGGTTCGGCAAAGCGGACCCACGGTGGCGTGCTCTACGCCGGCGGCATGCCGCGGTTGGCGGAATTCGATGAGCGGCAACCGGCAAACTGGGCCGCCAAACGCGCGATTGCGGTCAAGGCGGCGGAGGTCATCGGCGACGGCGAGACCGTATTGCTCGACGGCGGCACCACCACCTACGAGGTGGCCCGGCTGCTCGTTGGCCGGTCGCTTCAGGTCGTGACCAACAGCCTCCCGGTCGCCAATCTGTTTGCCTCCGAGGCTCGCACCGACCTCGTGCTCCTCGGCGGCTACGTGTCGCCGCGGACCGGCGTCTGCCTCGGCCCGTATGCCAACGAACTGCTCGGTCGCTTGCACGTGACGACGACCGTGCTCTCGGCTGCCGGAATCGCCGACGAGGGGCTCTTCAACGCCCATCTCCTGCTCGCCGAGACCGAGCAGGCGATGCTCAAGGCCGCCGGCCGTGTGATCGTCGTGGCCGACAGCTCGAAGTTCGGCCAGAAGAGCCTCACGCTCGTCTCGGCCCTCGACATGATCAACGTCTTTGTTTCCGACGATGGCCTTTCCGAGGCCTGGCGGCAGCGGATCGCCAAAGCTGGCGCCCGGCTGATCATCGCCCCGGTGCCCGCCACGGATGCCGACGCCGATCCCACTCCCCCGCTTTCGCGCAGGAATCGCCCCGCATGAACGCCACCCTCAACGGCTCACCCACACACCTCAGCGGCCTGCCTTCCGGACTCGATCGCACCGCGGTCGAACGGATCGTGCGCGAGATCGTGCTCCGCTCGGCAGGCGGGCCGCCTCCTTCTCAGGCTGCCACCAAGGGCAAGGCCGAGCCGAAGCTCGTCGTGAGCATCTCGGCCCGCCATTGCCATCTCACCGACGAGCACGTCGAGAGGCTCTTCGGCGCCGGCCGGAAGCTCACGCCGATGAAGGATCTCTACCAAGACGGCTTCTACGCGGCGGAAGAGACGGTCATGCTCGTCGGCCCCAAGCGGAAGATGCTGCCGACCGTCCGCGTTCTCGGGCCCACCCGCAAGGCGTCGCAGGTGGAGCTGGCGTTCACCGACGGGATCTCGCTCGGAATCGACCTTCCTGTGCGGCCCAGCGGCAAGATCGCGGGCACGCCGGGCTGCGTGCTCGTGGGCCCCGCCGGCGCGATCGAGCTCACGGAAGGTGTGATCCGGGCGGAGCGGCACGTGCACATGAGCCACGCCGATGCGGAGCACTTCGGCGTGAAGGACGGCGACCGCATGAGCCTCGCGATCAACGGCAGCTGCGCCACGGTGTTTCGCGACCTGCTCGTGCGGGCCGACGCGACGGCCAAACTCGAGGTGCACATCGACACCGACGAGGGCAACGCGGCCGATCTCGACCACGCGACGAGCGTCGAACTCGTCCGGCAGAACTGAGGCGGCAGATGGCGAAGAAGAAAGCGGCCAAAAGGCTCGCAGCGAAACGCTCACGACCACGAAACATGACCGTCCAACCGGCGCGTGCCGGTGCGGTCGGCGGGGACGGCCCCGCCACGGCTGATAGGCAGAGTGATACAGGAGCTAGGCAACAGATGGCGAAGAACGTCGAAGCCCTCGGCATGATCGAGGTGAAGGGGTTCGTCACCCTCGTCGAGGCGGTGGACGCGATGATGAAGGCGGCGAACGTCTCCTTCATCGGGTGGGACAAGATCGGCAGCGGACTCGTGACGGCGTTCGTCTCGGGTGACGTGGCCGCGGTGAAGGCGGCGACCGACGCGGGTGCGGCGGCCGGCGGCCGGATCGGCGACGTGGTGAGCGTGCAGGTGATCGCGCGTCCTCACGAGGACATCGGGATCGTGCTGCCGACTCAAGGTTGAATCTCAAGGTTGAATGGAGACCAGGGCTGAACGAGCCCTTGTCGACAGATGCAACTGGATCTTTTTCCTGATTTCGAAACCAGACAGACCCAAACCCAAGGACCCCAACCACGGGGACAGAGCATGAATACGGCAATCGGACTTCTCGAGACCAAGGGACTCGTCGGCCTCGTCGAGGCGACGGACGCGATGGCCAAGGCGGCCAACGTGAAGATTCTCAAGCGGATCAGCATCGGCAACGCCTTCGTGGCGACGGTCGTGCAGGGTGACGTGGGCAGCGTGCGGGCGGCCGTCGAGGCCGGTGCCACCGCGGCCCAGCAGGTCGGCGAACTCGTCGCCAGCCACGTGATCCCGCGTCCGGCCGAGAGCCTCGTCACGGCGTTCTTCAGCTGAATCCGGTTCAGCTGATTCCGGACTGAATCCTCCCCGCCACGGAAGGCACCCGCATCATGAAAATCCTCGTCGCCAATCTCGGCTCCACCAGCTTCAAGTACCGGCTCTTCGACCTCCCCGAATCCCGGGGAGCCGTCGGCGGGCGGGAGCTTGCCCGCGGTGGCGTCGAACGCATCGGCGCGGCGGAAAGCCGCGTCTATGCCAGCACGTCTGCCGGTGGTGAACCGACGAAGCTCGAGGCGGTGATGCCGGTGCCGGACCATGCCGTCGCCCTCAAGGCGGCGCTCGACCAGCTCACCGCCCCCGGCGGCCCGCTGGCGAGCGTCGACGAGGTGGCGGCGGTCGGATTCAAGGCGGTGCACGGCGGACGGGTGAGCGGCGTCGTCCGCGTCACCGCCGACGTGCTCGCGGCGATGGAGGAGATGGCGCTCGTGGCCCCGGCCCATAACCCGCCGTACGTGCGGGCGATGCGGCTCCTCGGGGAGCGGATGCCGCAGGTGCCGCTCGTCGCGGCGTTCGAGACGGGGTTCCACGCCACGATCCCGGCGCGGAACGCCCTCTACGCCGTGCCGACGGAGTGGGCCGAGAAGCACCTCGTGAAACGCTGGGGCTTTCATGGTGCGAGCCACCGGTTCGTCGCCGAACGGATGCAGGAACTCGTGCCGGCCGGCCCGCGCGGCCGGCGAGTGATCTCCTGCCACCTGGGCGGCTCGAGCAGCGTCTGCTGGATCAAGGATGGCGCCAGCGTCGGTACGTCGATGGGCATGAGCCCGCAGTCGGGCCTGCCCCAGAACAATCGGGCCGGCGACTTCGACCCGTTCGCCCTCGTCCATGTGGCGAAAGCGACGGGCAAGGGCTTCGAGCAACTCCTCGCGGAGCTCTCGAGCCAGAGCGGACTGGCCGGCATGTCGGGCACGTCGGGCGACATGCGTGATCTCGAGGAGGCCGCGGCCGCCGGCAACGAACGAGCCCGGGTCGCGATCGACGTCTACGTGGCGTCGATCCGTCACTGGCTCGGAGCGGGGATCGTGGAACTCGGCGGGCTCGATGGCGTGGCGTTTGCGGGGGGCATCGGCGAGAACTCGCCGCTCACCCGTGCCGCCGTGCTGGCGGGGCTCGACGATCTCGGAATCGCGGTCGATCCGGTCGCCAACGATGTGAAGGCAGCAGGCGAACGCGAGATCGGAGCGAAACCCGCCCGTGTGAAGGTGTGGGTGATTCCCACGAATGAAGAGCTGATCGTCGCCCGGCAGACCCGCGATCTGCTGGCCGGCGGAACCGCACACTCGAACCCATCGAAAACAGGGGGTGGCTGATGTTCGTCGCACTCGTGACCGGATCGGTCGTGGCCACGCAAAAAACCGCATCGATGACGGGGCACAAGCTGCTCGTCGTGGAGCCCTACCGGCTCGACGAGAAGACCCGCTCGAAGCTCGTCTCCACCGGCCGCACCTTCATCGCCGTCGACACGCTCGGCGCCGGCGAAGGCCAGTTCGTGCTCGTCGCCCAGGGCTCCAGCGCCCGCCTCACTCCCGAAACCAAATCGCTCCCCATCGACGCGGTCGTGATCGGCCTCGTCGACACCGTCCGCATCGAAGGCACCGAAGTTTTCAGCAGGAAGTAACCGCCTCTCATGAGCACCGCCACCCCCCCCGACATCGCCGCGATCGTCCGCCAGGTGATCGCCGAACTCACCGCGCCCGGCAGTCCCAAGCCGCAGGCCACGGCGTCTGCCCCCGCCCACACCGGCTCCCACGAGGGCGCCAACGGTGTTTTTTCGTCCGTCGATGAGGCCGTGGCCGCCGCCACCGAGGCCTTCCAGCAGCTGGAGCGGCTCGGCGTGGAGGGCCGCAAGAAGGCGATCGCCCACGTTCGCCGGATCGCGATCGAGGATGCCGAGGAGCTCGGCGGCATGGAGTTCGCCGAGACGAAGATCGGCCGACTCGACCACAAGATCGAGAAGCTCAAGGTGCTCGGCGAGAAGGTTCCGGGTGTCGAGTTCATGCAGAGCGAGGTGTTCAGCGGCGACCACGGCCTCGCCGTGATCGAGCACGCCCCGTTCGGCGTCATCGGCGCGATCACGCCGGTCACCCACTCGCTCCCCACGATCGCCTGCAATGCGATCAACATGATCGCCGGCGGCAACACCGTCGTCGTGAACCCGCACCCGAGCGGCCGGAAGATCGCCGCCGAGGGGGTGCGGCGGTTCAATGCCGCGATCCACCGCGACCTCGGCGTGGACAACCTGATCTCGCTCGTGGCTGAGCCGTCGCTGGAGTCGGCCGGGGCCCTCTTCAACCATCGGGGCGTGAAGCTGATCTGCGTGACGGGCGGCCCGGCGGTGGCGAGGGCGGCACTCCAGTCGAGCAAGCGGGCGATCGTGGCCGGTCCCGGCAATCCGCCGGTGGTCGTCGACGAAACGGCCGACCTCGACAATGCCGCCCGCTCGATCATCGCGGGCGCAGCCTACGACAACAACCTGCTCTGCATCGGTGAGAAGCAGGTATTCGTCGTCGCCGCCGTGTTCGACCGGATGATGGCCGCGATGGAGCGGGCCGGTGCCCTGCGGCTCAACGCTCAGCAGGTCGACGCCCTCACCAAGCGGGCCATCGTGATGACAGGCGAGGGCGCCCATCGCCACTGGGTGCCCTGCAAGGATCTCCTCGGACAGGATGCGTCGCTGCTCGCACAGGCGGCAGGCGCGACGGGCCACACCGGCCTCGAACTCGTGTTCGGCGAAACGGACAACGACAACCCGTTCGTGCCCACCGAGCAGATGATGCCCTTCCTGCCGTTCGTGCGGTGCAAGGATGCCGACGAGGCGATCGACCGGGCCCACGAGAGCGAGCACGGCTTCCGCCACACGGCGATCATCCACTCGACGAACGTCCGCACGATGACGCGGATGGGCCGGCTGCTCGACACGACGCTGTTCGTGAAAAACGGGCCGAGCGTGGCCGGCCTCGGCCTCGGGGGCGAGGGCTCTCTGTCGTTCTCGATCGCCACGCCCACCGGCGAGGGCGTGACGACTCCGCTCACGTTCACCCGGCAGCGGCGGTGCACGCTCGTCGATGACCTGCGGATCCTCGGCAGCGCCGACGCCGTGAGCTGACACCCACACACGACGACACCCCATGCAACTGGCCAAGATCATCGGCACGGCGACGGCGACGGTGAAACACCCGTCGCTGGCGGGCACTCGCCTGCTCGTCGTGCAGCCGCTCATGGCCGACCGCGCAAGCCCCGACGGCGACCCACAGCTCGCGATCGACACGGTCGGCGCGACAACAGGCGACGTCACCGTGATCACGAGTGACGGCCGCCTGCTCCGCGACCTGCTCAAGAGCGACACCACGCCCGCTCGGTGGAGCACGATCGCCCTCCTCGACGACTGACCCACATAGGACGACATGACACCCGCCGCCTCCACATCACCGCTCGATCGCGACACCGTCCAGCGGCTCGTCGCCGAGGTGATCCGCCGCATCCAGGCAGAGGCCACGGCAGCGCCTCCGGCCGCCCACGCCTCGCCGGCCGCCGCCCCAGCGGCGAGCAGCTACGGCGCTCCCGAGCCCAAAGCTGCCGCGGCCACGCTCACCGCCCGCGTGATCACGCTGCACGCGGTCGAGCGGCTGCCGGCCGGCACCCGTCAGGTCGTCGTCGATGCCAGGGCCGTGATCACCCCTTCGGCCCGCGACTATGCGAAAGAGGCAGGCATCTCCATCGTGCGCGGAGCCGCGGCAGGTTCGCCGCTTTCGGCCGCCCCGCCCCGCCCGTTCCTCATCGCGCATGCCCAGGGCGGAACTGATCCTGCCGTCAAGGCGGCCGCGATTGCCCGCGCGGTTCCTGGCAGCCAGCAGCTGCCGTCGTCCGGCCTCGCCGACGTGATCACCGCCATCGCAACCCACGCGTCCCGCGACGCGGCCCGCGGCATCCTGCTCACGAGCCGGCCAGCCGTCGCGACGATCCTCGCCAACCGCTCGGCCAGCCTTCGCGCCGTGACCGGCCGCGATGCGGCCTCCCTCTCGGCCGTGGCCGCCGACTGCCAGGCTAACCTGCTCATCGTCGATCCAAAGGCTTTCACCGGGAGCCTCGAACGACTGTGCACCGACTTCGCCAGCCGTCCCGCCGCCCCCCCTCCCTCCGAACTCGCCACCGCCCCCACCGGCTGCGGCTGCAAGTCCCACTGAGCATCCCATGCGACTCGGCAAAACCATCGGCACGGTCACCCTTGTGGAGCCCCATCCCGCGATCCGCGGCGGCGTGTTTCGGCTCGTGGTGCCGCTCGGCCCCGGCGACCTGGCTGCCGGCGACGGCCCGGCCGAGCCGCTCGTCGCCTGGGATGACCTCGGCGCCGGGGACGGCCAGCTCATCGCCTTCAGCGAAGGGGGCGAGGCCGCCCAGCCCTTCCGGCCGGCCGACAAGCCGATCGACGCCTACGTCGCAGCGCTCATCGACACGCTCGACCTCCCGGCGCGACCCGCATGACCCTTACAGCCCTCACCGCAGACAGCGTTTTCGTAGCCGACAATCCGACCGCAGCCCGAACAGTAGGCAAGAATCGTTAGGACAGGCACACCGCCCACCACCGCACACCAGTTCCCGCAACACGAAGGAGCACTCATGGCAGCCACCGGCCAGATCAAGACCACCGACAAGTCGCTCTCCCAGCTGAAGGAGGAGATCTGCGACATCGGCCGCCGCATCTACAACAAGGGCTTCGCGGCCGGCAACGACGGCAACATCTCGTTCCGGCTCAATGAGCGGGAGGTGCTCTGCACTCCGACGATGATCTCGAAGGGCTTCATGAAGCCCTCCGACCTGTGCATCGTCGACATGGAGGGCAACCAGGTCGCCGGCAACCGCAAGCGTTCGAGCGAGATTCTGCTCCACCTCACGATCATGAAGGAGCGGCCCGACATCAATTCGGTCGTCCACTGCCACCCGCCGCATGCCACCGCGTTCGCCGTGGCCCGCGAGCCGATCCCGCAGTGCGTGCTGCCCGAAGTCGAGGTGTTCCTCGGCGACGTGCCGATCACCCGCTACGAGACCCCCGGCGGCCAAAAGTTCGCCGACACGGTGAAGCCGTTCGTCAAGCAGTCGAACGTCGTGATCCTCGCCAACCACGGCACCGTCAGCTTCGGCGAGACGGTCGAGAAGGCCTACTGGTGGACCGAGATTCTCGACGCCTACTGCCGGATCCTCATGCTCTCGAAGGACCTCGGCCGCGTGACCTACCTCACGAAGCAGGAGACGAAGGAGCTGCTCGACCTCAAGGCCAAGTGGGGCTACACCGACCCCCGCCTCGACAAGAACATGGAGAACTGCGACATCTGCGCCAACGACGTCTTCCGCGCCAGCTGGGGCACGACGGGCGTGAACCGCAAGGCGTTCGACGCGCCCCCCCCGATGGGCGCCGACCCGGAGAACGCCTCCCGCGCGGTCGCTCCGGCCGGCCTCGACCACGAGGCCCTCGTGAAGGCCGTCACGGAGCAGGTCTGCAGGCAGCTCGGCATCGCGGCGGCATAGTCATTCACAGGACAACCAAGAAGGGAAGCACATGAAGGTCGGCATCATCGGCGGCGGTGGCATCGTGGGCTCGTCGGCGGGCTTCGCCCTCCAGCTGGGCGGAATCGTGCACGAGATCGTGATCGTGGACGCAAACCCCGATCTGGCCGACGGCCAGGCGCTCGACATGCTCCACGGCACGGCGGCGATCGCCGACCAGTCGATCCACGCGGGGGGCTACGACTGCCTCGCCGACGCCGACGTGATCTGCATCACGGCGGGCCTGCGGCGGAAGCCCGACGAGAGCCGGCTCGCGCTCATCAACCGGAACGTCGTGCTCTTCAAGTCGATCCTGGCCGAGATCAAGGCCAAGGGCATGAAGGCCGACGCCAATGTGCTCGTCGTCTCCAACCCGGTGGACATCCTGACCTTCATCGCCGAGAAGGAACTGGGCCTGCCGAAGGGCCGCGTGGTCGGCCTGGGCACGCTGCTCGACACGCTGCGGTTTCGCAGCCTCCTGGCGATGAACCTGCACGCCCCGGCCACGCAGGTGCAGGCGATGATCCTGGGCGAGCATGGCGACAGCATGGTGCCCGTCTGGTCGAGCGCCTCGGTCGCCGGCCTGCCGCTGGAGAAATATCCGGGCTACACGCCGAAGCTCGGAGCCGACGTGTTCCAGCGGGCGAAGACGAGCGGCGCGGAGATGATCAAGAAGAAGACTGGCGCCGGCTTCGCCGTGGGCGTGTCGATCGCCGAGGTGATCCACGCGATCGCCCTCGACTCGAAGCGGGTGCTGCCGGTCTCAACTGTCCAGAATGGCTGCTATGGCCTCCGCGACGTGGCCCTGTCGGTGCCCACGGTCGTGGGCCGCCGCGGCGCCGAGAAGACGCTCGAGATCGAGCTCTGGCCCAAGGAGGTGCAGGCGCTCAAGATGAGCGCGGGCGTCCTCCAGAAGACGCTGGCCGACGTGCTCAGCGGCTGAACAGAGTAGGCCCGTCACTCCGTGACGGGCAGCCCGTTGCGGAGCAACGGAGCTATGTAGGCCCGTCACTCCGTGACGGGCAGCCCGGTGCGGAGCAACGGAGCTATGGAGGCCCCT
>CAMDDA010000118.1 GCA_945890755.1 Candidatus Kuenenia stuttgartensis
GATATCAGTTTCACAGGATCAGTGCGGCGTGTTCTTCACGACGGCATCGTAGGCCGTCTGGTCGAGCAGGCCGGTCAGTTCGGCCGGATCGTCGGGGCGGATTTTCATGACCCAGCCAGAACCGTACGGATCCTTGCCCAGCAGTTCGAGCTGGCCGGGCAGGGCGGTGTTGACGGCCACGATCTCACCGGAGACGGGAGCGTAGAGGTCGCTCACGGCCTTCACGCTTTCGATCTCGCCGAAAGACTCGCCCGCCTTGACCCGCTTGCCGACGGCCGGAAGCTGCATGAACACGAGATCCGTCAGCGCCTCCACCGCGTAGGCGGAGATGCCGACCGTAGCCAAGCCGTCGGCCTCGGGCCGGATCCACTCGTGCGTCTTGGCGAACTTCAACTCGGCGGCCATGGGGATCTCCGCGGGTGTAGGGGGATGAGACAGACGCCGCAGGATACCGCAATCCTGCGGTCTGTCAGCCTCAACCACCGCCGCGGCGGTAGAAGGGAAGCGGCACGACCCGCGCCGGCTGGGGGATATCGCGAATCAGCACATCGACGACCGTACCCTCGGCCGCAGCCACCCGATCGACCACCGCCATGGCGACCGCATGGCCGAGGGAGGGGGCGAAGCTGCCGCTGGTCACGACGCCGGGCGGGTCGGCAGCTGCGGCACCGGGGCGCACGACCAGGCTGCCCTCACGGGCCGACCGCTTCGAGTCGAATGCCAGGCCCACCCGCACGCGGGCCGGCACGTGCGACTTCATGGCTCGCAGGGCGGCCGCCCCGGGAAACTCCCGCGGTGCCGCGGGCACGGAGTCAAGATTCACCCCCAGCCCCAGGCCCAAGGCAAATGGATCGCTGTCGGCCTGCAGCTCATGGCCGTAGAGCGGCATGCCCGCTTCCAGTCGCAGCGTGTCGCGGGCGCCGAGGCCGCACGCCCGCACGCCGCGGTCGGCACCGGCGGCGAGGATCGCCTCCCAGACCGCCGTCGCCCGGGCCGCCGGCACGACGAGTTCGACGCCGTCCTCTCCGGTGTAGCCGGTGCGGCTGACCGCTGCCGTGACGCCGGCGACGGATGCCCGCGTCGCCCGATACCCACGCAGGCCGCGGATGCGGTCAGCGTCGTCCGCCGAACAGAGTCTGCAGACGAGGTCGATGGCCAGCGGCCCCTGCACGGCGATCATCGCCGTTTGAGTGGTGTGGTCTGACAGCGTCACGCCGCTCGTCGGCAGTCGGCTCCGCAGCCAGGTCACCACGGCCGCCCGGTTGCTCGCGTTGACGACCAGCGACATCCGCGGCGAGCCATCGGCCGCGTCGGCCTCGCGGGCCACGAGCGCGTCGTCGAGCACGGCGAGGCCCGAGGGTGATCCCCCGTCGCTCGTGACGAGCGTGTAGCGACACTGGCCCGGCGTCATGTCGCTCACCCGGCGGGTGAGCAGCGACTCCAGCCAGGCCTGCGAGCCGGGCCCGTCGATCGAGAGCCGTCCCATGTGCGACACGTCGAACAGGCCGGCCGCTCGCCGGGTGGCCAGGTGCTCGTCCACGATCGAGGCGTACTGCACCGGCATCGACCAGCCGGCAAAATCGACCATGCGGCCGCCATGAGATTCATGCCAGCCACAGAGAGGCGTCCGCAGAAGCGAGTCGGTCACGATGCATTCCAGAAGGTGTGATTGGAAGACGGAGCGAAGTGTAAGAGATCGCCAGCGGGGCTGAACACCGGCCCGACTCTCGCGGTTCTCGGAGGCAGGATGCCGAGAGCGCTGCCGCCATCGAGCGAGCGAAGAACAGGATGTTCGCAGCGAGCGTCCGGCGACGGGGCATGGGCAGTCCCGAACCCCCACGCGAACGGTTGCCGACCTCGACGCCCCCCGCTCAACGCCCGCGGCGTTTGCGTTGCCGGGGCTGCTTTGTGGCGGCCTTCTTGCCGCGGCCCTTCGGCGTGGACGGCTTGCCGTGGCGGCGTGGGCGCGGAGGTGGCGTGCGGCTGCTGCGGCCGAAGCCGAGGAGGCGGAAGTCGAGCGTGCGGCGTTCGATGTCGACGCGGGCCACTGCCACGCGCACGCGGTCGCCGAGCCGGAACGATTGGCCCGGCCTCCGGCCCGAGAGCGTGTGGCTGGCGCGGTCGAAGCGGTAGCTGTCGTCGGGCAGGGCGTCGAGCGGTACGAGGCCTTCTGCTGGGATCGCGAGGCCTTGCACGAACAGGCCGAAGGCCTCGACGCCGGTCACGACCGCGTCCATTTCCACGCCGATCTGCTTCGAGAGGAAGAGCAGGAGCTTGAGCTTCTTGAGCTCCCGCTCGGCGGACTCGGCCCGTCGCTCGAGCTCGGAGCATTCGGCCCCGAGCGTCACGAGTCCCTCGGCAGGCGGCCGCCTGCCCTTCGCGATCATGGCCAGTGCCCGGTGCACCGTGAGGTCGGGGTAGCGGCGGATCGGCGAGGTGAAGTGGCAGTAGCAGTCGCTGGCCAGTGCATAGTGGCCGTCTTCCTGTGGGCCGTAGGCGGCCCGCGTCAGGCTGCGGAGCACGGCATAGTGCACGGCATGCTCCTCCGGCTTGCCGCGGGCCATGTCGAGCAGCCGCTGCAGCTCGAACCGGCTCTCGAGCGTGTCGAACTCGAAGCCGAGTTCCGAAACGAACTCGGTGAGCTGTCGCAGCTTTCGCGGATCGGGCTGGGGGTGGATTCGCCGCAGGAAGCCTGCTCCTGCCGCCGCCAGGGCGTTCGCCACCGCCTCGTTGGCGGCAAGCATGAACTCCTCGATGATCTGATGGCTCTCGGTGTTCTCGACGACGTGGGCGCCCGTGACCCGGCCGTCGCGGTCGAGGTCGATCTTCACCTCGGGCATCTCGAGCTGAAGCGATCCGCGGGCCATTCGCCGGCTCCGCAGGATCCGCGCGAGGTCGCGCATCCGGCCGAGCAACGCCCGCACCTCGGGTGTCATCGCGACGGCGGCGGTGTCGGGGTCGGCGAGGAAGACGTCGACCTCCTCGTAGGTGAACCGCCGTCCGCTCTTGATCGCCGTGGGCTCCTCCGCTGCGTGCACCGGCACACCGTCCGCTGTGAACTCGATCCAGCAGGTGCGGGCATACCGCACCTTGCCCGGCTGCAGGCTCGCGAGGTTGTTGGAGACGATCTCCGGAATCATCGGGATCACGCGGTCGGGCAGGTAGACGCTCGTGCCGCGGTTCCGTGCCTCTTGATCCAGCGGCGATCCTTCCCGGACGAAGTGCGACACGTCGGCAATGTGCACGCCGAGCAGCCAGTGGCCGCGTTCGACCCGTTCGAGCGAGATTGCGTCGTCGAAGTCGCGGGCATCGACCGGGTCGATCGTCACGATCGTGCGGTCGGTGAGGTCGTGACGGCCGGGAGGCACCGACTCGTCGAACCGGTCCGCCTGGCGGCGGGCGTCGTCGAGGGCGGCCTCCGGAAACTCGCCCGGCAGGCCGAACTCGTGGATGATCGTGAGCGTGTCGACGCCGGCGGCGCCGGCCTTGCCCAGCACCTCGACGATCACCCCTTCGCCGTCCCGCAGGTGCGTGGGGAATCGCACCATCTCGACGACGACCTTGTCGTGCGGCCGCACGCCCTTCGCGCCGGGATCGCCAACCGCCACCGGCCGCGCGAATCCGGTGCCGTCGATCTGCACCCAGCCGAGGTCCGTGGCCTCGAAGTAGGAGCCGACGAACCGCGTCGTTCGCCGCTTCACGATCTCGATGATCTCACCCGCAGGTCCGGGCCGGCGGACGTCGCGGGCCTTCGAAAGCCGCACGCGAACGGTGTCGCCGCTGGCTGCATCGAGCGCAGCCCCGGCAGCCACATGGATGTCCTGCGACTTGTCGCCGGCCGGTGCGTCGAGCGGTCGCACGAAGCCGTAGCCCCCTGCGGCCCGCCGAAACACGCCGACGACGCCTCCGCGGCCCGTGGCGGGTGTCCCTGGCGGCGTCGTTCGGGCGGCGTGATCGCGTTTCCGAGCCATGTGGGTGCCCCCGAAGGTGCCGGCGAACGAACCTATCCGCGGCCGCGGAAGAATTTGCGGCCGTGGTGCTGGTGGAACTGGGTCCAGCCCCCTTCGATCGACGCCTCGGCCCGCAGGAGCTGGGCGACGGCCGCCATCTTCGCGTCGAGCAGGTCGATGTGGTGCAGGGCCACGGCTTCGAGCGTCATCGGCACCTTTGCGGCCCCGAAATCGAGCTGGCCGTGGTGGCTGGCGATCATGTGCTTCACGCGGACGGCCGTCTCGGCGTCAAAGGCAGCCCCGGTCCGTTTCTCGATCGCCCGCATCTTCTCATCGACGATCTCGAGGCCCAGGAGCACGTGGCCGAGGAGCTGGCCCGAGTCGGTGTAGGAGAAGCCCTTTTCGCTTTCGAGTTCCACCGTCTTGCCGATGTCGTGCACGAGCACTCCCGCGAGCAGGAGGTCGCGGTCGAGGTCGGGGTAGAGCGGGGCGATGCGGTCGGCCAGCCGCAGCAGGTTCACGACGTGGTCGAGCAGGCCGCCCGCGTAGGCATGGTGGTGCTTGACGCCCGCGGGGCAGCGGCAGAAAGCCTCGGTGAGCTCTCGGTCGGCGAGCAGTTCGTCCACGAGATCCCGCAGCGGCGCCGCGCGGATCGTGTCGGTGATCGACCGCAGTTCGGCCCAGAGCCGCTCCACATCGGCCTCGGCGAGCACGCGAAACTCCGACTCATCGACCGTGCGGGGATCGACCCGTTCGATCGCGGTGATGATCAGCTGGAGGCTTCCTGAGTAGAGCTGCGTGTGCCCCTCGACCCGCACGTAGTCGCCGTCTTCGAACGCGTTGAAGTCGTCGTCGGAGGCGTTCCAGAGCCGGCCGGTGATCGCGCCGCTTTTGTCGGCGAGATCGACCTGCAAATAGAGCTGCCCATTGCGGTTGGGCCGCAGCTGCTTGTGGGTCGCGAGGAAGATCTGGTCGATCTGGATCTGCGGCTGGAGTTCGGTGATCAGGCGTCGCGGCATGATGGCGAGTGTAGGGCCGCAGTGCCGCGATTCACACCCAGCGGCTACAATCCGCCCCGATTCGCCCTCCTTTGGAGCGTTCCATGCCCGACCACGCCATCTCTCCGACCCGTGCCCAGGATTATCCCGAGTGGTATCAGCAGGTGGTCCGCGCGGCCGACCTCGCCGAGCAGTCGCCCGTCCGCGGCTGCATGGTGATCAAGCCACACGGCTATGCCGTGTGGGAACGGATGCAGGGCATTCTCGACCGCGAGTTCAAGGCGACGGGGCATCAGAACGCCTACTTCCCGCTCTTCATCCCGCTCTCCTACCTGGAGCAGGAGGCCAAGCACGTCGAAGGCTTCGCCAAGGAGTGCGCGGTCGTGACGCACCACCGGCTCGAACTCGGGCCCGACGGCAAGCTGATTCCGACGGGAAAGCTCGAGGAGCCGCTCGTCGTTCGCCCCACGAGCGAGACGATCATCGGCGCGATGTATGCCAAGTGGATCCAGTCGTGGCGGGATCTTCCCGTGCTCATCAACCAGTGGGCCAACGTCGTGCGGTGGGAGATGCGGCCCCGCGTCTTCCTGCGCACGGCGGAGTTCCTCTGGCAGGAAGGGCACACGGCCCATGCCACGAGCGCGGAGGCGGTGGAAGAGACGCTGCGCATGCTCGACGTCTACGCCACGTTCGCCGAACGCGACCTGGCGATGCCCGTGATCAAAGGGCCCAAGCCGGCGGGCGAACGGTTCCCCGGCGCCGTCGATACGTACTCGATCGAGGCCATGATGCAGGACGGCAAGGCCCTGCAGGCCGGTACGTCGCACTTCCTCGGCCAGAACTTCGCCCGCGGTCAGAACATCAAGTTCGCGGGCCCGAGCGGGGCCGAGGAGTTTTGCTGGACGACCTCGTGGGGCGTCTCGACGCGGCTCATCGGCGCGGTGATCATGACCCACTCCGACGACGACGGCCTCGTGCTGCCACCGCGGATCGCCCCCGCGCAGGTCGTGCTCCTGCCGATCAGCCGCACCGACGAGGAACGGGCGGCGGTGCTCGACGCCTGCCGGACGATCGAGCGGGAACTCGCCGCGGTCGCGTATGGCGGCGAGCCGATCCGCTCGAAGATCGACGCCCGCGACATCCGCGGTGGCGACAAGGTGTGGCAGCACGTGAAGCAGGGGGTGCCGGTGCGGGTGGAGATCGGCCCGCGGGACCTCGCGGCCGGCACCGTGAGCGTGTCGCGGCGTGATCGCGGCCCGAAGGCGCGGGAGGCCGTGCCGCTCGGCGAGTTTGCGAAGCTGGTGCCGGCGCTGCTCGAAGAGATTCAACTCGGGCTCTTCGAGCGGGCCAAGGCGTTCCGGGCGGAGCGGTCGGTGACGCTCGCGAGCCAGGCCGAACTGCTCGACTTTTTCGGTACCGGCGAGGTGGACGGCAAGGGGAAGGGGCAGCGGCCGGCGGGGTTCGCCCATGTGCATGTGGCCGACGATCCGGCCGTCACCGCCCTCCTCGACCCGCTCAAGGTGACGGTGCGGTGCATCCCCATGGAGGGGCCCGACGAGCCGGGCACCTGTGTCGTGACCGGCCAGCCGGTGGCCCGCCGCAGCGTGCTGGCTCGGGCGTACTGACGCAGCGCAAGCGGGAAGGCGAGGGGGTCGGCGACTGCTCGAGGAGCAGAGGCAGGGAGGCGGCACACCAAACCGGTCCCCTCGCTTGCGCTCAGGGCTTCTATGGAGTCGAGGCGGCGTTCAAGAGCCGCTCTAAATCCCTATGCGCTCCAAATCCCTATGATGGATCACGTCGGTCCGTCGCGCCCTCAACCCGCTGCCCCACTCATGAACTCGGTTCGCATTCCCAACCCCTGGGCCGTCGCTGCGGTGGCCGTCGTCTGCGGCGGCCTGGTCGGGGCTGGCGGCGCGGTGCTGCAGTCGGTGTCACGGCCGTGGCAGGTCGGCGATTTTCGTCCGGGGGGGGCGGCGCGAGCCGGCGGGCCGGCGGGAGTCGTCGAGGTCGGTGAAACCACACATGCCTTCGGCACGGTCGGCACCGGTGGCTCGGGCACACACGACTTCGTGATCCGGAACGCGGGCAGCGGGCCGCTCACGCTCCGCCGCGGTGCGACGAGTTGCACCTGCACGATCTCCGACTTCGAGGCCGCCGACGGCGAGGAGCCTGCTCAGGAGAAGGTGGTGCCGCCGGGCGACAGCACGAAGGTGACACTGCAATGGAAAGGGAAGGGGCCGGGGGGGCCGTTCCGACAGCAGGCGACGATTCTCACCGATGATCCCCGGCGGCCCGAGGTCGTGTTCGTGGTCGAGGGCACCGTCGTGCCGACGTGGAAGGCGGTGCCGGACGCCGTGCTCCTGCCGCGGGTGTCGGCGGCCGCGGGAGAGCGGGTGGAGGTGCGGCTGTTCACGTTCGGCTCCGAGCCCCCGGTGGTCGAGCGGCTGGCCGTCGAGCATGCCCAGGCTGGCCAGTTTTTCTCGCTTGCCTCGTCGCCCCTCGCTGCCGCCGACGTGGCGGCGGAGCCCGGAGCTACGGGAGGCCTGCTGCTCACGCTCGTGATCCGCCCGGGACTGCCGCTCGGCCCGCTGCGAACGGCGATCGATGCGCTCCTCCGGCTGCCGGAAGAGGTGGCCGTGTCCGTGCCGGTGGAGGCCACGGTCGGAGGCGATCTTGTGCTCGCCGGGGCGGCATGGGATTCCTCCCGTCAGGCACTCCTGCTGGGGACGGTCTCCGGCCGGAAGGGCCTGCGCACGCAACTGTTCATCACCGCCCGCGGACCCCACCGCGACAGCGTGAGGCCGGTCGTGCGTGACGTCGTGCCCGACTCCTTGGCCGTCACGATCGGAGAGCCCGTGCCGATCGGCGAAGGTGGTGCCGTGCGGATTCCGGTATCGGTGGTCATCCCGGCCGGGAGCCGGCCCGCGAATCATCTCTGCTCGGAGCAGGGGCCGGCCGGCAGGATCGTGCTCGACACAGGCCATCCCGATTCTCCGACGCTCGACATCCCCGTGTGTGTGGCCATCGGCCCCTGACGCTATGCCCATCGTTGCTCGCAATCTCGTCCGCCTTTCCGCTCGTGCTTCCGCCATCCCCATGGCGGTGGTCGCGACGATGGCTCTCGCGCAGCTGACCGCCGTCTGCAACGCTGCGCCTCCCGAGCGCGGCAGCGGCGTGACCGATGCGGTCGTGGCGAAGTTCCAGGAGCGAAACGGGCGGATCTTCACCGACTGGGATTCGCCGCGGGCCGTGCTCGTGATCACCGGCGAACTCGACGGCTACATCGAGCCCTGCGGCTGCACGGGCAAGGAGAACCAGAAAGGAGGTCTGAGCCGCCGGCAGAACTTTCTCCGCGCGATCTCGGCCGCCGGCTGGCCCTTGATGGCCGTCGACCTGGGCGGCCAGGTGAAGCGGTTCGGCCGACAGACGGAGGCGAAGTTCCAGTCGATCGTCGATGGGCTGCGGGCGATGAAATATGCCGCGGTCGGCTTCGGCCCGGGCGATCTGCGGTTGCCGGCAGAAGAGCTCGTCGCCGCTGTCGCCCAAATTGGAGACGAGCCGACGCCGTTCGTCAGCGGCAACGTCGGCCTGCTCGGCATCGACGCCGGCATCACACCACGATTCCGGGTCACGGAGGTCGGCGGCCTGAAGATCGGCGTGACGAGCATCCTCGGCGACAAGGAGGCCTCGCTGTTCCGCAATCCCGACATCGAGGCGGTGCCGGCAGCCAAGGCGCTGGCGGATCTTGCGCCGAAACTCACCGCCGAAAAATGTGACCACCAGGTCCTGCTGGCCTGGATGTCCCCCGAGGAGTCGGCGGTTCTCGCGCAGGCCTACCCGCAGTTCGACATCGTGGTGACGCACGGCGGCGCCGACGAACCGCCGCTCGAGCCGCGCCGGCTACCCGGCGGTGGCCTGCTCGTCGAACTTGGCCACAAGGGAATGTTCGCCGTCGCCGTCGGCTTCTTCGCCGATACGAAGCGGCCCGTGCGGACGCAGCGCGTGCCGCTCGATGCCCGCTGGGGGGAGTCGGAAGACATGATCGCACTCCTGGCCACCTATCAGACGAAGCTCGAGACGCTCGGCTTCCAGGGGCTCGGGCTGACGCCGATCCGCCATCCCTCCGGCCGCCGCTTTGCCGGCAGCGCTGCCTGTGCCGACTGCCACACGCACGCCTACGAGGTCTGGGAAAACACCCCGCACGCGACGGCGCTGACGACGCTCGAGGAGCAGAAGCCCCGCCGTGATGGCGACCCCGAATGCCTCTCCTGCCACGTGGTGGGCTGGGCACCGCAGCGGTTCGAGCCGTTCGAGGGGGGCTTCGCCGGCATGGCCACCACGCCCCACCTCGCCCATCAGGGCTGCGAAAACTGCCACGGCCCGGCGGCAGCCCACACGGCCGTCGAGCGGGGCGACGTGCGGGCCAGCACCGCCGAACGCGACCGGCTCCGCCAGGAACTGGTGCTCACGCTGGCCACCCCGGAAGGCAAGCAGAAGGCGATCAACAACTGCCTCGAGTGCCACGACCTCGACAACAGCCCGCAGTTCGACTTCGACGAATACTGGCCCCAGGTCGAGCACAACGACCCCGAGCAGCCCGCCGCCGCCACCGACGCGAAGGCAGCGGTCACGGCGCCGTAAGGCATGCTTCCTGCGTTGGACGCGCGCGTACGCCCGTCACGCTGTGACGGGCAGCCCGTTGCGGAGCAACAGGCCTACGGGGGACCGTGAGGGGTTGCCCGTGCCCCGGGAGCCGGCTTTTGCTGACCAGCGCAGGCAGGATGCCGAAGCGCAGTCAGCATCGAGCGAGCGAAGG
>CAMDDA010000119.1 GCA_945890755.1 Candidatus Kuenenia stuttgartensis
CCCCCGGCTTGCGCCTGGGGGCTTTTATCGCTCCCCATCCAAGCCCTGAGCGCGAGCGAGGGGATCGCGCGGCGGAAGCCGCGGACGCTCCGCCAACGGGCTGCCCGCCGTAGGCCCGTTGCTCCGCCAACGGGCTGCCCGTCACGGAGTGACGGGCCTACGGGGACCGCTACCCCGTGAGCACGCGGGGCAGCATCCGCAGCAGCGGAACGAAGCCACTGCGACCAGCGAGGATCGTCGAGTACATGTCGATCACGCCGCGGGCGAGCGCGGCCCCGTGGCGGTGCCATGGAAACCACGGCGGCCGCGGCCAGCCCGCGAGCGGCGCCCGCAGGATCGCGTTGTGCACGAGCGGCAGGAGCAGCGGGTCGTGCACCCGGCCAATGCCGCTCTGCGGATTCGTGAGCGTGCCGCCCGGATAGCCGCCCCACGGCACGCTGCCGAATGCGTAGGCGAGCGCCGACCAGGTGTTGATGGCGACGACACCATACTCGAGGTGCTCGCAGAGCAGTTCGACCCGCCGCGCGTCGGCCGCCGGCAATGATGCGGGCAGCGTGACACTCGCCGCGAGCGAGCCGGGGATCGCCTGGGTGAACTCCTTGGCTCGCACACAGAACGCCTCGACAGAATCGGCCTCCAGCGGCACCTCCACGGCCACGGGCCCAAACCACTCTTTCGCGAGCCATTGCGGCTCGGCCTGGGCATCGAGCCCGGCGCGTAATACGGCCGGCAGCGAGCCGTCGGTGGGAGGTTCCCGGCCGGTGATCTCGGCCCAGGCCGCCGCGGCCCCCGGATACCAGGCGGGCCGCGGCGGCAGGGCGGCGAGCCGCCGGGCGACGAGCGCCGCAAACTCCTCCCGCTGGTGCCAGGAGCGGCAGGTGAGCACGGCCTTCGTGGCGATGCAGTTGAACGACGTGTTGTTGGCGATCGACGCGGCGATCGCATCGGCCTGGAAGGCGAGTTGCTGCGGTGTATAGCGGCCCGGCACGACGATCCAGGGCGTGACATTGCCGAGCTCGCACGTGATCGGCTTCGTGAGCACCGGCTGGCTGTGCGGCGGCCGCGGCCCGGTGCCACCCCAGACGACCGCGTCGAATGCCCCCTGCCCGCCGGTGAGGTGCACGTGCGTGATGCCCGGCGCCGCCACGGCGGCCTGCGCCACATCGGCGCCGCCGATGATGAACGCGAGCAGGCCAGCCTCGACGAGCGGCGACAGCACGTCCCGCAGCACGGGTTCGAGATCCGCATGCAATGGATGGAGTTTGAGAAGGACGGCCCGCCCAGACTCGAAGATCTGCGAGATCGCGTCGGCCGCCGCCAGGCCCGTCACGTTGCCCGCGCCGAGCACGAGGGCCACGCCCCCCTGCCGCGGCCGCGTGCGGGCCTCCTCCCGCCACGACCGGGTAAACGCCTCGAGGCCGCCAGGGTTGACGCACCGCACGGTCGCCGTATGGCCGGCGAAGATCGTGCCGTCGAGCAGGCTCCGCTCAGGAAGCACGTGTACGCCGATGAACGACTCAGGCCCGGCGGGGCCGGCGGCGGCATGCAGCACCCGCGGCTGTCCCGCGGCCTGGGGCAGCCCGCTCCGCGCGACGTCACGAAGCACGCGGACGGTGATGGCGAGCAGCCGCAGCGTGGCGAGCGGCCCGGTGGCGGTCTCCTCGCCGACCACGGCCGGCCCGGCAGCCACCCGCCGGCCATCGGTGATCCGGGTCTTGATTCCGACGGCTGCCTCGACCCAGCGATCGGCATGCGTCGCCACGGTGTGGGCCGTGGCGACGGCGAGGGCCGCGCGGGCGGCAGCATCGCGGTCGGCATGCCGTGCGGCGCCGGCCGCGAGGTTCTGGAGCAGCGAATCGAGCGACGACGACATGGGCAGCCGGGCGAGGTGTGGCAGCAACGCGGGGTGACGACCCGCTTCATTTGCCGATGCAGTGCCGCGAGAATATCCGATCGAGCAGATCGACGCCGATCTCGGCGCCCGTCACTTCGCCGAGCGACTCGACCGCGCGACGGACACAGCCGGCCACGACCGCCTCGTCGGGCCGTTCGGCCACACCAGGCGGGGTCACGAGCCGCCGGGCCTCGGCCACGGCCGTGCTGGCGGCGTCGAGCCCCACGGCCATACGCAACGTGGCGGGTGATGACCGCGGCGGCAGCTCGCCGACTGCGGCGATGATCGCGGACCGCAGCGATACGATGCCTGCGCCCGTCACGCTGCTCGTGCGGAACGCCGCGTAGCCCACGGTGTCGGGCTGGCCCTTCGCCTGATCACACCGCGTGACCACCTCGAGCGTCACGGCGTGAGCGGCCACCGACACACCGGGCAGATCCGGATCGCTCACATCGCGACAGACAATCACCACGTCGGCCCGTGCCAGCTCGCTGCGGGCCACAGCGATCGCCCGGGCGTCGATCGCGTCGCGGGCGGCCGCCGGATCGGCCGGCATGCCGGCGAGATCGACGAGGATGCAAACTGGCCCGGCCGCCGACGGGAGCGGCACCTCGAGCCAGTCGCGGGTGGTGCCGGCCTCGTCGGCCACGAGCGCCGCTTCACGTTCGAGCAACGCATTGAAGAGGCTGCTCTTGCCGATGTTGGGCCGGCCCACGAGCACGACCCGCGGCAGGCCGGCCGCGGCCGAGGCGTCGCGGCGGGCGAGGCCGGCAGCCACGTCGTCGATCATGGTGGCCGCCTCCACGAGCCCGTCGCGCACCCGCCGCCACGTCGCCGCATCGGCGGCGGGCACGGCATCGGGCGTCGTCTCGTCGGCGAAGTCGATCGCGGCCTCGATGTCGGCGAGCAGGTCGAGGAGCAGCGATCGTGCAGCCGCGAGCCGTGCCCCGGCCCCCCCCGCCATCCGGTCGAGCGCGGCCGCCAGTTCGTCAGGCGAGCGGGCATCGACGACGGCCAGCACAGCTTCGGCCTGCACGAGGTCGAGCCGGCCGGCCAGAAACGCCCGCAGCGTGAACTCGCCCCCGCGGGCCAGCCGCGCGCCGTGCCGACAGGCCTCGGCCACGACAGCCTCGACGAGCAACGCCGACGCCGGCAACTGCACCTCGGCGAGCGGCCCGCCGATCGGCCCGCCAGGCCCCGGCCAGTGCAGGATCTCCACAGGCGCGTCGCCCCACTCCGCCCCGAGCCCGGAGGCCGCAAGCCGCGCGGACACGACTCGAGGCGATTCACCCGGTCGGGCAAAGCCCGAACCCTCGGCCGTGAACATCCGCGCGAGCAGCGCATCCAGCCCATCACCGGCCAGACGCACGATCGCCCGCGCCCCCGGCCCGGGCACGGTCGCCGGCGCGACGATGAGTTCGGTAGATGACCACATGGAACGAATGATCTTACGCGACCAAAAGCCTCGCGCGGGCCACCGCTGCCAACCAAAACGCTGTGAGGGGCTGCCCATGCCCCGAGAGCCGGCGTATGGCGGCAAGCGAAGGCAGGATGCCGAGAGCGCCGCCGCCATCGAGCGAGCGCAGGGCATGGATGCCCGAAGCGAGCGTCCGGCGACGGGGCGTGGGCAGCCCCGACCCACGCGAGCACGGGGTTGAACCACGTACGAACAGCTCACACCCGCGAACGACGGCGGCGTGGATTTTGCCCGTTGCGGAGCAACGGGCCTACTTAGCGTTGCTTCTTGCGGGCCTGACGTTTCTGCCGCGCGGCGTCGCTGGCGGCAGAGCCGTTCTTCGAGACCGCGGCAAAGGGGGCGTCGACCACCTTGGCACCTGCCCCGGCGGCGGCCGGCAGCGTCGAGGGCAGCCAGAGCCGCTCCGCGATGCCCCACAGGCTCGAGGCGATGAAGTAGAGGCAGAGGCCGCAGGGCACCTTGAAGAACATCAGGGCCATGAACCACATCATGTAGTTCATCACCTGCTGCTGCATCTTCTGCTGCTCGTCCACGGCCGGCGGCATGAAGAGCTTCTGCTGCCAGAGGAAGAGGCCGATCGTCACCAGCGGGAAAAGGTTGAGAAACGGCCCGAGCCAGCCTTCCGGGGCGGTGAGGAACTGCGGCAGGTAGTTCGACCAGTCCCAGAACATGTCGGGGGCCGCGAGGTTGGAGCACCAGCGGATCGCCGAGCTGAACAGCGGGGCCTGCCGGAGTTCGACGTCGGTGGCCAGCGAGCGGTAGAGCCCCATGAAGATCGGAATCTGGATGAAGACGGGCAGACAGCCCCCCATCGGGTTGTAATCGTGCTTCCGCCACAGGTCCTGCGTGGCCCGCGTCCGCTTCTCGGGCTCGTTCTTGTACTTCTCGGCGATCGCCTTCATCTCGGGCTGGAGCACCTGCATCTTCTGCGACGAGAGCGCCTGCTTGCGGCTCACGGGGAACATCGCCCCGCGAACGATCACCGTGAGCAGGATGATCGCGATCCCGTAGTTGCGAACGACCGCATGGAGGGCATGGAGCACGGCGATCATCGGCCGGGCGACCCAGCCAAACCAGCCGTAATAGACGAGGTCGTCCATGCCGGACCCGACCGCGCCAAATGTCCGCAGCAGTTCGGGCTGCTTGGGGCCGGCGAAGATCTGGTAGCGATGCACGAGCGGCTGGTCGGCCGTGACGGTCACTTCGCGAGAGACGAGCCGGCTCGTCACGTCCACAAGCCGCTTGCGGGCCGCCTCGAGGGCGTCGCCCACCGTGAGCGGCCGCACCTCGGCCAGCTCCGGAACATCAGGGCCCGTCACCGCCGGAATCAAGGCGGACGCGAAGTAGAGTGAGTCGACACCGGCGAACGAGAGCGGCTTGCCCTCGCGAACGGCCGAGGCGGGATGGTCGAGCTTGCCGTCGGCGATCTTGAGGCCGCTGACGATCGTGCTCGGCTCACCGGCAAACCGCATCGCCACGTCGCGCACGGCGAGCGAGCCCCAGTCGCGGGCCACCCGCTGGGCATACCACCAGCCCTCGGTCGGCAGGCCGGTGGGGCCGTCGAGCGCATAGGCGACGATCGTCTCGCCGTCGGCCGCCCGCACTTCCACGGTGAGGTCGAGGCGATACCCTTCGGGCTGGTTCGGATCGCCCGCGGCGGCCAGCCGATACTCCTTCACCGCCGTGAGGCCGCGAGGCAGCGGCCGGGTGAACCGCATTCCCTTGCCGTCGGGCGTCGGCTCGACCTGCCAATCGACATCGGCCAGCTCGTGCCCCGGCATCTCGCTGAGCGGTTCGCCTCGCTTCCGGCCGTCGCGGGATTCCAGCGACAGGCGGAACGAGAGCGGATCGTGTGGATCGCTGTCGGGATCGACCGTCGGCTCAGCCCGATGCTCGGGCCGCACCACTTCGAGCGGCCGCCGCTCGAGCACCGCCTCACACGACGCCGACTGGCCCGCACGGAGATAGTCGATCGCGACCCGCTGCCGTGGCCGCGTCGCGGCGAGCACGGTGTGCAGCGACCGCGGGTCGGGCGTCGTCAGCTTGTTGACCCGCACGATGACGTCGTCGGCCTGCAGGCCGGCCTTCGCAGCGGGCGTACCGGCCCCCACCACGCCGATGCGGCAGCCCTCGGGTACCGCCGCGCAGGCGAGATGGCCGAGGTAGCCAGATCGATCGTCCTGATCGTGAAACCGCTCGTCGGCCAGCTCGATCCGCTCCACGGCGGCGCCGCGGCTCGTGAGCGTGACCAGCATCTTCGCCGGGTCGGCAGGGTCGAGCGAGCCGAGCGTCCGCCGCATCCGCGGGGCATCGATCGCCACCGCCGCGTCGCCATCGGCAGGAGCCGCGGCCGCCGACGACTCAGCAGGCCGATCGGCCTTTCCTGCATCAACAGCTGCCGCCGAATCCGTATCAGCGATCTCGGCCGGAGGCTTCGGAACGGGCGGGAAGAACCAGGCCTGCAACGCCTGGCCGGCGAGGACGATCGCCAGCGAAATGGCGATGAACGAAAGATGTCGGCGTTCCACGAAAACTCCAGGAAAGGTTGGCCCGCGGAGTATATCAGCCGAGCGTGACGGAGGCTGGAGTGCCCCTCGCTGCAGGCAATGGACTCCGGAGGGGCTGCCCATGCCCTGTCGCCGGCGTTTGCCGCCGAGCGCAGCCAGGATGGCGGAGCGAAGGCGGCATCGAGCGAGCGGAGAACAGGATGTTCGTAGCGAGCGTCCGGCGACAGGGCCTGGGCAGCCCCGACGCCCACCACAGGAGGTCGCCCCGCTGCGGACTAGAAGGGCCTGCGGTACATGCGGCCGACGAGCCCGTCACGGAGTGACGGGCCTACGGGGGCGGAGCGTGCGGACTACGGGGGCTTCAGCGCCCTTGGCCGAGGCGGTCGCCGAGGAAGTTGTCGAGGTCGGCGATGGCGTGGATCTTGCGACAGGTTTCAGCGAACGGATATTCGATGCGCCGAAAGCGGACGCGGGCGTCGTCCTCGAGGATCGCATAGCAGGCCCGCGGGTCACCGTCGCGGGGCTGGCCGACCGAGCCCACGTTGACCATCGCCTTCTCGCGTGGCAGCGGCATCACCACTTCGCTCTCCCCCTTCGGCACGGACGGGGAGAGGAACTCCGGCGATGTCGTGAAGATGCCGGGGATGTGGGTGTGGCCCTGGAAGCAGTAGCGCCCCACCAGCTCGAAGATGTGCTGCATCTTGAGCTGGTTGTAGATGTCTTCCGGGAAGACGTATTCCTCGAGCGGCCGCCGGGCCGAGCCGTGCACGAACAGCAGGTCGCCCTCGGTGTGGGTACGGGGCAGTTCGCCGAGGAAGTCGGTGAGCCGGTCGGCGGAGTGCTTCGGCATCCGGTCGTGCAGTTCCAGCTGTGTCCGCGTCCAGCGGATCGCGCGTTCCGCGCCGACGTTGAATCCATCGGGGTCGAAGAGGGCGCCCTGGTCGTGGTTGCCGAGGAGCACCATGCTGCAGCGGTCGCGGACGAGTTTCACGCACTCGCACGGATTCGGCCCGTAGCCGACGACGTCTCCGAGGCAGAAGATGGCATCGACCCGCTGGCGGTCGATATCCTCGAGCACGGCCTTGAGGGCCTCGAGGTTGCCGTGGATGTCGCTGATAATGGCCCGCTTCACGCTTCTGTCAGACCTTGGCGGGCACCCGCTCCGAATCCCGATGACGATGCAGCTTCCCGCCCCACGCGGCGGAATCCCTGAAGGTACGAACGCCGCGACGCACGGTCAAGAAAGGCCCGCTTCCCCGCCGACATGAAGACACTCGCGATCGACACCAGCCTGGCGGCGGGCTCCGTCGCCGCCCTGCACGACGGCCGCGTGGCGGTGCGGCGGCTCGAAATACCGGGCGACCATGCCCGCCTGCTTGCGGCCGCGGTGGCGGAGGTGGCGGGCGAACTCGGCTGGCAGCCACACGAGGCCGACCTCGTCGCCGTGATCCGTGGCCCCGGGTCGTTCACCGGCCTGCGGGTGGGCGTGGCGACCGCCAAGGCGTTGGCCTGGGCAGCCGGCGCACGGCTCGTGGGCATCTCGGGCTTCGAAGCGATCGGAGCCGTCACGGCCCGACTCGCCGGCCGCCACGACCAGCCGATTGCGATCGGCTTCGACGCCGGCCGTGGCGATGTCTACGCCGCCAAGGCACTGCCCTCGCCGACCAGTCTCACCGACTGGGAACTCGAGCCCGCCGCCCTCCATCCACTCGCCGCCTGGATCGCTTCGCTGCCGAGCGGCACGGTCGTGGCCGGGCCGGCGCTCGAGTCCGCGGCTTCCGCCCTTGCAGCCCGCGCGGATCTCGTCGTGTCCCCGCCGGAATCCTGGCAGCCGTCGGCCGTGGAGGCGGGCCGGCTGGCCCTGCTCCGGGCCGCGGCGGGCGTCGTCGATGACCCGTTCACGCTGGTGCCCGAGTATCTGCGGCCAAGCTACGCCGACGAGCGGCGAGCCGGTACGCTTGGCCCCTGAAAACCGCCCGTGGCGTGCAGCCACCGGTTCGTGCTCCGTCCTCGTTTCGTCGTCCGGAATTTTCCGTCATGCGCCCCATCAAGAAGCTGCTCGTCGCCAACCGCAGTGAGATCGCGATCCGCGTCTTCCGCTCCGCTCACGAGCTCGGCATCCGCACCGTCGCCATTTACGCCCACGAAGACCGGTTCGCGCTCCACCGCTTCAAGGCCGACGAGGCCTACCTCGTGGGCAAACCCGGCGAGCCCCTGCGCAGCTACCTCGACATCGAGTCGATCGTGGCACTCGCCAAGGAGCACGGCGTCGACGCGATCCACCCGGGCTACGGCTTCCTCTCCGAGAACCCCGACTTCGCCGCGGCCTGCGCGAAGGCCGGCATCACCTTCGTGGGCCCGCGGGTCGAACTCCTGCAGATGCTCGGCGACAAGACGGCCGCCCGCGATTTGGCGAAGCGGGCGGGCGTGCCGATCCTCGCCGGCAGCCCGAAGCCGGTCACGAGCCAGGCCGACGCATCGGCGATCGCGAAGGAGCTCGGCTGGCCGGTGATCCTGAAGGCGGCGCACGGTGGCGGCGGCCGCGGCATGCGGGTGGTGCACGGCGAGGATGAACTCGCCGTGGCGCTCGAGAGCGCCCAGCGGGAGAGCAAGACGGCGTTCGGCTCGGCCAGCGTGTTCGTCGAGAAGTTCATCCAGCGGGCCCGGCACATCGAGGTGCAGCTGCTCGGCGACCTGCACGGCAACCTGGTGCACCTCTTCGAGCGCGACTGCTCGGTGCAGCGGCGACACCAGAAAGTCGTCGAGATCGCCCCCGCCCCGAACCTCCCACAGAAGACCCGCGACGCGATCTGCGAGGCGGCCCTGGCGATCGGCCGCACGTCGAAGTACGAAAACGCGGGCACGGTCGAGTTCCTCGTCGATGCCGACACCGGCAAGTTTTTCTTCATCGAGGTGAATCCGCGGATCCAGGTGGAGCACACCGTCACCGAGGAGATCACCGGCATCGACATCGTGCGGCGGCAGCTCCGCGTGGCCGAGGGCTGGAAGCTGTCCGACCCGCAGATCGGCCTCGGCGATCAGGCGGCGATCAAGTCGATGGGCACGGCGGTGCAGTGCCGCGTGACGACCGAGGATCCGGAGAACCGGTTCCTCCCCGACTACGGCCGGATCACGGCCTACCGGTCGGCGAGCGGCATGGGCATCCGGCTCGACGCGGGCTCCGCCTTCTCGGGCGCCGTGGTCACGCCCTACTTCGACTCGCTGCTCGTGAAGGTGACGGCCCGCGGCCTGAATCTCGAGGAGGCGGCCGGCCACGTGGAGCGGTGCCTGCAGGAGTTCCGCGTCCGCGGCGTGAAGACCAACATCCCGTTCCTCGTGAACCTGGTCACGCACCCGGAGTTCCTCGCCGGCAAGTGCACCACGCGGTTCATCGACGAGACGCCTTCGCTCTTCGACTTCCCGCTCCGCAAGGACCGGGCGACGAAGGTTCTCGAATACCTCGCCGACGTGATCGTCAACGGCAACGCCCTCGTGAAGGGCAGGCCGGCCGCCGTCCGCCGCGAACCGGGGCCGCTGCCCGAATACGACCGATTCGCGCCGCCCCCGGCCGGAACGCGGAACAAGCTTCAGGAGCTCGGGGCCACGAAGTTCGCCGCCTGGGTCCGCGGACAGAAGCACCTGCTCGTCACCGACACGACGATGCGCGACGCCCACCAGTCGCTGCTCGCGACGCGAATGCGGAGCTACGACATGCTCGCCGCGGCCGACGCCTACGCCCAACTCGGGGCCGGGCTGTTCTCGCTCGAGATGTGGGGCGGGGCCACCTTCGACACGGCGATG
>CAMDDA010000120.1 GCA_945890755.1 Candidatus Kuenenia stuttgartensis
CGTTCATTGGCCGGCTCGGCGCGGGGGAGGTGCGGGTGATCGGCGAGCAGGGTGCCGGTGCAGAGGCGGTGCGGCGGGTGTTCGTGGAGGGGGGCTTCGTGGAGGTGAGCCACGGCGTCGTCTCCGTGATCACCCAGCGGGCCGTGCCCGCCGAATCGCTCGACGCGGCCGTGGCCAAGACCGACCTCGAGCGGATCGCCGCGAGCCGTGCCACGGGCGACGAGGCGATCGCCACAAAGCTCCGCCAGCTCGAGACCGCCCGCAAGCTCGTCCGCACGGCATCGCGGCGGTAGTCGGACTCGCGGCTTCTTTCCGTAGGCCCGTCACTCCGGGACGGGCAGCCCGTTGCGGAGCAACGGGCCTACGGCTTGCCTCACCAGTCGCAATACGCCGAACTCCCACCACAAAAGGTCGGTCCATGGGGGCGAACCGATACGCCATCAGGAGCGGCGGGTCACCGCCTTCATGATCGCGGCCGGGATGTCGGGCAGCGGCACCGTGTGGTCCACGACGCCGAGCTCGACCGCGGCACGGGGCATGCCGTAGACGACGCAGGTCGATTCGTGTTCGGCGATCGTCGTGCCACCTGCCCGGCGGATTGCCTGCATGCCGATCGCGCCGTCGCTCCCCATGCCTGTGAGCAGCGCGGCCACGGCATGCGGTCCGGCCGCCTCTGCCGCCGACCGAAAGAGCACATCGACGGCTGGACGGCAGTGATGGATGGGGGGCGTCTTGAGTAGCTTGGTGCGATAGGCCCCACCCACGAATTCCACGGCGAGATGAAAGTCGCCGGGGGCGATGACGCAGCTGCCGGACCGAAGGACTCCACCGTCGGTGGCTTCGCGGACTTCGACGCCACAGAGGGCGTTGAGCCGCTCCGCCACGACCCGCGAAAAGTAGGCGGAGATGTGCTGGACGACCGCGATCGGCGGCAGCCCCTGCGGAAACCGTGGCAGGAGCGTGCGGAGCGCCTCGACGCCCCCTGTGGATCCTCCGATGACGATGATCTGCCGGCTGTCGAGCGGCCCTGCGGGCGGCTGCAACGAGGTCGGGGCGGTGGGGGAAGGTTCGGCGTTTCGACGCCGGCCTACCCCCGCGGCGGCGGCGGCCTTCACGTGGTACGCGAGGCGGTCGGCCAGACTGCCGATCGACATCGTCCCATCCGGCTTCGCCAGCACGTCGACCGCCCCCGCCTCGACGGCATCCATGGCCGCTTGCGAGCCGTGCTGGGCGAGCGAACTCACCACGACCACCGGCAGTGGATGGTGCTTCATGAGGATTCGCAGGAACGTGAGCCCGTCCATCCGTGGCATTTCGAGGTCGAGCGTGAGCACATCGGGATCGAGCTGCTCGATCTTCTCACGGGCCACGTAGGGATCGCAGGCCGATCCCACGACCTCGATCTCGGGATCGCGGCCAAGCGCCTCCGTGATGGCGCGGCGGACGAGCGCCGAGTCGTCGATGACGAGCACGCGGATCGGGCGGGCGGGCTGGGATGTCATGTTGCGCGGCTCCACTTCATGTCGGCCGCCGGTAGACGCCCGGCCTCACCGTCTCGAAGCGATGGGCGAGGCCGAGCAGGCTCTCGGCATGCCCCACGAAGAGATAACCGCCCGGCGCCAGCTGGTCGAACAGTCGGGCCACGAGCTCCTGCCGCGAATCGACGTCGAAGTAGATCATGACATTGCGACAGAACACGATGTCGAGCGCACGGGGCACAGGATAGGTCGGCTGGAAGAGGTTGACATGCTCGACCGTCACATGCCGCCGGATCTCTGGCTTGAGCCGCACGCACCCCTCCCGTTGGCCAAATCCCTTGCGGAAGTACCGCGGCAGCAGGCCGGGGTCGGGCAGTTTGACCTTGTCGGCGTCGTAGATGCCGAGGCGGCAGCGGTCGAGCATGCGGCGCGAGATGTCGGAGGCATGCACCTCCCAGGTGAAGCCCGGCTGCTGGCGGGTCTGCTCGGCCATCACGATTGCGAGCGAATACGGCTCCTCTCCTGATGCGGCGGCGGCCGACCAGACCCGCAGCGGGTGGGCTGCCGCGACGGCCCGGGCCGTGAGCGTTGGCAGGAGTTCACGAGAGAGGATGTCGAAGTGGGCGGGCTCGCGAAAGAACTGGGTGTGGTTCGTCGCGATCAGGTCGATGAGCGTGCCGATCTCGTCGTCGGCGCCGGGGCGGCGGAGTCGTTCGCAGTAGGCGTCGAAGGACGCGCAGCCACGCATCTCGAGATGCCGGGCCAGCCGACCAGCCACCAGGGCTCGCTTGTCCGGGCCGAGCCGGATGCGGCTGCGGTCGTAGACCAGCCCCGCCAGGAAGGCGAAGGTCGCGGCCGAGAGTTCCGTCTCGGAAAAGAGCATGGGCTGGCGTCGTCGGGGTGCCGCGGCGGGAGCAAACGCCGCGATGCCGGTCAGAAGTCCTTGAAGTTGCGGTCTTCGGCGTCGGCCATCGACGTCGCGTCCCCCGGCATCGGAATCCGAAGGGGACTGGGAGCAGGCCGAGCCGGCCGGGGCAGGGGTGTCGGCCGCGATGCCGCCGCCGGCGGCTGCCGGGTCTGCGCGGCCGTGGCAGCCCGCTTCGTGGCTGCCGCTGCCGAGACGAGCGACCGCAGCCATTCCACGTGTTCCCGCATGACCTGGGCCTGGCTGGTGAGTTCGGCAGCGGCGCTCGCCCCCTCCTCGGCCCGGGCGGCGTTCTCCTGGGTGACCTTGTCGAGTTCGGTCATCGCCGCCCCGATCTGCCCAATGCCCTGCGACTGCTCCCGGGCGGCGGTGGCGATCTCGGCGACGAGCGTGTCGGCCGCGGCGATCTTGGTGGCGATCTCGTCGAGCGAGGTGCCCACGCGATCGCAGCTCTCACCGCCATGCCGGCTGCTGGTGATCGCCGCCTCGATCTTGGCCGCCGTCTCGCGGGCCGCCGCAGCGCTCCGTTGAGCCAGGGATCGCACCTCATCGGCCACGACGGCGAAGCCGGCACCTGCCTCGCCGGCTCGGGCAGCTTCGACGGCGGCGTTGAGGGCGAGAATGTTCGTCTGGAAGGCGATCTCATCGATGTCCTTCACGATCTTGGCCACCTCGGCGCTCGATGCCTCGATCGCCTGCATGGCCGTGTTCATTTCGATCATCGTGCGGGCGCCAGTTTCGGCGGCTGTGCGGGCCTGCATCGCCAAGTCCTTGGCCTGGGCGGCATTGCCGGCCGTGCTGCGGATCATCGCCGACATCTGCTCGAGGGCCGTGCTCGTCTCGGCGACACTCGATCCCTGCTCACTGCAGCCCGCGGCCACCGTCTGGCTGATCGTGGCGAGCTGCCCGGATGCCGTGGCGGCCTGGGTTGCGCCGTCATCCAGTGTGTCGGAGATCGTGCGCAGCACGCGGCTGGTCGAGCGAATCACCCCCGTGCCGAGGAGCAGGCCGAGGAGCGACGCCAGGCCGACCGCCGAGCCGATCACGAGGAAGCTACTGCGCACCTCCTGGCCGGCGGAGGCGACCGCCCGCTCGGCAAGCATCACGTTGTGGTCGATGTCGGCCTTGAAGAGATCGATGCAGGCCTGGGCGGAGTTCTCCGCGTCACCTCGGGTGACCGCGCGGGCCTCAGCATCCTTGTCGGCCGCCACCAGGTCGAGGACGCGTCTGGCCTCCCGCAGAAACGCTTCACGGGCCGCTCGGGCGTCGGTGAAGATCTGGCGATCCTCCGCATCGCTGATGAGTTTCTCGTAGACGTCGCACAGCGTCGTGCCCTCGGCCACCGCGGCCTCGAACTGGCTGCGTGCGGTCGTCATGCCGGCGTCGTCGGCGTCGTCGCCCGCGAGCAGGGCGGAACGCACCGACTTCAGCGCCAGGTAGTTGCTCTCGATGACCCGGCTGAGCGTTATGACCGATGGCAGCGAGTTGCCGGATAGCATGACGACGTGGCGATTGATGCCGGCGATGCGCCAGAGCGAGACGGCTCCGAGCAACAGGCCAGTGAGCACCAGGGCGGCGATGCCGAGGGCGATGCGGCGGGGGATGGTGAGCGTGTTCACGGATGGTCCTTCAGGCATGCTCCCGGTCGGCCCGGGCTATGGCTTCGAGGTCGATGAGGGTGGTGACGCCGGAACCGGAACGTGCCATCCCGGTGATGAAGCGGGTGTCGATCGCGGTGCCGAAGTCGGGCGGAGGCACGAGATCCTCGCCCGAATAGGCGGCCACTTCCTCCACGCCATCGACGATCACGCCGTAGGGCCGGCTGCCGCCGGTCGCTGCGGCCACCTGCGTGACGACGATACAGGTGCGATCGTGATCGACAGGGTCGGGGAGTCCGAACCGGATGCGGAGATCGACGACGGGAATGACCTTGCCCCGCAGGTTGATCACGCCCCGCACATGCGGCGGCATCGAGGCAACCGGCGTGATCGGGCACAGGCGGATGATCTCGCGGACGACGAGCACGGGCATGCCATACGACTCGTGGCCGAGCGTAAACGCGAGGTATTTGCCGGGCTGGGCGATCGATGGAGCGCCGGGCTGTGCTGGGGCTGATGGATTCATAGGTGCAGTCTAGGTCGCGGTTCGTCAGGCTGCCGACCCGGCGGCGTGCGGCTTCAGGCGAACCAGGGCATTGGTGTCGAGGATCAGGCCGACGCGGCCGTCCCCCAGGATGGCAGCCCCGGCGAATCCGCGTTGACGGGTGAACGTTTCGCCGAGGTTCTTGATGACCACCTCCTGCTTGCCGAGCAGGTCATCGACGAGGAGGCCACGGCATTCCTGGCCCGCCTCCACGACCACGACGATTCCGTCGGCCGGGGTGGCTGCCCGCGGCGTTACGCCAATGTGTTGGCCCAGCCGCAGCAGGGGCACGAGTCGGCCACGGACGTTCACGAGTTCCCCCCGGCCATGCACCATGGTGACGTCGCCAGGGAGCGGCCTCAGGGACTCGCGGACGGAGAGTGTAGGCACGACGAACCGCTGGTCGCCGATGGCCACCAGCAGCCCCTCGATGATTGCGAGCGTGAGCGGCATGAAAATCGTGAACGTCGTTCCGCCGCCGATCGTCGAGTCGATCTCGATCTTGCCGCGGATGCCGTCGATGTTCCGCCGGACGACATCCATCCCGACGCCCCGACCTGAGAGCCCCGTCACCTGCTCGGCCGTCGAGAAACCAGCCGCGAAGATCAACTCGAGGGCCTCACGGTCGTCGAGCACGGTCTCGGCGTCGACGAGGCCGCGGTCGACGGCCTTGCGGCGAAGCTTCTCTGGGTCGAGTCCACGGCCGTCGTCCGCGATGCGAATGACGACAAAGCCCCCTTGATGGCAGGCCGAAAGCCGAATCGTTCCGGCGGATGGCTTGCCGGCGGCTTCACGTGCCGCCGGCTGCTCGATCCCATGGTCGATTGCATTGCGGATCATGTGCACGAGCGGATCACCGATCTGCTCGATCACGGTGCGGTCGAGCTCCGTTTCCTCTCCCTCCAGCACGAGTTTCACGTCCTTGCCGAGCTCGGCGGCAGTGTCACGGACGAGGCGGGCCATCTTCTGAAACGTGCCCCGGATCGGCACCATGCGCAGGCCCATCGCGGTCCGTTGGAGGTCGGACGTGATGCCCCGCAGCCTCCCGAGCGCGCGGGCGAGATGTTCGTCGGCGGCGCGCTCGGACGTCGCGCCCTGGACCACCATCGACTGGGCGATCACGAGCTCACCCACGAGGTCGATCAGCCCGTCGAGCTTGTGCGTGTCGACGCGGATCGACGCCCCGGCTGTCGTCATGGCCGCTGGAGGAGTGGCCTGCGCGGGCTCGGAAACAGGCGGCGGGGCAGGCGGGGGTGGGGTCGTGGCCGTAGCCTGCTCGACAACAACGGTCGTCCGTGGCGAAGGCAGCGGTGCCGGGGCGTGGCCGCGGGCAGCCTGTGGGGCTGGGGCGGCCGCGAGGATCGTCGTGACCGCTTGGATAATCGCGGGCACCGGCAGGCTCAGCGATCCGCCGGTTCCGATGCCCTCGATCTGCCGTGCCATCTCGTCCACGAACCGGGCGAAGCAATCGGCGGCCGCGAGGATCACGTCGATCGCCTGACGGTCGAGGTTGCGCTCGCCGCGTCGGGCCGCATCGAGGAGTGATTCCACTTCGTGGGCGAGCCGGTGCAGCTCCGCGAGCTTCATGACCGCGGCGTTGCCCTTGAACGTATGGAATGCGCGAAACACGGTGGCGAGCGTATCTGGATCTTCGGGGTTTGCCTCGAGCACGAGCACGCCCTGCTCGATGTCGCGGAGCAGATCCTGCGATTCCGCGCAAAATAGCTTCACGAGTTCGGGGTCGGAATCGTGCGGCAGCACCGCCACGTCCTGGCAGCTCGCGGGATCGTCGAGGACAAGGCGCCGAGATGCGGCTGTTGCCGTGGCTGCGGAGGGAGCGGCCGACGGCTGGGTATGCGGCCGTGCGTCCGTCGTCCGTGGAGCGGCAGCGGGCATCGCCTCGAGAGGCGGCGGCACCGGCGGCAGCGGCTGGCTGCGTTCCCAGGCCGAGACGGCTTCTTCCATCCACGCGTGCCAGGTGGCGAGCCAGTCGGAGATGTCGCCGACGGCGGTCGGTTCCGCGTTGGCGAGTCGCCCTGTGCAATCGCCGGCTCTCATGAGCAGGTCGCGAATGGCCTGGGGAGCCGTGTTACCCACTGCGTTGAGTTCGGCCAGTAGGGTGGCGAGTACCGTGCCACCCGCTCCTCCACCCGGACTTGCCAGATCGAGAAACGCCATCTCCAAGCCGATCTGCTGGAGCAGGCGGCGGGCGACGGCAGGGGGCGAAGCGGATTCCGGCGACATGTTTCCATCCTAGCTCGAAAATCGCGGTGTTGTGTGCCATTTTGCCCCCCAGTCCAGAGGGTGAGCCCGCCGGCCGAAAATGCGACCTAGACTTGGCCACACCTGCGGGAGCGGTCCATGAATACGATGCGGCTGTTGAAACTGATGACACTCGGGCCCGTGCTGGGGCTCGTGGCGCTGGCTTTCTTGGCCTTCGTCAACCAGACGGGGCTCAACCGCGCCCAGCTCGATCGCTACGAGTCCTATCGGCTGGCCAACGAACTGCGGCACAGCTCCGACGAGCTGACGCGACTCGCCCGCACCTACGTGGTG
Source organism: Candidatus Kuenenia stuttgartensis (assembly GCA_945890755.1). GTDB lineage: Bacteria > Planctomycetota > Planctomycetia > Pirellulales > UBA1268 > QWPN01. The sequence continues at coordinate 7,102 of CAMDDA010000120.1, forward strand.
ACCGGCGACGCGGCCCACGAGCGGCAGTACTGGCAGGTCCTCGCCGTACGGAATGGCACCGAGCCCCGCGCGGATGGCCGTCGCGTCTCACTTCGAACGCTCATGGAGCAGCAGGGCTTTACGGCTGACGAGTTCGCCTGCCTGAAGCGAGCCGAAGACAACTCCAACGCGCTGGTCACGACCGAGACCATCGCGATGAGTGCCGTGAAGGGTCTGTTCGCCGACGGACGGGGGGGCTACACGAAGCGCGGTGAGCCCGATCTGGAGCTGGCTCGACGGATCATGCACGACGACACCTACCATGCCGATAAGCGTGCGATCATGGGGCCGATCACGGAGTTCGAGCAACTCCTCGACCGGCGGACCGCGGCCGCCGTGGCCGCCGCCCGCCGCCGCAGCGACATGCTCATGGCCTTGGTCGTGGGCGTGGCGACATTGGCGGCCGGAATGATCTGGCTGGCCATTCGGAATCACGCCCGCGCCGTCCGGCACGCGATCGACGAACTCTCGACGACGGCCGCCAACGTCAACGCCGGGGCGGCGCAGGTGGCTGCGGCGAGCCTGTCACTGGCCCAGGGCACCGCCGACCAGCTCGCTTCGGTGGAGGACAGCACGCGGGCTGCCCGGACAACCGGAGCAATGGCCACCGAGAACGCCCGTCGCGCCCGGGACGCGAGCGAACTCGTCGCCCGAGAACAGGAACAGTTTCATGCCGCGGCCAGCCTGCTCACGGAGATGGTCGATGCGATCGGAGCGATCGACGGGGCGGCGACACGAATTTCGTCGATCAACAAGGTGATCGACGAGATCGCATTTCAGACCAATATTCTCGCTCTCAACGCCGCGGTGGAGGCGGCTCGGGCCGGTGAGGCCGGGCTCGGCTTCGCAGTCGTCGCCGACGAGGTCCGCAGCCTCGCGCAGCGGTCGGCGCAGGCAGCCCGCGAGACTGCCACACTCATCGGCGAGTCGCTCTCCCGCTCGCAGGCGGGCCGCCGCAAGATGGCGGAAGTCACCGGGGCGATCGACGCGCTGGCGGAGCGATCGGCCGCGATTCGCGTGCTGGTTGACGAGGTCGATACCGGGAGTCACGAGCAGCACCGGTCCGTCGAACGGATCGGCACCGCCCTGCAGCAGATCGAGCAGGTCACCCAAGAGGCGGCGTCGGGCGCCGAGCAGGGCTCGGCCGCCGCCGAGGAACTCTCCGCGCAGTCCGGCAGCCTGATGGACGTCGTCGGCGTGCTCCACCGCATGGTGGGGAGTGGTTAGATCTGCCAATCGATGCCCGGCTCGGGGGCTTCGCCACGCATGCGCAGCTTTGGCTTCTCGAGCACGACGGTGGTGTGCGGATCGACCGACCGCGTGAGCCAGACGTTGCTGCCGATCACGGAGTCGTGACCGATGACCGTGGCGCCACCAAGGACCGTCGCATTGGCGTAGATCACCACGCGATCCTCGATCGTGGGGTGCCGCTTCGTGCCCCGCACGAGATGCCCGTCGGCGTCGGTCTGAAACGACAACGCGCCGAGCGTCACACCCTGATAGAGCTTCACGTGGCTGCCGATCTCACAGGTTTCGCCGATCACGACGCCCGTACCGTGGTCGATGAAGAAGTGGTCGCCGATCGTGGCTCCCGGATGGATGTCGATGCCGGTGCGGGCATGCGCCCACTCGGTCATCATCCGCGGGATGAGGGGCACGTCGAGCCGGTGCAGCAGATGGGCGAGCCGGTGGATTGTCACGGCTTCCAGTCCCGGATAGCAGAAGATCACCTCGTCGAGCGTGCGGACGGCCGGATCGCCGTCGTAGGCAGCCTGCACGTCGGTGGCCAGCACCCGCCGCAGATCCGGAATCCGCTCCAGAAACTCCACCGCCTTGGCCTGGCCGAGGGCCTCGAAATCGGCCTCCTCCGTGCAGTGCTGCACGGCGTCCGACACGGCCGGCAGTTCGACCCCCTGCTCGGCGGCCAGTCGCTGCGCGGAGAGGCTGTGTCGGAGGGCCCGGCCAATCTGCGTCGTGAGCTTGTCGTGCAGGCCGTCGACGAGGTCGCCGACGTGGTAGGTCACGTTGCCAAGGTGGAGGTTCTCCCGCCGCCGATAGCCTGGGTAGAGGATCTCCTTCAGATCCTCGCACGCCGCGATGATCGACTCGTAGTTCGGCAGTGGGCAGTGCCCGAGGTAGTTGATCGTCGGGACGTCTTGGTACGTCTCGACGATCCGCCGCGTCAGTTCGGGCAGCTGTTCCTTGATCCGCACGTCAGTGGCCATGGCGTCGATGGTAGAGGCGGGCCGGAACCCCGGCAAACAATGCCCTCGTCCATCGGCGGGCCGGCGGGCCGGAATTGAGGGTTGTTCGGCGTATCGGGCCGGTCGCCCGCTGATTCCGGAAGGCCGGGAAACCCTGGCTGACCCTGCGGCCGCTGGGGCTGGCGGTGTGCGCCGGGCGGCCGCATGCAGGGGCGCCGGCTCGGGAGTGCCCACGCCCCGTCGCCGGACGCTCGCACGAAGGGGTGCCGGCTCGGGGGCGGTACAAGTCT
>CAMDDA010000121.1 GCA_945890755.1 Candidatus Kuenenia stuttgartensis
ACCTGCCCTGTGGACGGTGATACGATATCGGCATGACCATCACCCCCGCCGATGCCGTCACCATCGCCGCCTCCCCTGCGCCGCTCCACATCGGCCCCGTAGTGGTCGATCCACCGGTGCTGCAAGCCCCGATGGCCGGCTACACGAACTATGCCTACCGCCAGGTGGTGCGGGAATTCGGCGGCGCAGGACTCCTGGCCACCGAGATGATCGCCGCCCGCAGCGCGCAGTGGCTCGAGACGCACCGCGGCGAACATCCCGACCGGCTCTGGGGCGTACACGACGAACCGCGGCCACTGGCGGTGCAGATGTGGGACAACGACCCCGACAACCTCGCCCAGGTGGGCCGTCGGCTCGCCACCGAGTTCCGCGTGAGCGTCGTCGATCTCAACTTCGGCTGCCCAGTCCGCCAAGTGACTGAAAAAGCCCACAGCGGCTCCTGGCTGCTCCGTGATCCTGACCGCGTGGGCACAATCGTGCGGCGGGTCGTCGAAGCCTGCGACGGCGTGCCCGTGACGGCAAAGATCCGCCTCGGCTGCGCCGACAGTTGCCGGACGGGAATTGAAGTGGCCCAGCGGATCGAAGAGGCCGGTGCCTCGTGCCTCACGGTGCACGGCCGAGTGGCGGCCCAATTCTTCTCGGGCAGCGCCGACTGGGAGGCGATTGCCGCGGTGAAGCGGAGCGTGTCGCGCATTCCGGTCGTCGGCAACGGCGACATCGACTCGGCCGAGACGGCGGTCATGCGACTGCGGACGAGCGGCGTCGACGGCGTGATGATCGCCCGCGAGGCCCTCTCGCGTCCCTGGATCTTCGCCCAGGTAGCCGCCCTCCTCCGGGGCGAGACGCCTCCCCCCGATCCGACGCTCGCAGAGCAGCGCGAGATCGTGCTGCATCATTACGACCTCGTCTGCCGCCGCTTCGGCGTGGAGCAGGGTACGCTCCTGATGCGGAAGTTCGCCTGTTCCTACGCCCACGGAATGCCCGGCGCACGGGATTTCCGTGGTCGGGTGTCGCGGGTGACGACCCGAGAGGAATTCCTGGACGTGATGCGGACGAACTTCCCGCGGCTGCCTCAGGACAGCCCGGGCCAGCGGGCCTGCACGTCCCTGCCGGCGTAGATCGCGCCGTCGCCCAGCGATTCCGCGATGCGAAGGAGTTGGTTGTACTTCGCGATTCGGTCGCTGCGCGACGCCGAGCCGGTCTTGATTTGGCCGGTCGATAGCCCCACGGCGAGGTCGGCGATCGTGGCGTCTTCCGTCTCGCCGCTGCGATGGCTGGCGATCGAGGTATAGCCCGCGCGGTGGGCCAGCGTAACGGCTGCGATCGTCTCGGTGAGCGTGCCGATCTGGTTCACCTTCACGAGGATGCTGTTGGCCACGCCCTCGGCGATACCGCGGCCGAGCCGCTCGGAGTTGGTGACGAACAGGTCGTCGCCCACGAGTTGCACTTTGTCGCCGAGTTTCTCGCTGATGAGCTTCCAGCCCTTCCAGTCATCCTCGGAGCAGCCGTCTTCGATCGACACGATCGGATACTTGCCGGCGAGATCGGCGAAGAAATTCACCATTCCGGCCGAGTCGAGCGTCTTGCCCTCGATCGTGTAGGTGCCGGCCTTGGCGTCGTAGAGTTCCGTCGCGGCCACGTCGAGCGCGATGGCCATCTGCTCGCCGGGCTTGTAACCGGCGTTGGCGATCGCGGCCAGGATCACCTCCAGGGCCTCGGCACATGTGCCGATGTGCGGCGCAAAGCCCCCCTCGTCGCCAACTGCCGTGGCGAGCTTCTTGTCCTTGAGCACCTTCTTGAGGGCATGGAACGTCTCCACGCCGGCCCGCAGGGCGTCGTCGAACGTGTCGAAGCCCAGAGGCATGACCATGAATTCCTGCACATCCAGCGGATTGTCGGCATGGGCTCCGCCGTTGATGATGTTCATCATCGGTGCGGGCAGGAGCCGCGCGGTAGCGCCGCCGAGATACCGGTAGAGCGGCAAGCCGCAGTGTTCCGCAGCCGCATGGGCCACCGCCATCGACACGCCGAGGATGGCGTTGGCGCCCAACTCTTTTTTATTCGGCGTGCCGTCGAGTTCGAGCATGAGTTCATCGACCGTCGTCTGATCGAGTGCGTCGATGCCCTCGAGCTCCTCCGCGATCCGCGTGTTGACGTGCTCGACCGCCTCGAGCACCCCCTTGCCCAGGTAAACGCCCTTGTCGCCGTCCCGCTTCTCCCAGGCCTCATGGGCGCCGGTGCTCGCCCCGGAGGGCACGGCGGCCCGGCCGAAGGCGCCGTCGGCCAGCGTCACGTCGACCTCGATCGTGGGATTACCGCGGCTGTCGAGAATCTGGCGGGCGTGGACGTCGACGATCGTGGACATGAAAGGCCTCGAGGTGAGTGGATGGAGAGGAGTTGATTCGTGCGAGCAGCATCATGCCGCGGCGCGGCAAAAGACGCCAGATCGGCCTACTTTCCGCCGTCTGCGACGCTCTGCGAACAGCGTCTGCTATCCTTTCGGATCACGCCCCGACGTGCCCCACTCCCACCTTTTTTCAGCACCATGTTCACCGGTCTTGTCGAATCGCTCGGACGGATCGTGGCCGCGACGCCGGAGTCGCCTGGCGTGCGGCTCAGCGTCGAGTCGGCCCCGATCGCCGCGGATTTGGCGATCGGCGACAGCATCTGCGTGAGCGGCTGCTGCCTCTCGGTGGTGAGGATCGACGGCCCGCGGCTGGACTTTCAGCTCGGCCCTGAAACCCTCGCTCGCACGACGCTCGGCCGCGTGACGGCAGGCGGACAGCTGAACCTGGAGCGGTCCCTACGGCTCTCCGACCGGCTCGGCGGACATCTCGTCACGGGACATGTCGATGGCGGCGGCATACTTGCATCGCGGGCGCAGGAGGGGGACTGGGTGACCTGCCGGTTCACGGCGGCCCCGCACCTGTTGGCCCAGATGGTGGCGAAGGGATCCGTCACGATCGACGGCGTGAGCCTGACGGTCGTCGACGTGACACCGACGGACTTCAGCGTCGCCCTGATTCCGCACACGCTCGCCTGCACCACGCTCGGGAGTCTCGCAGTCGGCGACGGCGTGAACCTCGAGACCGACCTCGTCTTCAAGTACGTGGCTCGCTGGATGGAAGCGCGGCCCGCCGCGGGTGGCCCCCTCCCAGGGGCCGGCTTCACGGAGGGAGCCCGATGGCCGACGACCTGACTCCCGACGACGTACTGCCCGCTGCACCGGCCCCCCGACAGACCACCGCCTATCTCAAGAAGCTGTTCGTCGAGGTCGGGTTCACGATCGACGCCCGCCGCGGACAAAACTTCCTCGTCGACCTCAACCTGATCGATCTGCTCGTTCGCGCCGCGGAGCTGCGGCCCGACGACGTGGTGCTGGAGGTCGGCACGGGCACCGGCGTACTCACCGAGCGGCTGTCGGCCGCGGCCGGCCGCGTGATCACCGCCGAGATCGACCCCCGGTTGGCTCAGCTCGCCCGCGACCGGCTGATCGACCGCGACAACGTGACGCTCGTGGAAGGCGACGCGCTTGCCGCCAAGCACCGGTTCGCCCCGGAACTGCTCGCCGCCGTCGACGCGGCTCGCGCCGATCACCCCCACGGTCGATTCCTCCTTGTCGCCAACCTGCCCTACTGCGTTGCCACGCCCGTGATCTCCAACCTGCTCGCGCGGCCGCGGCCGTTCGACGCCGCCGTCGTCACCGTCCAGCGGGAGATGGCGGAGCGAATGACCGCCGCGGCCGGCACGTCGGCCTACAACGCCCTTTCGGTGTGGGTGGGGACCCAGTGCCGGGGGCAGATCGTGCGGGTGCTGCCGCCGAGCGTGTTCTGGCCGCGGCCGAAAGTTGACTCCGCAATCCTGCGGATCGACGTGGAGCCCGAACGGCGGGCCCGGATCGCCGACCTCGCCCGGTTTCAGGCGTTCGTCCGCGACGTGTTCTGCCACCGCCGCAAGTTGCTGCGGGTGGTGCTCCTGCGGATGGCGGGGGGCAAACGGGAGGCCACGGCCCGGGAGCGGGTCGAGGCCGTGTTCGCCCGGCTGGGCCTGGCTGCGGATACCCGGGCCGAGGACATCACTCCGGACCGATTCGTTGAGCTCGAACAGGCCTTTGCCACCGGCTGAACGGGCCGCTGCCGGCCCCCAAACCCGACCCCAGCGGCAGGGTCCTCGGACATACCCCCCGTTCGGGCCGCTCCTGTTTCGCGATCTTCGCAGGGTGGTCCGAAACTTCCGGTTGTCTCGCGCAGGCGGCTAAACTGTGGCCGCCCGGGCAGGCACGTGCCGAATCCCTTCTTCGGTCATGGCGCTGGGGCAAAGCGAGGGAGGAGACGAGTCGAGAGTGAACCCGAATCCTGCTAGCGAAGCGTCCTTCGCCCCAACGATCGTCGATCTGCTGCGGCAGCGGGCTGCCTACCGCCCCCACGACCGGGCGTTCACGTTTCTCGTCGACGGCGAAAACGAGGAGCTGAACATCACCTACGCCGAGCTCGACCGGAAGGCGCGGGCGGTCGGCGGCTGGCTGATCGACCGGGGCATGGTCGGCAAGCGGGTGCTGCTCCTCTACCCGTCCGGGCTCGACTTCATCGCGGCCTTCATGGGCTGCCTGTACGGCGGAGCGATCGCCGTGCCCGCCTACCCGCCCCGCAAAAACCGCTCCGTCGAGCGGATCGAGGCGATCGCCGCCGACGCCGACGCAGCCGTGGCCCTCACCACCCGCGACGTGCTCGACCGGTTCGACGGCCTCAAGGCCGCCGCCCCGAGCCTGGAACACCTCATTTGGAAGGTCGATAGCGAGCTCGAGCCAGCCTGGGCCGACCGCTGGGAACGACCCGACATCGACGGCAACACGCTCGCCTTCCTGCAATACACGAGCGGCTCGACCGGCACGCCCAAGGGGGTGATGCTCTCGCACGAGAATCTGCTGCACAACTCGCTGCGGATCATGCAGGCGTTCGAGATCACCCGCAGCCAGTCGGGCGTGTTCTGGCTGCCGAGCTTCCACGACATGGGGCTCATCGGCGGCATCCTCGTGCCGCTCTACGGCGGAAAGTTCAACGTGCTGATGTCGCCCGTGGCTTTTCTCCAGAAGCCGCTGCGCTGGCTGCAGGCGATCGCAAAGTATCGGGCCACGATCAGCGGCGGCCCCAACTTCGCCTACGAAATCTGCGTGCGGAAGACGACGCCCGAGCAGCGGGCCGCACTCGATCTCTCAAGTTGGTCGCTCGCCTTCAACGGCGCCGAGCCCGTGCGGGCAGAGACGATCGACTCCTTCTGCGAAGCCTTCGCCGTGAGCGGATTTCGCCGCGAGGCTTTCTATCCGTGCTACGGCCTGGCCGAAAGCACGCTGATGGTGACCGGCGGCATGAAGTTCGAGCCTCCCGTCCTCCGCGCGTTCGACGCCGCCTCGATCGATACCGGCACTGCGCTGGCACGACCGACCACCGCGGCTGGCGCCCGGCGGCTCGTCGGCAGCGGCCGAGAACTCGATGGTCAGGACGTGCACATCGTCGATCCTCAGACCTGCGAGGCGTTGCCGCCGGGCCGCGTGGGCGAGATTTGGGTGAGCGGTCCGAGCGTGGCCCAGGGCTACTGGAATCGCCCCGAAGACTCCGCCGCCACGTTCGGGGCGATGCTGTCGCAGCCGGAACCGGCCGTGTCGGGCCAGGCGGTGTCGAAGTGGCGGCCCAACCCGGGCCCCTACCTCCGCACCGGCGATCTTGGGTTTTTCGACAACGGCGAACTGTTCGTCACCGGCCGGCTCAAGGATCTGATCATCATTCGCGGCCGCAACCACTACCCGCAGGACATCGAACATGCGGTCGAACTGGCGAGCCCGCTGGTGCGGGCGGGATCGGTGGCGGCCTTCGCCGTCGATGTCGAGGGGCGGGAGCGGGTGGTCGTGACCGCCGAACTCGAGCGTGGCCGCCGAGAGCCAGCCGAGATCGCGACGGCCTTCGAAGCGATTCGTAGCTGCCTCGCGCTCGACCATGAGGTGGCCGTCGAGGCGATCGTGCTCGTGCGGCCCAACAGCATCCCGAAGACATCGAGCGGCAAGATTCAGCGGCACGCCTGCAAGCGGCAGTTCCTGGACGGCACGCTCGAGGTCGTGGAGCAGCACGTCGGCTGGCTGGCGGCGGCGCCGGCGGCGGCGGCTGCATCGGCCGCGCCGCGTCTCGCCCGGCAGCGGCCTGTCGGTGAGGCGTCGCGGGCCCATCGCCCCGACCGTGAATTGCCGCACGAGATCGTCCAGGCGGTCTACGACCATGTGCGGCGGATCGCCAAGGAGCGGGCCGGCAGCCTCACGCTCGACACCAACATCGTCGAACTCGGGCTCGATTCGCTCGAGCGGATGGAGATCGTGGCCAGCCTGGAGGAAACCTTCGGCGGCCGCTTTCCAGAACAGGTGCTCCCGCAGATCGAGACCTGCCGCGAGGTCACGGAAGCGATCATCGACCACATGCCGCTCGAGGGCCGCACGAAGGTGCAGGCAACCGCGGCATCGGCCGAGATCCCGGCTGACGCGTATTGCATCGCCGAATTCCCCGAGGTGCGGGCGCTCGAGCAGAATTTTGCCATGGTCCGCGACGCCGGCCTCGAGAACCCCTACTTCAGCGTCCACGAGGGACTCACCACGGATCGCACCCGCATCGGCGGCCGGGAGATGGTGAGCTGGGCCACCTACAACTACCTCGGCATGTCGGGCGAGCCGGAGGTGGCCGCGGCCGCCAAGGCGGCGATCGAACAGTTCGGCACGAGCGTGTCGGCGAGCCGGCTCGTGTCGGGCGAGAAGACGATTCACCAGGACCTGGAGCGGGAGATCGCCCGGTTCGTGGGCACGGAGGATGCGATCACGTTCGTCGGCGGCCATGCCACCAACGAAACGGTTATCGGCCATGTGGTCGGCCCGGGTGATCTCGTCCTGCACGACGCGCTCGCTCACAACAGCCTGTTGCAGGGGGCCGTGCTCTCCGGCGCTCGCCGCCGCCCGTTCCCACACAACGACTTCCGGGCCGCCGACGATCTGCTCAGCCAGATGCGCGGCCAGTATCGGCGGGTGCTCATCGTGATCGAGGGCATCTACAGCATGGACGGCGACTTTTCCGAGTTGCCGAGGTTCGTCGAACTGGCGAAGCGTCACAAGTCGCTCCTGATGGTCGACGAAGCCCACTCGATCGGCGTGATGGGCCGCAGTGGTCGCGGCATCGGCGAACACTTCGGTGTGAATCCGGCCGACGTCGATCTCTGGATGGGCACGCTCTCCAAGGCTCTCGGCAGCTGCGGCGGCTACATCGCAGGCTCGAAGTCGCTCGTGCGGTGGCTCAAGTACACGGTGCCCGGGTTCGTCTACTCCGTCGGTCTGCCACCGGCCGCAGCCGGCGCGGCCCTGGGCGCCCTCAGGCTGCTCGAGCGCGAGCCCCAGCGGGTGGAACCGCTCCACGCCAACGCTCGGCTGTTTCTCCAACTGGCCCGTGAGGCCGGCCTCGATACGGGCCCGTCGGGCGGTTCGGCGATCGTGCCGATCATTCTGGGCAACTCGATCAACAGCCTGCGGCTCTCCCGCGCACTCTTCGCCCGCGGCATCAACGTGCAGCCGATCCTTTATCCGGCCGTCGAGGAACGGGCCGCCCGGCTGCGATTCTTCATTACGTCGCGACATACCCCGGACCAGATCCGCAAAACGGTCGCAGCCATGCAGGACGAGTTGGCCAAGATCGATCCCGGCTACGCCCGCAGGTCGGCTTGAGCCGGGGCCCGGGCGGCGTATAACCGCAGGCATGCCCGCCCCGGAAACCACGAACCACCGGCTCGTCCTGCCCGCCGATGCGAACCACCATGGCACGCTCTACGCCGGGAGCCTGCTGCGGTACGCGCTGGAAACGGCCTACGCCGCTGCCTGTCGCGGGACCGGTCCGCAGGCCAACCTCATGCTCCGGAGGGTGCTATCGCTCGAGTGCCGGCGGAGCGTGCCCGTCGGCGCGCTCGTCGAACTCCGCGGTGCCGTGCTCCAGGTGAAGCAGGGATCGCTCGTCGTGGGCGTGGTGGGCATGCCACTCACGGGCCACACGCTGCCTTGGATGGACGGGCTCATGGGCTTCGTCCAGGTGGATGCCGCGGGGCTGCCCGTGGGCCTGCCGGCCGAGGTCGAGACGGCCGACTGTCCGGGATTCTGGCAACCGCTCCACGAGCGGCTCGACAAACTCGCCACCGTCCGCGGCGCCACCGGCGACTGGCTCGCCGCCGGCTGGTGAGGCCAGCCGGCCGCGAGTCTCCGGGTCAATATTTGATCTCGACGCCGAAGTCCACGCCGTTGGTCAACACCACGTCCTGCACGGCATCGGCCGTGGCACCGATCCGGTTGTAGACCGGATTCTGACGGAAGTAGGGGCTGTCCGGGTCCGTATAGACCGAACCGGGCGTAGGATTAGCCGGCCGCAGGCCACTCGTCTTCACGACCCAGGGGTTGTCGATGCTGGCCGGCTGCTCGGGGTCGAGCACTTCCGCATACTGCACGGGACGGTCGTCCGACCTGTACGCCGTGTTCGACGACGCCCGGGCGATCGATCCCATCACCATGCCCGTGTAACCGGCTCGCAGCGTGATGGCCTGGCTCACCTTGAATTGGGTACCGAACCGCCACTCGCCGATCGGCGTGAACACGAAGTTGTGCTCCACGTCGTTGGTGGCGTTGCTCTGGCCGACACCGTAGATCTGCAGGAACAGCGGTGGTGGTGTCAGCTGCTGGACCGTGGGCTGCCCATTGGGATCAAGGCCGCCCTGCGTGGTCGTGACGGATGGATTGAACGTCGAGCGGACGTAGTCAGCGCCGATCGAATCGGGGAAGTTGGACCCCCTGTACAGGGTGTTCTGCCAGTTGAAACCGGCCACGAACTTGAGCTCGCTGGAGAACGTCCACCGTCCTCGGCCCGACTCGAGCAGGATCGCGAATTCTGGCCCCACCATGTTGTTGAAGGCCGAGGTCTCCCATTCGCCCGTCTGGAGCGGCGACCCCTGCCCCTGGCCGGTGAGCGTATCCACGCCCGTGATGCCGAGCACGTCGCCAGCAGAGGTCGCAAAGAGGTTGACGTTGCTGTTGCCCAGGCCGCCGATCGCGCCTCCGCCCAGCCCCCCGGCTCCACCACCGACACCACCGACACCACCGGCCGTACCGCCGGCCGTACCACCGCCGGCCCCGCCAGTTGTGCCACCGCCGATGTTGAGCCCGCCCCCTTGGCCCCCACCGGTCGGCCCCTGATTGAAGGCGTATTGATTGCTCTCATACTGGATGCTGAACCGATCCTCGAACTGCACGAATCGGGGACCGAAGGCGAACCGTGCCGTGGTGCCGCTCCCGCGTCGCCCAAGCTCGCGGCGGACGATCATCGCCGCACCGGCGCTCTGAATCCGCGACATGTTGTCCTGGACGAGCTTCTGGGCGATGAGGTGGTCCGGAGGCGGGCTGTTGGACGTGATCGTCGTCGTGACGACGGCCTGGTTGATGTTGCCCAGGCCCCCGCCACCGCCGTCGACCCCACCTCCCCCGGTCGAGGTCTGGGTGAAGATCTGAGTCGGTGAAGACGCCGCGAACTCGTTGAGCGTGACGAATCGCTGGTTCTGATCACCCGAATC
>CAMDDA010000122.1 GCA_945890755.1 Candidatus Kuenenia stuttgartensis
ACCGATCCATACCCGTCGAATACGGTGAGGTTGCGGGCCGGCTCACCCGGCGCCTGGTAGGCGACGACGAGCGACCAGCCGGCGTAGAAGTCGCTCTTGTCCGAGACCGCCCGCACGTTGGCCACGGTATAGCTGCCGGCCCCGCCCTCCTGCACGAGACTCGTCACGTCGGCGAAGCCCTGGTAGCTGCTCGACACCGTGCCGATGATCGCGCCGGTGATGTCGGTGTAGCCGGATGCGCCGGGGGCCTGAAACTTCACGGTGTTCCTGAGCTGGGTCTCACCCCCCGGTGCAGCGGACGCGCTCGTGCGGCCGCCCCAATAGAGGCCGGCGAAGAGCACCTGGGCGCCGTCGGGCACCACGAGGTCGGCACTGCTCGAGTTGAACGTCGTCGGGTCGGCGTCGATGTCGACGTAGACCATCGTAAAGTCGTTGTTGTTGAGCTCGGAACCGACGCCGTTGCGGGCGGCATCCCCCTCCGGCGTCGCCGGCGCCGTCATCAGCGTGTTGGCGGCGAACGTGATGTCGCCGGTCGTCGTCGTCGTGAAGCGGACCTCGAAGGGGGTCGTGACGGCCAGGGGGAGCCGCGGCTCGAGCCGCTCGACCACACCGGCGGAGGAACACCGCCGCCGGCGGTTGCGTGAAAGGGGGCGAACGGAGCGGGGCATGGGCATCCTGCACGGGTCTCGGGCGGTAACGGACGAACGTCCTTAGACATTACGCAGGCCGGAGAGTCGCTTCAACCTGCGGATTGCCGCGGCAAGAGGGGAAGAACTTGCCGGCGCGCCGATGAGGAAAAGAGAGCGGACTACCGGATGTGGCTGCCGATATCCCAGGCACAGGTCGGCCTGGATCGGTGGGAGGGGTCGCAGCGAATGTTCACGCACTGGGGGGTGTCCGCGATGCAGTCACGTCTTTGGCCGGCGGGATTCGCGTCGCTTTTCGTCATCGCCAGTATGGCGGTCGGCCCCGCATCGACGGTCGCCGTGGCCGCCGACCCCGTCGGCCTGCCGGACAACCCTTCCCTGTCCGGCGGGACGTTCGCGGCACAGCCGCTCGCCGACGACGCCTGTCAGCAGGCCCTGCGGGGCATCTGCTGCCCCGGCTGGACGCACTACGCCATCTTCGACGTGCTGTTTCTCCAGCGGAGCAACCAGACCGGCGACAGGCCGCTCGTCTTCGACGCCGACACGGGCGACACCGCGATCGGCACGCAGGCCCTGCAGCCCTCGATCGGCACGGGAGTGCGGCTCTTCTACGGCCAGCTGGCGACCGAAACATGGGGCTGGGAGGTCGGCTACACGGGACTCTACGGCATGTTCGGCGAGGCGACGGCGACGGGCGACGAAAGCTTGGAGATGGCCGACCCCCTGGGGCTCGTCGTCAACAACTTCAGCGGCGCCGATACGGCGCGGGCGACCTATTGGTCCGGCCTCAACATGGCCGAGTTCAACCTGTTCCGCTCCGAATGCTGCAGCGAGTGTGGCCCGTACTGCCGGCGAAGCTGCCACTGCGTGAACTGGCTGGCCGGCTTCGTCTGGGCGGGTCTGGACGAACAGGCTGGCCTCACGATGGCCTGCTGCGACCCGCCGGAGCCGGCGAGCTACAACGTACGGACGAGCAGCAACTGGTATGGCGCGCAGGTCGGCATGCGGGGTCGCCGCGAGTGGCAGCGGTGGGCGGTGGAAGGCTGGTGGAAGACGGCGCTCTGCGGCACGAGCGGCTTCCAGGGGGCAGATCCGATCGTGGGCACGATCTCGGGACTCGAGCGGCCGGCCGAGTCGGCCCGCACCGGCGGTGTGGGGTTCATCGGTAGCCTCAATGCCACGGCTATCTATCGGCTCACCGAGACCTGGGGCGTGCGGGCCGGGTACAACCTCTATTGGCTCACAGGTGCGACCCTGGCGCCATCGCAATGGGATTTCGGCATCGACGAGGGCGCCGGCACGGGCATCAACGACAATGGCACGCTGTTCCTCCACGGTGCCAACCTGGGCCTGGAAGCTCGGTGGTGACCGCCCGGTAGGGTGCGGGGCAGGGGGCGCGGAGATCAGGCGGCGATTCGGCCGGCGACTCGACCCGACTGCGACGGGCACCAGCCGATCAGTCGCCGCAGCCGCTCTTCGTGTGGGGCGAAGAAGGCCTCGAGTCGCCCGCGGGCCCGCGGTGACATGGCCTGCCCGTGTCGCCCCTCGTTGCGGGCTGCAAGGCTCCGCGGCTGCCACTGGGCGACGCCGACGAAGCGGAGCACCTCGGCCACCACGGCCGTCGGGTCGGTGAACAGCCGGCGAGAATCGATGACGAGCATCTGGTCGGCAGGGAAACAGGCCTGCCAGCGGAGCAGTTGCTCGGCGTAGAGGCCACGGCGACGGTAGGAGTAGAGCCGGTGCGGCTCGCTCACATGCAGCGCATTGACGCGGAGCCGATCCTCCTCGGCGAGCGTCCGGTCGTCCTCGGCATCGAGGGCGGCCTCGAAGTCGAGCGGTTCGCGGCCGAGCCGCCGATTGTTGTGGTAGTGGGAGAAGGCCCGCTCGACGGGGTCGCGCAGCAGGAACACGAGCTTCACGTCCGGAACGAGTTCATGTACCCGCTGCGGCACCCGCGGCTCGAACATGTAGTATGGACTCGCCTCGCAGGCGATGGGGGCCGCGTCGGATGCCGTCGGGCGCGTGGCGGGGAATTGCCGCCGATACCAGGCAGGGCCACGATGGAAATGATGGTCGAAGTAATGCACTTCCTTCCGCGGCGCCGGGGCCAACTGCGGGTGTCCTTCCAGATAGCGGAACAGCGAGGTCGTGCCCCCCTTCATCGCGCCGGGAATGATCAGTCCCGGCAGGTCGCCCCGCCTCGGAGATCCCCATCCTGACCACCAGGGGCTCATGCGCACACTCCCTTGCCGGCCTCGTGCCGGTTATTGTCCGGCCGGGGGCGCGGGTCGCAGGCCGCCAAGCCGACCGGTGAACTTCGACTGGGCGACGGCGATCGCATCGGATGTCGTGGCGGCGCCCTGGTTGCCCGCGGCGTCGGTGACCTCGACCCGGATGAACACCCGCGCGGGCACGCTGCGGTCGGGCTGCCAGCGGTGTTCACCTTGGTTGTCGCGGCCGGAGGCGACCGTCGCCCAGGGGCCGTCGCGATTGGGCGAATACAGGATGCGGGTGCCGTTCGGCGCCAGGAGCGGGTCGCGGGCGGCGTAGCGGATGACCAGCGTCGTCTGATCGTCCGCACCATCGCCGGCGACGTCGATGAGCTCGACGTGGGGCGGCTCCTCGTCGATGCCGACCCATGATTCGGGGGCGTCGCCCGACCGCGGTCCACCGGTGCCGCCGGCAGTCAGTTCCAGCCTGAAGCCGTAGAGTCCCGCCGCCGGCAGTTCGACCTGAATGGGGCTGCGGCCGTCGTCATCGACCGCCGACCGTTGCCAGGTGACGCCGCCGTCCCGGGTGCTCCAGAGCTCCGCGACGAGCGGGCCGCCGGCTCCCTTCGTCGCCGGCGATTCGTAGTCCCATTGAAACCGGCGGAAGCGGGAGAGATGCAGCGGTTTGCCGCGATACTCGAGGCCACCTCCGATGGCGCCCGAAACGCCGCCCATGTCGGGCTGTAGTGCTGCGGGCGATCCCCCGGCTTGCGCCTGGGGGCTTGCTCGATACCCCACGGCGGTCGCCGCTGCTTCCCCGGGCCGATTCACGAGCACACTGTGGCCACCGGTGGGGCCGCGGCTGGAAGCCTGCGGCCGGGAGCCGTCGGGCGACCAGGATGCGGTTTCCTGCGTCCAGCCGTTTCCGCGCGGCGCCGGCTGCGCAACTGGAGCAGAGGCGGGCGGCCCTGACGTCGTGGCGACCGCATCCGGTTCGGACTGGGAGGGGAGGGGCGGCACGCCGAGCTCCGTCGCGAGCGCGGCCTGATCGATCCGGGGATCGGTCGGTTCGAGCGTGAACTGCTTGACGGTCTGATTGCCCGAGGAGTCGGTCACGCCGATCTTCACGGTGAGCGAATCGACCTTCTCGCCGGCCCACCAGATTTCCTCGCCCACGAGATGCGCCGGTGACTCCCGCGCGAGGATGCCTTCCGCGGCGACGGTCTTCCAGCCTGGGATTCCGGGACCGCGATACTCGACCTTGAGCGACTCGACATTGATCGAATCGTCGACCGCCGCGTAACGGCAGACGATCTCGCCGTCGGCGCCCTTCCACACGCGGGCCGTGAGCCGGGGGCCGGCGGCATCGACGAGCACCCGCATGTCGGGGCCCTCGCCGCCGCGGGCCCGCCCCTTGCGGTCGATGGCCCGCAGCCGAAACCAATACTCGCCATCGACGTCGGCCGTGTAGGTGAACGAACCGGTGCTCGGCGCCGTCTCGCCGGCCGGATCCCACGACCCGCCGAGATCCTTCGACACGTGGAGCACGACCCGTTCTGCGGCCGCCGTGGCGTCGGGATCCTGCGACTTCGGCAGCCGGAAGGGGATGGCAAACGTACGGTGCTTCGTGCGCACAAGGTCCGGCAGGCCGCCGGGCTCCGCGGCTGCACCGCTAGCCACACCCGCCCACACGACTGCCAGTGCAGCCGTGAAACAGCCGGCGCGACGCCATTTGGGCTGTGTGCCGACATCGTGCAAGAGCGTGAAAACACCCATACCGGTTGAATCGGCATCCCGCGCCGGAAAAGTCACTCATTTTCCGGAGAACCGGAATCCGCGGCCCAGATTGCCTGATCCGGAGCGCCGGCTGACATCGGTCAGGTGGGCCAGGCAGTTTGGGTAGATGCCGGAATATGGACCGGCCGCCCGGTCGGCTGGCATACTATGCGACACGGCGTCGAACCGGTCTGGTGCCGGGCGGGTCACCCAGAGGATTCTCTCGCCGAGTCAGCCTCTGGTCGCCACGAGGAGCCGGCATTTCGCCGGTCAGAGACGTGCCGTCGCTCCTGGTCAGCATCGCCATCCTCGTCCTGCTCACGGCAGCCGGGGTCGGTGGAGCCGTGGTGATCCGGCGGAGGTGGCTGAAGTCGGGTGACGATCGTGGCGATTGGGCAAAGACCCTGTCGGACTCCAAAAATTTCCGCGACGAGGGTGTGCTCAGCGAAGAGGAATACCGAAAGATAAGAACGCTCGTCGAACCGCGGTTGCGGGGCGGCGCACCCGCCATCGACGGCCGGCACCGGCCGCCCGTCGATGCCGTCGGGCCGGACCACGGGAGGAAGTGATTCATGCCAACAGGAAAAGACGTCGGCGGCAGCCTCGGACGGCGCGGTGCCGGCGGGACGACCAAGAAGAACGCCTTCTGTTCGTTCTGCCGCAAGAGTTACCGCGACGTGGGGCCGCTCGTGGAGGGGCCGGGCGACGTCTATATCTGTGGCGAATGCATCGAACTCTGCCAGTCGATCCTCGAACAGGAGAAGCGGCGGCGCGGCACGAGCAAGCAGCTCTTCACCGCGATCCCGTCCCCCCGCGAGATCGTCAAGCATCTCGACCAATACGTGATCGGCCAGCATCACGCCAAGCGGGTGCTCGCCGTCGCGGTCCACACGCACTACAAGCGGCTCAATCTCGGTAGTGAGGGGAGCGACGTCGAGGTCGACAAGTCGAACATCTTGCTGCTCGGGCCCACCGGCTCGGGGAAGACGCTTCTTGCCCGTACGCTGGCCCGCATCCTCGACGTGCCCTTCGCCATCGGCGACGCGACGACGCTCACCGAGGCGGGCTATGTCGGCGAGGACGTGGAGAACCTCCTGCTCAAGCTGCTCAATGCGGCCGACTTCGACATCGAGGCGGCCCAGCGGGGCGTGCTCTACATCGATGAGATCGACAAGATCGGAAAGACGAGCCAAAACGTCTCGATCACCCGGGACGTGTCGGGCGAGGGCGTGCAGCAGGCGCTCCTCAAGATGCTCGAGGGCACGGTGGCCAACGTGCCACCGCAGGGTGGTCGGAAGCATCCCGAGCAGCAATACATTCAGATCGACACCTCGAACATCCTGTTCATCTGCGGCGGGACGTTCGTGGGCATCGACAAGATCATCTCCAAGCGGCTGGGCAAGCGGACGATCGGCTTCGGCCAGCCCAGCGGGGCCCGCGGCGACGCCACGCTGGCCGAACTCCTCCCGCAGGTCGACTCCGACGACATCCTGGAATTCGGGCTGATCCCCGAACTCGTCGGCCGACTGCCCGTACTCTCGTCGCTCCAGCCGCTGGATGAGCAGGCGCTCGTGAAGGTGTTGCAGGATCCAAAGAACGCCCTCGTCAAGCAGTATCAGAAGATGTTCGGGCTGGAGAACTGCCAGCTCGAGTTCACCGACGAGGCCCTCGTGGCGATCGCCCGCAAGGCGATGAAGAAGGACACGGGCGCCCGCGGGCTGCGGAGCATCATGGAAGACACGATGCTCGACATCATGTTCGACCTGCCCGACCACCAGGGCAGCACCTACGTGATCAACGAGCGGAACGTCGCGGGCGTGGAGCCCGTCGTGCCGCTCCGCGAAGCCCGCCCGAAGAGCGCGTAGGGCTCCGCGGTAGGCTCAAGCGGGTCGACCTCCTGTGGTGTGGGTTCGGGGCGTATTTTCGAACTGTAGGCCCGTTGCTCCGCAACGGGCTACCTCACCCTACGCCCCGCGGCGTTCGCTGGCCTGGAGCATCGGCAGGCGGATCGTGATCGCCGTGCCGCGGCCCGGGGCGCTCTCCACGCGGATCCGGCCCCGGTGGGCCTCCACGATCTCGCGGCAGGTGGCGAGGCCGAGGCCGCTGCCCCCCTTGCCGGTCGCGTCGGGGCCCGACTTCGTGGTGAAGTGAGGGTCGAACATCCGTCGCATGACATCGGGCGTCATGCCGCAGCCCGTGTCGCGGACGGTCAGGTCGACGAGGCCGGTGGCCTCGTCGTGGGCGATGCGGAGGATGAGCCGGCCCCCGGTGGGCATGGCCTGCCGGGCGTTGACGAGCAGGTTGAGCAGCACCTGCTGCAGCTGGCTCGGATTGGCCGACACGCGGGGCGCGGGGCCGAACTCCCGCTCCACTTGCACGCGGTACTTGATCATCTCCCGCTCGAGGAGCACGAGCACCTCGTCCACGAGTTGACCGATATCGACCGGTTCGAAGCGGGTGGTGCGGTTGCGGGCCATGGAGAGCACGCTCGCCGTGATCTTCGCCGCCCGGGTGCCGGCTGAGAGAATCCGCCCCAGAGCCTTGTCGCGGGTGGGCTGGTCGCCGTGCCGCAGCCCCAGCCGGGCATAATTGAGGATCGTGGTCAGCGCGTTGTTGAACTCGTGGGTGGTCGTGCCGAGGAGTTCGCCGAGCGTGGCGGACTTGCGGGCTTCGAGCAGCTGGCTCCGCAGCGCCGCCACTTCCGCGGCGTGGCGGGCCCGCTCCGCGTCGAGTTGTCGCTGCAGGTGCTGGCTGTCCATGAAATGCCCGTGCCGGCGATGATCGCCCCGCCGGAATGGCCCGCCCGACGGTCAGACTCGCGGTGACCGGGGCTGTTTTCCCAGTCCGCGCAGCCGAACTGGTTGTCGCGTCGAGACTTATGTCTCAGGGGAGGTATCGTCGTGGAGGCTTCGGCCCCTGTACAATCGGGTGCCGTGAGCCGTTACGGCGTCTCGACCGTTCAACTTTGCGGCAGGCGACCCCCGCCCCGCCTGAACAGTCTTCCAAATTGAGTGCATTTGCCTTGAACCGCAGACGATCGTCGGCCAGATCCGCTGGCATCCACCCGACGCCAGGTGAACGCCGCGGCGGCATGACGCTGGTCGAACTCCTGGTGGTGATCGCCATCATCGGCCTGCTCATCGGGATGCTGCTGCCGGCGGTGCAATCGGTGCGGGAGGCGGGCCGCCGGACGGCCTGCAAGTCGAACCTCAAGCAGATCGGCCTGGCGTTTCAGCTGTACCTCGACCGCAAGACTGGGGGCGGCCAGAAAGGGCGGTTTCCCGACGCGCCCGGCCTGCCGAGTGCCGAACTCGAGTTCTGGCGCGCCGACCGCCCGGTGCGGCCCAGCATCGCCGCCGTGCTCGGTCCCTTCACGGAGAACGCCCGCGAGGTGTTTCGCTGCCCGTCGGACTCGGTCTACTTCGTTCGCACGGGCCCGAAGGCGGATGAGATCAAGGCGGCCTACGAGCGGATTCCCGAGGCGGACCGGCCCAAGGAATATGCCACGCTCCCCTACGAGGGAACGAGCTACGAATACCCCGGTCTGCGGCTGGCGAACAAGACTCGCGAGCAGGTGCTGACCGCACGGCGCAGCGGCAACCAACTGGCGTCGTCGAAGCTCTGGGTGCTCTACGAGTTTGGGCCGTTCCATGCGACCGGCTACGCGGCCTTGCTGGGGAGTGCCGAACTCGATCCGAACGACCCCGACGACCCGAATTGGACGCCCCCCGAGGGGGCGCGTAATTTTCTTTACTTCGATGGTCACGTCGAAAACCTGTAGGTGATGCATGCGCACGGCTTCCCGCTCCCGGCGCGATTCCGCCGCCGGCTCGACGATCGGTATCTGGACGGTGACTCTGGGCGGCCTCGTGCTCGTGGCCTTGCTCGTCGCCTGGCTGCTTGGGTGGTTCCGGTTCGCCACCGATCCGCGGGTGCTCGAGATCAAGGCCATGCAGGAGGCGGCCCGGCAGAAGATGACGGCGTCGGGCGGCCCGCAGACCATGGCGGAGGCGACTGCGGCGATGGCCTCGATGGGCGAGATCCGCGACAAAATCGAGGCCCTGCCCCCGAACCTCCGGCAGCAGGTCGAGCGGTCTGGCGGCAGCATGTTTCGCGAGGCGTTCCGGGCCCGGATCGACGAGTATCTCACCGCACCTCCCCAGCAGCGGCTGGCCGTGCTCGACCGCCAAATCGATCAGGAAGAAATGATGCGCAAGGCGTTCGAGGTAGGTCGCGGGGCCATGGCGGCGCTCGGCGGTGGCGGAGGGACCGCGGGCGGTGGGGATTCGGGCGCCGCGAAGAGCGGCGGCAACGCTCCCCGTGGACCACGCGGCAGCCGCACCGAGGAGGACCGCAACAAGTGGCGGAAGTCGATGATCGACCGCACGACGCCGGAGCAGCGGGCCCGCTACGTCGAGTATCGCCGGGCCATGGAGGAGCGGCGCGAGAAGCGCGGGCTGCCTGCCGGACCCGGCCGTTGAGTCGCGCATGTCGAGGTCGTTCTCATGGCAGACACGCTCGGTTTGTACGAGGAGGCCCGCCAGCTGGCCCTCGATCTCGGCTACGTCGTCCGCGAGGAGGTGCTCGGCGATCTCCCCGGCGGGCTGTGTGCCATGCAGGGCAGGCAGCACCTGCTCTTGAATCTGGAGCACGGAGTCGCCGAGCGGCTCGACAAGCTGCTCGCAGCCCTCGCGGCCGATCCGCGCATCGAGTCGGAACCCAAGAGCCGACTGCTCGAGGCGCGGCTGCGAGCATTGGGTTCGTCTCCGTGAGGTGCGAGTTCGGGGCTGCCCACGCCCCGAGAGCCGGACGCTCGCTACGAACATCCTGTTCTTCGCTCGCTCGGATGCCGCCTTCGCTCCGCCATCCTGGCTGCG
>CAMDDA010000123.1 GCA_945890755.1 Candidatus Kuenenia stuttgartensis
TTGTGGAGATTGAGGTGGCTGACGTCACCGCCGAAATCACCAGGGGCGGCTACGCCGACGAGCGCGTTCATGTTGGCGCCGTCCACGTACACGCGGCCCCCGTGCTTGTGCACGATCTCGCAGAGCCGCTTCACTTCGGTCTCGAACACCCCGTGCGTGCTCGGGTAGGTGATCATCACGGCCGAGAGCCGGTCGGAATAGTGCTCGCACTTCGCCTCCAGCTCGGCGAGATCGACGTTGCCCTGCGGGTCGCAGCCGGTCACCACCACCTCCATGCCCGCCATCTGGGCGCTGGCCGGGTTGGTGCCGTGGGCTGACGACGGGATCAGGCAGATGGTGCGGTGGCCCTGGCCCCGGGCCCGCTGCCAGGCCTGGATAACGAGCAGGCCGGCATATTCTCCCTGGCTGCCCGCGTTCGGCTGGAGGCTGATGCCGGCATAGCCCGTGGCCTCGCAGAGCCACGCCCGCAACTGGCGATCCAGGATGTGGTAGCCCTCTTGCTGGTCGGCAGGAGCGAAGGGATGCACGTGGGCGAACTCCGGCCACGTGATCGGAATCATCTCGCTCGTGGCGTTGAGTTTCATCGTGCAACTACCGAGCGGGATCATGCTGCGGTCGAGCGCGAGATCCCTGTCGGAGAGCGAGCGGATGTAGCGGAGCATGCTCGTCTCGGAGTGATGCGTGTTGAAGACCGGATGCGCGAGGAACTCGCTGGTCCGTCGCAGCGGCGGCGGGATGAGTGGCTCGACGCCGGCCTCGAAGGCCGAAACCTCGGGCAACGGCGCACCCGGCCGGGCGAAGAGTTGCCAGAGTCGTACGATGTCGCCGCGGCCGGTGGTCTCGTCGAGGGCGATCGAGAGCGTCCGCTCGTCGAGGGTCCGCAGGTTCATGCCCGCGGCGCGGGCGGCCGCGGCAATCGCTGCGGTGTGGGCACCGGTGTCGAGGGCGAGCGTGTCGAAGGCATGGGTATGTTTCACCGTCGCGCCGAGTTGGCGCAACCCGGCGG
Source organism: Candidatus Kuenenia stuttgartensis (assembly GCA_945890755.1). Classification (GTDB taxonomy): domain Bacteria; phylum Planctomycetota; class Planctomycetia; order Pirellulales; family UBA1268; genus QWPN01. The sequence continues at coordinate 1,007 of CAMDDA010000123.1, forward strand.
CGAGAATCGCCGTGTAGGCGGCGACCCGCCGGGCGATCCGCGTGAGGCCATTGGGGCCGTGATAAACGGCATACATGCTGGCCACGACCGCCGGCAGCACCTGCGCCGTACAGATGTTCGACGTGGCCTTCTCGCGGCGGATGTGCTGCTCGCGGGTCTGCAAGGCGAGTCGATAGGCGGGCCGGCCGTGAGCGTCGATGCTCACGCCCACGAGCCGCCCCGGCATCGACCGTTTGAAAGCGTCGCGGCAGGCGAAGTAGGCGGCGTGTGGGCCGCCGCAGCCCATCGGCATGCCGAACCGCTGCGTCGTGCCGACGACGATGTCGGCATCCCACTCGCCGGGTGGCACGAGGAGCGTGAGTGCCAGGAGATCGGCCGCCACGCAGAGCACGCCCTGCCTGGCATGCACATGCTCCGCCAGGCTGCGGTGGTCGATGATCTCGCCGTCGGTGGCGGGATATTGCACGAGCACACCGAAGTGGTCGGTGTTGGCGACGAGCGTGGCGACATCGCCGACGCGCACGTCGATGCCAAGCGGTCGGGCCCGCGTGCGGAGCACTTCGAGTGTCTGCGGATGGCACCGCGAGTCGGCAAGGAACACGGGACTCGCGGCCTGTGACGACCGCCGGGCGAGCGTCATCGCCTCCGCGGCAGCCGTCGCCTCGTCGAGGAGCGATGCGTTGGCGATCGGCATCCCCGTCATGTCGCAGATCATCGTCTGGAAGTTGACGAGCGCTTCCATGCGTCCCTGGCTGATCTCGGCCTGATAGGGCGTGTAGGCGGTGTACCAGGCGGGATTTTCCAGGATGTTGCGGAGGATCACGCCGGGAGTGTGCGTGCCGTGATAGCCCTGGCCGATGAAGCTCGTCAGCAGTTTGTTCCGGGAAGCGATCGCGCGGAGTTCGGCGAGCGCGGCGGACTCGGTGATGGGAGGTGGCAGCCGCATCGACTCGCGGCGGGCGATGCTGGCCGGCACGATGCCTGCGACGAGCGACTCGCAGGACGCCTCACCGATGAGATCGAGCATCGCACGCTGATCGGCGGCGGAGAGGCCGATGTGCCGGCCGCGAAACTCAGCCGCATGCTCCAGCTGCGACAGCGGGATGGCGGCGGCAGCCGCACGGGCGGAGGCAGAGCGAGAGGCGGCGGGGGCAGTGAGCAGATCCGACATGGCAGGGCTCCACAGCGTGCGGGCAGAAAATCATCCTGCCCGCGGAACCCTGTTGTCCTGGAACCTGAGAGATTCGCCGCGGACTTCAGCCCGCGGGTTGCCCCTTCGGTGGATTCGCTCCGCCGCCCGCGGGCGCCGGATCGGATCACTCTCCAACAGTGTGTGTCGTCAGTACTTTTGCCTGAGCGTTCGGCCTTCGGCGGTCTCGCGACTCTCTCCTGACGCCCAAAGTGTAGCAGGTCGGCCGGATTCACATAGATCGTCGATGTTTCCGCGTCGGGATGCCCCGGCTCGCGCCTGGGGGCTTGTATGGGAGCCCCATACAAGCCCTGAGCCACTCGCTTTTTCCCCATCGCCCCCGCCGCGTCGTTGCCGATGAGCCGCACCGCTGGCTCGGCTCAGGCCTCGGAACCTGATGGTCCGGCCAGGTGGGCGGTGTCGTTGAACGACACGAGTTCGGGGCCCGGCCAGCGGACCCGCGTGATCGAGCAGTTGGCGAGCGCCGGCAACTTCGTGAACGGCCGCTCGGCGGCGGCCGCCAGGAGCGGGTGCGCCTTGCCGACGAGGCTGCCCAGTGCGGCCGTGAGAATGCCGCCGTGGGCGACCACGATCATCCCCCTGGCGGGACGAGCCGCCAGCAGTTCGAGGACCGCGCGGCCCCGAGCCGCCAGTTGTGCCCGCGACTCGCCACCGGGGATGGCGAAGTCGGCATCGCCGCTCCGCCACTTGGCCACTGCATCGGGAAACCGCTCTTCGAGATCGGCCCAGAGATGGCCCTGAAAGATGCCGGCGTGCAGTTCGCGAAGATCGTCTTCGATCCTGAGCGGGAGGCCCGTCGCGGTCGCGATCGCTTCGGCCGTCTCGCGGGCCCGGCGGAGAGGACTCGACCACAGTTCGTCCACGGGCGGGGCATCGTCAGCCCCGAGCAGCGCCCGGGTCCACGCCGCGACGGCCTCCGCCTGATCGCGGCCCGCCGCCGAGAGTTCCACGTCCTCTTGGCCCTGCACGCGACCGGCCGCGTTGGACACACTCTCGCCGTGTCGAATCAGATATTGGAGCATGCCGCGAGTGTAGCGTTGCCGGAGCGATGTCAGAACCGCCAGCCGGCACCGGTGTCGACGAAGTAGCCCGCCGCATCGCGGGTGAGGCCCCAGCCCATGCGGCAGCCGATCTCGAACCGCGGGGTGATCATGAAGTGCGTGCCGGGGCCGGCGAAAGGGCGCACGGAGTCGTCGGCGAGCCCCTGGCTCCAGGAGCCGAACCATTCGGCATGCACCTCCCAGCGGTCCGTGATCGGAATTCGCAGCACGACCGACGGCATCCAGCGGTCGAATCGCCCCTCCTCACTGTCGGCATAGGCGTAGCGGATCGCCGTGTCGAACCGCCACTCTTCCGGCAACTGCCAGCCGAAGGCGTAGGTGGCCACCGGCTCGGTGCCCATCACATCGCCGGCCACGGGCGTGAAGCCCTCGATGATGGCCGCGCTCCGCGGAAGCCAGCCGTCCTGATCGGTGACGCGGACCTTGCAGCCGTAGAGCAGATTGGCCTCGTCGGCTCCCGCCTCACCGAGCGGCGGCTCGCCGACTTCGACCGCCGCGACGACGCTGCCCCCCGAGCCCTGTTCGTAGTTGAAACCGATCCGCCACTCGAACCGCTCGCGGGCGCCGATCCGCACGAGCAATTCGGGGAAGCTGTTCGTGGCCGGGGTGCCGCGGTTGTCGATCCAGACATACGACCCCTCGGTGAGGATGGTGCCCAGCTTCGCGGTCGTGGTCGCCGGCGTGAACGCATCACGGTCGGTGTCGAGTTCACGAAACTCGACGGCGAACACCGGGTAGATGCACGCCAGCCAGGCGGCCGCAATGGCGGCAGCAGATCGCTGCAAACCCCTCATTCCGCTCGCCTCCTCCCGGTCGTATCGACTCTTTCGGCCGGGACTGGCGGCGGAGTGCAGCCGGGAATAAGGCTTCCGTGAACGGCACGTCCTGCGTGGTGAATCATGCGGCAGTTTGGCGAGGCTGGGGGGAGTCGGTCGTTCGTGCGGGTGTCCGACATGAGGGCATCCTGCGCGGGTGACGGACGGGGCATCGGATCACGACGAGCACGAGTCGCGTTACGATACGGATCACGACCTTCTTCACGTTTTTCGACCCGCCTCGTGCGGCACGATCCATGCCACACCGAGCCATCGTTCTCGCCGAAGAGACGTGGATCTCCGCGCGGGCCCTCGATGCCTGGCTCCAGGCCGGCAATGAGGTGGCCGAGGTCTGGTGTCCGCCGCGGTCGTCGCTGGCCCGGCCGATCCGCCAGCCACTGGCCGTTGCGTTTCCGCGGTTCAGCGTTCGGCAGATCATCCGACGCCACCGCATCCGCATTCACCCCTGCGGCCTCCTGCGCGCGTGGCCGGAGGCGGCGGTCCGCGCCGAAGCGGTCGCCGCCGACGTGCTGCTCAATCTCTTCGGACTACAGATCATTCCCAGCGGGCTGCTCGATCACTTCGCCGCCCGGGCGCTCAATGTGCACCCGGCGCTCCTGCCCCGCTACCGCGGCCCCTGTCCGCGACTCGCCATGCTCGCCGAGGGCCGCAGCCACGATGCTGGCGGCGTGTGCCTGCATGTGCTCACCGAGGGCGTCGACGAGGGGCCTGTCATCGACGAGCGACGGGTGCCGTATCCGAACGCCGGCGGCTACGCGGAATGGGACGCCGCGCTCGCAGATGCGGCTGCGGACCTCGTGGCGTCATCCGCGATCCCCTACCTCGACGGCTCGCTGGCTGCCACGCCTCAGGACGAATCACTTGCATGCTACCGCCGGCCCGTGCCCGGTGAACTCGACATCGCCCCCACGACGACGCTTGCCCACGCCGAGCGACTCGTAGCGACGCTCGGCCCCACGGGCCGGCTCGTCTGTCGCCCCACGGCAGGCACCACGCGACGGGCCGTCTATCGGGTGAGCAGCATCGCCGGCACGATCGGCCGGCCAACAGGCAGGCCGGCAGCAGTCGGGCTTCGCACGCTCGAACTCGACCTCGCCGACGCCCGTGTTTGTCTGCGACGCCGCAGCATTCGCGACCGCATGCGCGGTCAGCGCGAGGCGATCGTCGCCCTGCGGCGTCGGACCCACGCGGTGCCATCATCATGAGCCACGAGATCGGCATCGGCTTCGAGGCCTCCGCCGACCCGCGGGTCGTGCGGATCACGATGACGCGCGACGGCCGCCCGTGGTTGCGGAGCTTCGTGCGGTCGTCGGGGCCCGTCCTGCGCGCCAGTGGCGATGCCTTGCTCTGCTTCGGCTTGCTCCCGGCGATCGAACTCGGATGCCGACTGCGGATCGACGCCCCGGTCGACAGGGGACTGATTGCGTCGTCGGCTGCCGTGCAGCGGATGGTCGCGGGCTGGACGCCGGGCTGCCGCCCCGTGGAGGTAACTGCACAGCCTGCCGACTCGACCTATCCCGGGGACCGCGGTCACGGAGTCTTCTTCTCCGCAGGAGTCGATTCCTCCTACTCGCTGGCCACCAATCGCGGCCAACTCGATGGGCTTGTCACCGTGATCGGCTGCGACGTCGATCCGGCCGATCATGGGCGGGCCGCGTGGCTGGCGGAGACGATCCGGCAGGTCGCGGAGGCCTACCGGATCGAGCCGATCGTGCTCGAGACCGACCTCCCGGCTCAGATACACCCCTATCTCGGCTGGATCGAGTACCACGGCTCGATGCTCGCGGGACTCCGGCATCTGCTTGCTGATCGCTTTGCGACGATGCGCGTCGCCGCCTCGGCGGATGAGGCGACGATGTGGGATCTCCCATGGGGCTCACACCCGGGGCTCGATCCCCAGCTCGGCACTGCGGCCGCTCCGATCCTGCTCGACGGGCTCGTCAGTCGGCCGGAGAAGATCGCCCGCGTGCTGGAGGAGCCGGTGCTGCTCGAGCATCTGCGGGTCTGCTATCACGGTGGGCCAAACTGTGGCACCTGTGAGAAGTGCATGCTGACGCGCATTTGCCTCGATGTGCTCGGCGGCGGCTGCCGCCTGCCGTCGTTTCCCGGTGAGCCGCCTCCGCTCAACGGCCGCGCCCTGCGCATCGCCGACACGAGCGTCCGCAACGACCGCATCGTGCTCCGCGCGGCGGCCGTGCGGGTCGGTGGTCACGAACGGCTGGTCGCCGCGATCGACGCAGCCATCACGGAGTTTGATCGCCGGCGGCCCACGCTCGCCAGGCGGCTCCAACTCAAGGAGCGACTACGGGTGTGGCGGCATCGACGTCGATTTGCACACATCGAGGCGGAGCGGCCGGAGATCGCCGCCTGGGCACGCGAGGAAAACGCCCGCACTGACGGACGGGTGCCTGTCGGAACCGTGTTCACGACCGACGAGACTCGGGTGCTGGAGGCCATAGACGCCTACGCGGGCAGCCACAACCTGCCGAGCCGCATCGCCGTCGTGCGGGAAGCACTCTCAAAACTGCTCGATATTCGCGCCCCGTAAGCGGATTCTGTGTCGCGCCGACGCCGCGCGTCACGCTCGGGACGAAGAGCAAATGCGTTCTCAGCGAGAAGAAATCGGCCACGCCTGGGTTTTGCCGCACGTGCCCGTTAAAGTGCAGGCCTGCGTAGGCAAATTCTTCTGGAGGTCTTCAGCGTGAGCGGATTTCGCGGAGCAAGCCGGTCCGGGCGGCGGTGGCCGGCGACGGCTGCATTTTCATTTCCTCCGGCCCTCTGCCTGGCGGCGTTGTCAGCGGCCGACGCCGCCGCTCAAGACTCCGCCCCCGCGCTCAACGGCGGCGACACAGCCTGGATGATCGTGGCCACGGCGCTCGTGCTGTTCATGACCCTCCCGGGGCTCTCGCTGTTTTATGGCGGCCTCGTGCGGAGCAAGAACGTGCTGTCAGTGCTCGTCCAGTGCCTGGCGACCGCCGGTGTGATATCGCTGCTCTGGGTGGCCTACGGCTACAGCCTGGCTTTTACCGACGGAGGATCCGTGCAGTTGTTCCTCGGCGGCACGTCGAAGTGCTTCTTTCGTGGGATCACGCCCGAGTCGCTCACTGGCACGATCCCTGAATCGCTGTTTGCAGCCTACCAAATGACCTTCGCGATCATCACGCCGGCATTGATCGTCGGCGCGTTCGCCGAGCGGATGCGGTTTGCCGGCATGCTGCTGTTCTCCGTGCTCTGGTTCACCTTTTCCTACCTGCCGATCTGCCACATGGCCTGGGCTGGCGAGGGTGCGCTCTTCCACCGCTGGGGCGTGCTCGACTTCGCCGGCGGCACGGTCGTGCACGTGAATGCGGGCATCGCGGGCCTCGTCGCGTGCCTGCTCGTGGGCCCCCGTCACGGATTTCCCAAGCAGACCATGCGGCCCCACAACCTCCCCCTCGCGGTCATGGGCACTGGCATGCTCTGGGTGGGCTGGTTCGGCTTCAACGCCGGCAGCGCGTTGGCCGCCAACGGCACCGCGGCGATGGCCCTGCTCGTCACGCATCTCGCCGCGGCCGCAGCTGCCACCACCTGGATGGCGATCGAACTGGTGTGGCACCGCAAGGCTTCGGCTCTCGGCGTGGCCACTGGCGCAGTGGCCGGGCTCGTGGCCATCACGCCGGCCAGCGGTACGGCCGGGCCGCTCGGGGCGATCGTCCTGGGCTGCCTCTCGGCGGTGATCTGCTACTGGTCGGCCACGTCGCTCAAGCACCGTTTTGGCTACGACGACAGCCTCGACGTGTTCGGCGTACACGGCGTGGGGGGCATCGTGGGTGCGGTGCTGACTGGCGTGGTCGCGGCCCCGGCCTTCGGCGGCACGGGCATCGGCCACGACTCGATCGCCAGCCAGGTCGGCTGGCAGGCGGCGAGCGTGCTCGTCACGGCCGCCTGGAGCGGCGTCGTGTCGGTCGTCGCATTTCTGCTCGTCGATCGCTTGGTCGGCATGCGGGCGAGCCGCGAGGTCGAACAGATGGGACTCGACCTCTCCGAGCACCAGGAACAGGCCTACGAAATAGTCTGAGTCGACCTGTGACCTGCAGTGGCGCGTCGAACACCTCCCGACGTCGATCGCCGGACACATCCGCGTAAACTCATCGATTGACCCCCTCCCCAACGCTCTCATGAGCACTGGTACAGAAACTGGGAGGGGTCAGTCTCCGAAGACGTCGTAGCAACGCGGGTGTGGTCTGGTGTCGCTGACGCAGAGTCAGCGGCGGGCGTCATGGCGGTGGCTTGTGTCAGTGCCTCTTTGTGCACTTCTCGATTAAAGGCTTTATCGTGGCGTGTTCAGGTCCATTGAGTTACCGAGCGAAGAGAGGCTCGAATGACGTCCCTTGAACAGGCAATCGATCTGATTGGCCGCCTCACGCGGGGCGAGAAGGCGCGGCTGATGACAGACATCGTCTCCCAGCTTGACGAAAGCTTCCCCGGGATCGACACCCGGCCGGATGTCTGCGGTGGTGAGCCTTGCGCCGTTCGCACGCGGATTCCCGTGTGGCTGCTCGTTCAGACACGTAGGCTCGGGGCCAACGAGGCCGACCTCTTGCGGGCCTACCCGACGCTGCGGGCACAGGATCTGGTCGAAACGTGGGCCTATTGGCATGCCCACCCGGCCGAAATCGAGCAGCAGATCCGCGACAACGAAACCGCCTGAGGACTGCCGCTTCGTGGCCAAGCTGTACACGAATGAAAATGTTCCGCTCCCTGTGGCGGAAGAACTGCGCCGCCTGGGGCACGACGTCATGACCGTGCAGGAAAGCGGCCTTGGCGGGCAATCCGTTCCAGATCATTTGCTGCTGACGTTTGCGATTGATCAGGGTCGCGGCCTGATCACGCTCAACCGAAGCAACACTCCCAATAGCAGCGGCCGGCTGCTCAGTATTGTGCACGAGGCCGTACCATTTGTCGAAAGTTGCCCTGATTCTCGGGCCGTACGTGCATTTCACGGCGGCCGAGCTGGGGCGGTTCGCGATCAAGCGGCGGCCATCTGGCTGGCGTTCGGGCCCATCGGGCTCTGACCGGCAGGCGGATGACGGAGGAACCCCTCGGTGACCACTTTCATGGTCGCCATGAGGATTTCTCCAATGTTTGACATTACTTCAGGTCCCGGCGACGCCGGGCATGGCTCGTTTGGTTCCTCTGACAATTCGAATGGATATCGACACGGCCGCGGCCGGCTCCGCGGCGATGACTTTGGCCTGACCGCGCGGCCCAGCCTACTGGGGCTGGCCCGCACCTATCTCGAGACCCAGGCCCGGCTCTGGCCGGAACTGGCCGGCACGCCCGCAGTGCCGACGATTACGGACGCCGTGGTGGAGGCGATGGCCGACGACTTTGA
>CAMDDA010000124.1 GCA_945890755.1 Candidatus Kuenenia stuttgartensis
GCGCCGTGATTCGCAGATCGACCGGGCCTGGGCGGCCGTCGGCGAGAATCTCCCCCTGCAGCCAGAGCGTCTGCAGGCCGGAGCCGGCCGGCGCGACCAGCTCATCGAGCGGCAGGCCGCCGGCCGTCTTGCCGTAGGCGCTCCGCCAGCGGAGGCCAGGGCCTTTGACGATCAGTTTCTCGAACTCCTCATCGGTGGGAATCACGTCGGCCGCCGCCTTTGCAAGATCGGCCGGCGGATTCTCGAGCAGCTTCCACCGCTGGATCGTGGGCGTCGAGCGGATCGCATAGGGGCCCGGCTTGCCGAGCTCCGACACGAACCGTGCCAGATCGAGAAACTCCTGCTCCGTGAGGAACGTCGTCAGCCCCTTGGGCATGAGCGACGTGCCCTCCACCTCTTCCTCGATGTCGGCCGTGGGGATCGTGATCACCTTGCCCGTCGCGTCGCGGAGCCGCACCCGCAGGTCGTCGCGATCGACGAGGATGCCGGTGTGCACCTCGCCGGAATCGGTGATCACGTTGCGGGTGACATACGCCTCCTTGATCGAGGCGTCGGGATTGAGGATCGAGGCCACGACATACTCCGGCGGCGAGATCGAGCCCACGGCCGACAGTTCGGGCCCGATGGCGCCGCCCGCCTTGGCGACGGCATGGCACTTCATGCAGGCGATCTCAGCGCGGCGGAAGATCGCCTCGCCCCGGGCCGGGTCCCCCTTCGCCATCACTTCGCCGGCGAGCCGCAGAATCTCCTCCTGGGCGGGCGGAGCCCCAGCCGCCGCGATCCCCGCGGCCTTCGTGAGCGCGTCGGCGACGGCAGGCTCGGTGCGGCCGGTGGCATACATGTGCCGCAGAAACATCTTCGCGACGTCGGCCGATGGCGGTCGGCTCGCGAGGGCCGCGGCGAGCTTTGCCGGGCCGTCGCGCCGGTCGAGGAGTGAGTCGAGCAATTCCTTGGGCAGGTTGTCGGGGCCAACGCCGGCGAGCACGTCGGCCGTTCGGCTCGCGGCGGCCGCCGAGTCGAGCCTGGCGAGCGCGGCGATCGCGAACAGCCGCACCGGTTCCGGCCGGCTCGATTCACAGAGCGATTCGATCGTGGCCTTCGCCTCAGGAGTGCCGAGCGTGGCGAGCGCGAGGATCGCCTGCCGTTGCTGCTCGCCTCCGGCCTTCTCGCCGGCCGCGAGCGCCTGGAGCGCGGGAACGAGCGACGCCTCGCGCCACGCCACTGCGAGCTTGATCGCGGGAACCTGCAGGCCACGGTCGGGGCCTTCGAGCAGCGGCCGCAGGCCGCCGCGCTCGCCCGCCGGCTTGATACCCCGCTCGCCCGCCGCCTGCACGAGCCCCGCGGCGATCGCGGATCGCTGGCCGGCCGGGATTTTCTTCGGCTCGAGAAACTCGGCAAACAGCCAGCCGAGTTCCTCTGGGCCGCCACGCTCGAGCAGCATCCCGACGGCCGTCCCCACGCGGTTCTCCGGCAGCCGGCCGCTTTCGAGCAGCGTCACCAGCGGCCGCGCCGAGCCCGATGCGCCGCCCGCTACCGCGGCCGGCACCCGGCGCGAAAGCGTTTTGATCGTCTCGTTGAAGACGTACGACAGATAGTCGTCCTGCGGCATCACGAGCGACTCGATCGCGATGTTGATCGCCTCCTGATCGCGGAAAAAGCTCAGTGCCCGCACCGCCTCCAGCCGCACGAGCGGATGCTCGTCCGCCACGAGCTTCCGCAGCCGCCCGTAGGCATCGCCCGCCCGTTCCCGCCAGAACGAGAGCACCCGCACGGCCGCCGCACGGGCCTTCGGCTCTGGGCTGCCAAGCACCCGATCGAGCAGCGGCTCATTGACCACGTCCTGCGCCTGGAAGACCCAGAGCGCCTCGACGAGATGGTGCGGCAGTTCCGGGTCCTTCGGATCCAGCCCCGCCAGCCAGGCTTCGACGGCCGGAATCACCTCGGCTGCCGGCCGGGCCCGCAGTTCGGCCCGGGCCCGATACCGCGTGCGGTCTTCATACACCTTCAGCGCATCGAGCAGTTTCGCGACGGGCTCGCCGGCGATTTTCGTGGGCGCGACGAGCGGCCGGTCCTTCGCCTTCACCCGCCAGATGCGGCCGTGGGCATGGTCGCGGTTGGGGTCGCGGAGCGAATGCTGCATGTGGCCGACGAGCGGGTTGTACCAGTCCACGAGATAGAGGCAGCCATCGGCGCCAAACTCCAGATCGACCGGCCGGAAGTTGCGGTCGTTCGACTTGAGCAGCGGATCGACCGGATCGGCCGCGAAGCCGGAGCCGTCTTCCCGCATCTTGTATTGCAAGACGCCCTGGAAGCCGATGCAGTTGTTCAACAGATAGTTGCCCTGTGCGTCGTCGGGAAACTGCCGGCTGGAAACAAACTCGCAGCCCGACGTCGGCCGCCACTGCTTCGTCAGAAACTGCTTCAGCGCCGCCCGCTTCTGCGGATAGTCGATATCGCCGGAGAAGGCGGTGCCGAAATAGTTCGCGCCCCCCGAGGCGTCGGCCACGAAATACTGGCCCCAGCGGTCGAACGTCTGCCCCCAGGGATTCGCGAAGCCATACGACACGAACACGTCGAACTGCTCCCGCCTGCGGTCATAGCGGAAGATGCCCGCGTTGGAGCACCGCTTCGGCCCGCGAATCGTCTCGACCGCCGTCTGATGGAACGTGCCCTCCATCATGAGCAGGCCGCCGGCGGGATCGCTCGCAAAGGCGCCAATCGCATGATGCGAGTCGGCCGAGTCGAAGCCGTCGAGCACGATCTCGCGCACGTCCGCCTTGTCGTCGCCGTCGGTGTCCTTGAGGAACACGAGGTTCGGCTCCTGGGCCACGTAGCAGCCGCCGTCGGCGATCTCGAGGCCGGTGGGCAGGTGCAGGCCGCCGGCAAACACCGTCTCCTTGTCGGCCTTGCCGTCGCCGTCGGTGTCTTCGTAGATCAGGATCTTGTCGTCCACGGGAGTGCCGGGGAAATACTGCGGATAGCAGGGCATCGTGGCGATCCAGAGCCGGCCCCTGGCGTCGAACGCCATCTGCACGGGGTTGGCGAGATTGGGAAACTCGACCTCCGAGGCGAACAGATTCACCTCGTAGCCGTCCTCGATCTCCATGAGCGCCAGCGACTCCGCGGCCGTCGTCGCCGGGGCGAGCGCCTCCGGCTTCACGTTCGTCACGACTGGCGGCACCTCACCGGTGCCGGAGTCGTCGATCGCGTCGGGCACGGGCTTGCCCTGGGCGACGTCCCAAATCCGCCGGTCGCGGACGGCCGTCATCGCCCGGAGTTTCTTGAACTCGGCGGGGAAATTCACCGTGCCGTAGGGGTTCTTGCGGCCGCCGTAGATATAGCAGCCGTTGACGCCGCGGTGGTCGTAGAAGAACTGCAGGCTCTTTTCATTCACGGCGGCGCGGAGCTTCGCGAGATCAGCCGTCGGTGCGGTCGCTGGGCCGCCAAAAAGCGCCGTGTCGAGCAGCCGGGCCACCTCGGCGTCGCCGTGCTCGTTCACGTGGATGCCGTTGATCGTCCAGGGCTGCTGGGCCTTCTGCATCGCTGCGAGTGAGGGCGTGAAGAGATCGATGAACACCGCTCCCTCCGCGGCGGCCACCTTCCGCATCGACTCGGTGTAGAGGGCGAGGTTGCGGTTGTTGTCCGAGCCGTCGGGCAGGCTCGGGTGCTTCAGGTTTTCATGCGCAAGCGGCGCGACGAGCACGATCCGGCGGATCGGCTTCGCGGCCGCTTTGGCCTCGTTCGTCGCCGCGCCGCGATCCCAGTCGCCGCCCGGCGACGTGTAGCGGTCGAGCGAAAAAGGATCCTTGATGAACGCCGCCAGATCCTTCTCGAACTTCGGCAGGCCGGCCGGCCCGGCGAACGACTCGTTGAACCCGAACATCGCCACGAGCACGTCGGGGGCGTGGTCGGCGAGGTTGCTGCCGTGATCGTGGAACCCCTGCGAGCGGAGGCGGATCGTGAGTTCGTCGGCCGACCAGCCGAGGTCACGGACGTAGAGTTCGTGCTGGGGAAACCGGGCGTGGAGAAGCGTCTCGAAGTTCCCGAAATACTGCATCCGCTCCGCGAGCGTGTTGCCCACGATCACGACATGGTCGTGCGGCTGGAGGTCGAGGCGGGAGGGAGTCGGCTCCGCGGCCGCTGGACCACTCCCGGCCGCGAGCGCGAGAGCCAATGTCACCGCAACCAGGGTCAGAGCAGAGAGGGTGCGCATCGTGGAGAGACTCCGGGGGCAGGGGCGATTTGAAAAGGTCGATGATGCGTGAGACGCAGGAAGCCCGGAGCGGAAGCGACGGGACCGTTTGTACCGCTGGTCCCCCGGCTCCCGCCGGGGGCTTCTTGTTCGACACGAAGCATAGTCCGTTGAGAACCGAGCATGCTGTGTGAGCCGAACGATCGTACAGGGGGTTGCCGGCGAGCCGCAGGGAACTGTCGCTGCGGCGGTCGACAGCATCTGCCATCCGCGGTCATGATAGGCGAAAAAGGTGGTTTGGAGAGTCAGTCCACGACGTTCTGCGGCGGGCCGGGCTTTGGCTTCGGCGGCTCCTTCGGCTTTTCGCCGAGGGCATACTTGCCGAGGCTGATGCGGTGCTCGTCGGGGCTGGTGACGAGTTCCCAGCCGGCGGCAAAGCCCTCGTCGGCCACGAACTGCCGGGCGATGAGATACGGCTCGAAGCCGTCGGGCCAGACGAAAAACCGCACGTAGAATTTCGTCGGGTCGTATCGCTTGAGCATGCGCGCCAGCTCGCTCCCGGGCTTGACGGCCCGCTCCGCCGTCTCGCCCGAATCCTTCGCCCGCTCGAGCCGCAACGAGATCCACGGCGGCGAGACAGCGAGCGTGAGCTTGAAATCGTCGGCCCGCACGGGCTGCCGGTTGAACTCGGATTCGAACGTCGCGGCGTCGGTCAGATAGTTGTCTCCGTCCGGGTCGAGCTGCTTCCGCTTCACGATGAAGGCGGCCCGCTTCTGCGCCTGCTCCTGCAGGGCCGGCACATCGACGACCCAAATCTTGTTCTCACGACAGAGCACCCGCACGTCCCGCGCGCCCGCCGGCGCCGGACGGGGATCGGGCAGCCGCACCTCCTTGGCCGGCGGCGTGGGCGGCGGCTCGGTCTTTTCGAGCTGCGCGGCCAGTGCCAGCCGGGCCTGCTCCGCCTGCTGCACGTCGGCCTCGGCCTTCGCCATCGTGGCGGCCGCCGCGTGGGCAGCCTCCTCGGCCGTTTTGCGGGCAGCCTCTGCCCGGGCTTTCTTCTCCTTGTCGAGCGCGGAGGCCTTGGCGGCACGCTCCTTGGCAGCGGCCTCGGCCCGGGCGGCGGCCGCTTCGAGCTGCCCCGCCTCGGCGGCGGGGTCCTGACGCTTCGGTGCGCGGAGCTGATCGAGCTGCTCCTGCGCCTTGTCGGCCGCCGCCTTCGCCTCGGCCGCCGTTTGTTCGAGCCGTGCGACCTCCTGCGGGTCGATCTGTTGCACGGCTGCCGCGATCCGGCTGGCGGCCTCCTGGCTCGAGAGTTGAACCGTGACGAGCACGATGATCAGGATGCCGACGACGTTGGTGAGCGTGTCGAGCATCGAATCCATGTTGCCGCCGGTGGCGGAGGTGCGTGAGCGTCTGCGGGCCATCGGCTAACGGGCCTCCGAGAGATCGAGTGTGCCGGAGCCGGGCAGCGGCACGCGGCCAGAGCGGGCGCCCGCTGCATCGGCCGCCTTCTGCATCTCGAAATAGATGCCCACGCCATCCGGCCGGATCAGAAACGTGATGATCGCGTCCTTGTCGCCGCGGATTTTCTCGAGCAGCGCCTTGAACCGCGGATCCCCGGCCACCTTGCCCGCCGGCGCCTCCCAGGGCTTCGAGTCGTGGACGATCGCCTTGCCCTTGGCCGCCTCGACGAACACGCCCCGCTTCGGCCCGCCGCCGCCTCCGGGCGGCAGGATCACGATCGACTGCTCGGGCTGTTTGGAGCGGGCTGCGATCTCGGCCTTGATCTTCGTGGCCTCCGCATCGAGCGCTTTGCGGCGGGCCGCCAGCGCCGTCGTGTCGGCCGGAGGCGGGGGCTTGGGCGTGTCGATCGTGAGCCGCTCGGCGGCCGCGAGGGCTTCGGCTGCCTTGGCCTCCGCGCGGGCCGCCTGCTCCGCCCTCGCCCGGGCGGAGGCGAGCCGCTGCTCCACCGGGCCGGCCTGCTTCACGAGGCCGGCAAGCTCCTGTTCCACGCGCACCTGGCGTGCCTTCTCCCGGGCCGCTTCCTGCTTCATGTCGTCGATCTTCGCCGCCTCGGCCACGGGCTGCGTGTCCATCTGTTCGAGGACGACGGTGGTGATGATGAGGATCAGGCTCCCGATCAGGCAGCCGAGAATGTCGAGAAACGGAAACAGCGACACCTGCTGCCGCGCACTTGATCGCCGCCGCGCCATGATCGGTCACCTGCTGTCGTGGTCAGACCGGCCCGCCGCCATTGCGTCCACGGAGGAATGACCACCACGGCCGCGAGTCGGGCAGCGCCTCGACGACGATCTGCCGCCCTTCGAGCCGGGCGAGTGAATCGGAAAGCCCGACAAGCGCCCGCGCGAGCGACGCGGTGTAGCGTTCGACGTTCACCGCGGCATCGGTCAGCGTGGCGGCGGCCCGCTCGCGGGCGGCCGCCGTGTCGGTGGCGACGGCGGCGAGGTTTTCTTCCGTCCGGGCCACGAGGCCGTCGATGCGGCCGATCCGTTCGGCCTGCCGCTCGTGCTCGGCCACGAGATTTGCATTGACGTCGCTCCAGCCGGCCCTCACCTGCTCCGCCAGCTGGCCGCCGATCGCAGCGAGCTTGTCGTGCCAGGCCTCGAGCTGCGCGCGGTGCGATCCGAAGATCTCCTCGAACACCCGCTTCGCCTCTGCGCGGCTCGCCCCCATCCCCCGCTCCGCGCCGCCGTCGAGGCCGTCGTCGAGCCGTCGCAGCAGGTTTTCGTTGGTGTATTCGTCCACCTGCCCCACGAGATCCCCCTCGTGCTTCTGCAGGCCGCTCACGGGAAACGTGAGCAGCATCGCCATGGCAAGGGCCACGAGCGTGGTGTCGAAGGCGGTGGCAAGGCCGCCGGTGATCCCCTTGAGGGCGGTTTTCAAGGCCCCGATGTCGCTCGAACCCTCGAGCGTGCCGGTGAAGCTGCCCACCGCCGTGCTCACGCCGATCACGGTGCCGAGGAACCCGAGGATCGGGATCGCCCAGATGAAGACGTGAAACATCGTGTAGCTCGAATCGACGCTGCTGGCGTCGAGATCACTCTGGCTGGAGAGCATCGTGGCCGTATCGGCGGCGCTTTTGCGGACGCGGAAGTGCTCGAGGCCGCGGACGCACCGCGTCACGAGGAAGCTGCCGACCGAGTCCTTGGGCAGCGTGCGGATGTGGTCGATGAAGCGGTCGATGTTGGCCAGCGAGATCGTGTCGCCGATGCTCATGGGCAACACGTCGTAAAGCAGCCCCCGCTCCTGCCGGCGGATCTTGAGCCACTTCTCCACGAGCATGCCGATCGCCCAGAAGAACAGAAACACCTCCGCGATCGGCACCCAGCCTCCCTGGGCCATCGTGGAGGTGCCGATGAACAGCCGGCCGATGTAGGTCATCTTGCCGTCGCTCCAGGCGATCGGCCACAGGGCGAGGTAGAAGAGCACGGTGCCGACGATGCCCACGATCACGTTCAACAGCACGTGCACGTCGGTGTCGGGCGTCACGGAGAGCACCGCCGAGGATCGCGGTGCGGCAGCCATGCCGAGGTCGGGCACGCCCGATGATGCCGGGAACGACGCGGCGACACCGGGCACTGCGGGCGGCACGGGTGGGGTCTCGGGCGGCGTGACCGTGACCGCGGTGCGGCAATAGGGGCAGCGGGCCGACCGCCCGACGAGGTCGCTCCGCACCTTGAGCGACTTCGCACACTGCGGACACTTCATCGTGAAGAACATGGCATCCTCCTCCGTGGGAGTTGTTGGCGGTTGTCAGTGTTCCTCGAGCCCGCGGAGTTCCACGACGCGGAGGAGCGATGGCTCCGGCCAGGGCGGCTCACGCGGCTTGTCGCGGTTGGCCCCGAGCGATTCCCAGCGGAGGATGAACCGCCGGCCAGGATCTCCCGAAGAGCCCGAGTCGTCAGCATACCGCACGGTCATCCCCGGAAACGTCGATTCGATCTTCCACAGGCTGCGGGGATACCGGTGTCTCGCCGGCTCCGTGCGCAGCACCGCGAGGGAGTCTTCGTCGAGCACCCACACGCCCGACCCCTGTTTCACGTGGCCGAATTCGAGCCGCAGCTCGCCGGGCTTGCCCGGCTCCACGACTCCGACGTGAATCTCGTATTTCGGCAGCGTGCCACCGCCGGCGGGTTCAAACCGATGGTCCCAGTCGCTCAGTTGCACGATCCGCCAGGCCGCATTCTCCCACCGCGCGACGGAGGCCTGCGACTTGCCGGCCGCGTCGAACTTGTAATAGGCGAGCAGCGGCCGCTTCTGGGAGTCGAAGCCGACGCGGCCCGAGCCGTTGAGGATCCCCCCGTTCACCGGCACGGGATCGACGACCACCCCCTCCGTCGCGAGTCTGATCGGCAGCGCGAGCGGCCGGCCCGCGGCGTCTTCCCAGGAGGCGAGGTCACGGCTCCGCGCATAGGAAAGGTCGTGGTTCGCCGCCGCGTCGGGCGGCTCGCGCCACACCCACGACAGGTGAAACATCCCGTCGGGCCCGGCCACGGGCGCGAGCGGATAGGCATTGCGCTTCTTCTCGCCATCGAACACGGGCCCGTCCACGAGCCGCCGCCACGCCCGCGACTCGACGTCGTAGATGTTGAGAAACGTGCTGCCGTCGCCGCTCCGGCCCGAGCGGTATTGAAACACGAGCCGGCCATCGGCCAGCGTGAGAAACACCGGATACGTGCACCGCTCCTCGTCGCGGCCCACCATCTGTTTCACCTGCTCGAACGAGCCGATCTCGCCCGGCTCGCGGGTGCGCCAGTAGGTGAGCGGATTGCAGTGCATGTTGCCGGCGAGGTGGAGATGGCCGGCGGAGTCGGCGGCCATCACGATCGAGTTGTGGCTGTCCCAGCCGATGACGGCCGAGGTCTGCCCGGTGGCATAGGGCGGCGGCCCGGCCTGCTCTGACGGCAAGCGGAAAACTTCCCAGGTGGGGCTGCCGAGCCGCCGCGAGCCGACCGTGAGATGGCGATCGGCGGCGTAGAAGGCCACGTATTGCCGTTCCGGCCGCGTGAGCAGGGCGAAGCCGACCGAATGGCCTGCCCATACCGGCGCCACATCGACGCGGCCCACAACCTCTTCGGCCACGGCGTCCGCCGCGTCGCACCGCGCCGCCGCCGAAGCCATGACCAGACCACAGCCCACACAGCCCACACAGCCCGCGAGGAGCACGGGCAGTGCGAGCCGGCCGCGAAGCACCGCACCGGACCGAGCGGAAAGCAAACGTCGCGTGGAGGGCATCATCCGCTGCTGCAACGAGGGA
>CAMDDA010000125.1 GCA_945890755.1 Candidatus Kuenenia stuttgartensis
CAGCCCGTTGCGGAGCAACGGGCCTACTGGTGCAGCGGCCACGCTCGCTCAGAGGTTTTTCAGCGGCCGCTTCGGCTTGGGCGGGGCGAGCATCTTCTTCTTGGCATCTTCGGCCACGTTGTCGTTCCCGCCGCCACTGCCCATCTCCCGCTTGCCGACCCCCGTGTGCGTCTCCTTCCAGGCGTAGCCGAGCGGACTGGCGAGTTCCTCGGCGGCGATCATCGCCCAAGGCGTGCCGGGATGCTCGTTCACCACACGTTCGAGATACGTGCGGGCCTGAGCGGCAAACTTCTCCGTCTGAGAGCCCACGTTCTTGACCTCGGCATGCGGCTCCAACACCCAGGTGTCGCTGGTGGCATTCTTGAATTTCATGCCCGACTTCGCCTGCGCGAGAATCTGGTTGTAGGCATCGTTTCGCACCTTCACGGCGAGCACGCGGCCCATCGCCAGGTCGTAGCCGGCCTGCCAACGCTTTTCCGTGATCGTGTCCCGATCCACCTGGCCGGCCGCGAGGATGCCATACACCGCGTCGATCTTCGGCTGCAGCACGGCCGCCGCCTTTTGGGCCTCGCTCAACAGCAGCGCGAGCTTGCCGTCGTCCTCCCGCGGAAACGTCGTCTGGGGCGAGTCGAGCGGGCTGATCTGGGCCTTCTGGGCGGCCTCCACGAGCGCCTTCTTGGCCCTGTTCTTGCTCAGCATCTCCTCGATCTTCGCCGCCGACAGGTAGTCGGGCTTGTACTGCCGCATCACCTCGGGATCGAAGAACCGCCGCAGCCGAGAGGCCATCGGTGCCGTGTCCTTGTCGCTCACGCGGCCCGCCGCGCCGCGGTTGGCGTGAACGGCGAAATAGATGCCGCCGGTCTGGGCACAGAGCTTCGAAAGACTGAATGGACCGAAGCCGGAGTCGATCGGCTCGTCGGTCTGCCGGCCCGACCTCACCCGCACCACCTCGGGCCGGAGTGTCTCGGGGCCCTGATCGACGACGGCCCATTGCTCGTCGCCCGCGTCGTACTTCGGATCGAATTCGACGAACTTCATCTGCACCTGCCGCTGGCCGAACGGCGCGGGAACACCCACGACATACACCCGCACGCCCTTGCCGCGACAGAACGCAGCGACTTCGTCGGCCCGCTGTTCGTCATTGCCCACCTCGTCGGTAAAGGCGATCACCATCACGTTTCGCGACATCCGACTCTCCCGCATCTTGTCGGCCCGCGCCGCCGCATCCTGGATCGCGGTGAACGTCTTCTCCACTCCCGACTCGTCGATCGGAATCGATTGAATCGCCTTCACGACGGCAGCCACGTCTCGGGTCGGCTTGCCGACCACCTCGGTCACCGAGTCGCCATAGGCGTAGACCAGATTGAGCAACTGCGGGCCGCCAGCCCCGGCGTCGATCACGCCGAGTTCGTCGAACACGCGATCGAGTCGGGCGGCGATGTCGCGGCGCTGGCCGGCCAGGCTGACCGACTGGTCGAACACCCAGCAGACGATCGTGGGCCGCTGCTCGAGCGAGGCGGCGATCTCAGCCGTGAGTCGATCGACGGCGCCGCTCGCCCCCGACGTTCCGACCGCCACGTCGCCCTGCACCTGGAAGTCCTCATTGGCCTCGAGACCGGTCGGCACCACGTCTTCGATCTCGGCGACCTTGATCTCGCTGTCGAGCACCTCGGCCGCATCGACGGTGACGACCGACTCCTCGGCCACGAGCGCTGCCACGGCCTGGGCCGCCTCCGCGCTCTCCTGGCTCTGGGCGCCGGCCGAATCGGTGGGCTCTTCGGCGATCGCGAGCGTTTCGGGCTCGACGAACTCAGGCTCTTCCGTGTCGGTCGGCTGAAGGATCGTGAGGGCCGGCACCACCGGCTCGGGGGCGGGCGTGATCGCGCCGGCCATGGCCAGCAGGACGCAGACGTGCACACCCAGACTCACGATCCAGGCGGGCGTATCACCGTCGAGAGGCGTCTCCTCTTCACCGGTCCGTAGCTGCCACCACTGTCGTGCGTGCTCGATCGGGCCCATGGCTGGACTCCGGTTGGACATGTGCGCCGGAAAGCGATGAAGTCTCGGAGATGCGATTGAAGTCTCGAACCAACCAGACTCTACTTCGTAAACTGTATCGGTCCGGTTCGCCGGATTCCGTTCGGTGAAGTGGAAACGGATAGTGTATCGGATTGTTGCGGCGAGAGCCGCCGGCAGCCCTCCAAAAAACGGGGAAAGCATGGCTTTTTCGGCACGAATCTGGGGAGCGAGCAGGGCCGCGGCGACGGCCCTGGCGATCGGCCTCACCGGGCTGGCGACCCCGGCCGTGGCCCAGGAGGCGGCGGCCTCAGCACCGGCCAAGAAGCCACGTGAACCGGTCGAAAAGCTGCTCCTGGAAACGACCGACGGCCTCGCGATCGCCGCCTGGCACTACCGGGTGGCGGGGGAGGCCGCACGCCCTCCGGTGGTCATTCTGCTCCACGACCTCGATGGGTCGCATGCGACCGTCGAGCCGCTGGCCAAGGAGCTCGCCCGGCGGGGAATCGCGGTCGTGGCTCCCGATCTCCGCGGCCACGGCGCGAGCACGACCCGCCAGACCGCCGGCGGTGAGGAAACCATCGAGGCCCGGTCGCTCAAGAAGCCCGACTTCGAGGCCATGACGCTGTCCCAAGGGGGCCGTGTCCGGGATCAGTCGGCCGTCCGCGGCGACATCGAGTCCGTGCGAAACTGGATCAAACTCCGCGCCGACGAGGGGAAACTCGACATCGACCGCCTGTTCGTCGTGGGCTCGGGTCTCGGCTGCACGCTGGCCGCAATGTGGGCGATCAACGACGCCGCCTGGCCCGATCTCGTGGCCGGCCCACAGGGACGTCAGGTCCGCGGCCTCGTGTTCATCAGCCCCGTGTGGTCGAGCCGGAGCCTCACCGTGACGACGGTGCTCGCAGCCGATCTGATCCGGCGGGAACTTCCGGTGATGGTGCTCGCCGGCCGCGACGACCGCGACGCCGTCAAGCTCTTCGACCAGCTCAAGCGGCAGCGGCTCAACGAGTGGTTCGAGCAGCGGGCCGGCCAGGCGGCGCCGGTGAAGGCGGCGAAGCTGGAGGGCAGCCCGACGCTCTATCTCCTCCAGCGCGACAGCGACCTGACGGGCGATCAGCTCGCATCCATGCGGTCGCCCGATCCACGCCGGGCCGGCGGCGACCCCGCCGCACTCATTCAGGGCTTCATCAACGCCGTCGCGCCGCCCGCCGCGGACGAGTAGCGGTCGCGCTACGGCAGCCGCAGCTCCATGCCGGCGACCACCAGTTCCGGGCTCCGGAGCTGATCGCGGTTGACCTCCCAAATCCGATTCGCCTGGGATGCGTCGCCATAGAACCGAGCCGCGAGTGTGGCCAAGGTTTCGCCCGGGGCCACTCGCACGCTCCGCGGCGGGACTGCCGGCCGGCCGGGGGCAACGCCTGCGGACGGGCCACCGGCACCGAGCCACGACACCGGGGCTGTGCGCGGACCAGCGGCGACATCGGCCGAGGTCGTCGGAGGCGGCTCGATCGCCCGTCCGGCCAGCGCGGGGCCGAGCGATCCCCCTGCGGCCCAGGAGGCGGGCAGGCGCAGTTCCGCTCCGATCGGCAACAGGCTCGGATCGGAGATCGCGGCCCGATTCGCATCCCAGATCATCGCCGCGGCGCCGGGGTGGCCGTAAAACCGCGTCGCGATCGACGTCAGGTCGTCGCCGTCTACGACGCGGTAGGTCTGAGGGACGTCACTGACCTGCGGCGTCGGAGTGGCGGGGGTCGCCACACTGTGAGTCGACCACCCTGCGGCCAGCGGCGGCGGCTGCTGCGAGTCGAGAAGCGGAGGGGGGGGTACGTCGAGCGTTGAACGGTAGGCATTCCCGACTTGCGGACCGGGCACGAGGAACTCGGCCGGAAGGCCGGGCAACGGAGCGGGAGGCGTGGGCGGCTGGTAGTCGCGATCAAGAGGCGGCACGGGGGGGGCGGGGGCGGCAGCGGCTGACATCAGTGGAGCGACCGGAGGCCCATCGGCCATCCCGACCGCCAGCGTCGGGGGCGGAGCCGGCGGCTGGGGCATGGCCGCCCCGGCCGCAGGCGGCAGCGGAGCGGCTGGCGGCGGTACGACAGGCTGCACGCCGCTGCCGTGGTGGCCCCAGTGTGCGGCCCCGAGCGTGACGAGCCTGGTGACCACGGGCGCCGCGAGCGTCGCCCCGCCGGCCACCATGGCCACTCCCACCAGAAACCGTATCGAGCGGGCGATCCCGGCCATGCCTCACGTCTCCTCCGGCGGCCGGCCACGGCCGCCAACGCAAGCATGCACCGCCGGTCGGCCGCCGCGGCCGGCGACCGGAGGTTTCAGAGCAAGACGGTCCGGTTGCCGACCTTACGGCCGGCAGGATCGTCGCAGGTTCACAGGGCAACGATTCAGGCGGGCTGAGCCGCCGGGCCGCGGGCCCGATCGCGGGCGGTGCCCGTGCGGTGCTGCAGCCAGAGCACGATCGGAGCGGCGATGTAGATCGTGCTGTAGGAGCCGGTGATGATGCCGACGAGCATCGTGAACGCGAAGGCGTGGATGCCCTGGCCGCCGAACATGTACAGGATGAGCGTGGCCAGGAGCGCCGTACCCGACGTGAGGATCGTGCGGCTGAGCGTCTGGTTCACGGCCTTGTCCACCATGTCGGCGGTCACGAACGGGCTCTTGCCCCGCAGTTCTCGCAGGCGGTCGAAGATCACGATCGTATCGTTGATCGAGAAGCCCACGATCGTGAGCAACGCCGCCACGACATCGAGGCTGATCTTGAAGTCATCCACGAGCGCCCAGCCCATGAAGGGGGCCACATATTTGCTCATGGCCAGGCAGGCCACGGCCACGAGCACGTCGTGTGCGAGCGCGACGACGGCCGCGAGGCCGAAGGCCACGTTTTGGAACCGCACCCACACGTAGAGCACGATCATGAGCAGGCTTGCCAGCAGCGCGTAGACGGCGGTCACCTTCGTGTTACCCGCCACTTTGCCACCGATCGTGTTGGCCGAGAGGTACACGGGCGTGTCGGCCAGTTTTGCCGCCATCCGCTCGAGCACCTTCCGCGTGGCGGGAGGCTCGAGCGACGTGGCCAAGGCCCAGGTGCGGTAGGCCTTGGTGCGGCTCGTCATCCCCTCGGCCTCGAGTTCGAAGGGCACTCCGGCGTGTCCTTCGGCCGCCAGGGCCGCCTCGATCTCCGCCTCGAGCGTGGGACGGTTGATCTTCTCCGGGAAGTCGAGGGCGACGCCGGTCGTGAGGGCCGTCTCGTCCTGCTTCGACTCGCCCTCCTTGGCATCCGCCGCCGGACCGGCCGACGAACTGATCTCGCCGAAGCCCATCGAATAGGTGGCGAGCCGGCCCGGAAACACCTCTCGCAGCGTCTGTTCGACGGCTTCGTCTTCGCGGAGCGAGGTATCGATCTTGTAGCGGAGGTCGGCCGCACCATCGCCCGCCGTCACGGCGCTCACGGCCACGTCGGGCAGCACCGACACGGCCTTCCGCACCTCCCCGATGTCGAGCCCCTTGTCGGGCTGGAAGGCCACCTGCACGCTGGTGCCCCCGGTGAAGTCGATGTCGAACAGGCCTTGGCCGCGGAGCCAGGCGGCCGCGAGCCCGGCGAGAATGAACAGCGTCGAAAAGGCGATCGCCGTCTGCATCCAACGGACGAAGCCAAAATTCGTGCGGCCGAAGAGCCGTGCCATCGAGAGCGTCTTGAGCCAGCCATTCCGCTCGGCGAGGTCGAACACCACCCGCGAGCAGAAGACGGCCGTAAAGAGGTTCAGCGTGAGGCCGAGCACGAGCGTCACGGCGAAACCCTTGAGCTGATCCGTGCCGATCGCAAACAGCACGATGCCCGTGATCAACGTCGTGAGGTTGGAGTCCACGATCGTGGAGAAGGCCCGCTGGAAGCCGTTGCGGATCGCCATCCGCACTGCGGCACCGCGATCGAGTTCCTCCCGCATCCGCTCGTAGATGAGCACGTTGGCATCCACCGCCATGCCCACCGAGAGCACCAGGCCGGCCAGGCCGGCGAGCGTGAAGGCCGCCTTGATCGAGATCATGAGCGCCAGCACGAGCACGATGTTGAGCAGCACCGCGAGGTCGGCCACGAACCCGGAGAATCGGTAGTAGGCGAGCATGAAGGCGAGCACCACGATCGTGGCCAGAAGCATGGCCTGGGCCCCCGAGCGGATCGTGTCGGCCCCAAGTTGGGGGCTGATCTTCTGCTCGCTGATCGGCTCGCTCTGGAGGGCGGCCGGCAGGCTGCCGGCATTGAGCACTTCGACCAGGAAGTTGATGTCCGCCTGCTTGAAGTTGCCGGTGATCTGGCCGTTCGACGAGATCGCGCTGCGGATCACGGGGGCCGACTGCAGCACGTCGTCGAGCAGGATCCCGAGCCGGCTCTCGAGGCGGTTGGCGGGGTCGGGCAGGTTCTGGCCGGTGAGCAGGCCGAACCGGGCCGCACCCCGGGAGTTGAACGTGAAGTTCACGCAGGGCTGGAGGCTCTCGTCAAAACTCGAACTCACCCGGCCCAGGTCACCGCCCGTGACGTCGAAACGGTCGAGCACCACGAGCACCTCGACCCGCCCGTCGGGCATGGCTCGCGTGACGAGGCCGCGGTTTTCGGCCGGGTTCATCTTCTGCGTGTCGAGCTCCACCCAGCGGGCAGCCGGCTTGCCCTCGAGGTTCACCGTGGTGCCAGCGGCACGGCCGGCCACCTCGATCACCTGCCGGTGCCGGGGGTCCTCGGGGTTCGCCAGTATCCGAAACTCGAGCACGCCGGCGCTCGACACGATCCGCTTGATGAGGTCGACCTCCGCCTGGCCCACCTCGGGCACGATCACCTCGAGCTGGTCGAGGCCGTAGCGACGCACCGTCACTTCCTTCTGGCCACCCGGATTGACGCGGCGGCTGACGGCGGCCACGAGTTTGTCCATATCCACCGCCCCCGCCTGCGCGACGACATCGAAGTCGAGCACCGGCGCCTCCCCAGTGCCGCCACGCCGCACGAGCCGCAGGTCGCTCCCGTCGCCACCGAGCGATTCGAGGCTGCGCAGGCCCGCCTCGCGGGCCGCGACATCACCGGCGTCGATCCGCACCGTCAGCCGGCCGCCGGCGCCGCGGGTCACGCTTCCGAGCCGGGGGTCGGACGCGCCGAGCACCTGCTCGATCCGACCGATCGCATCGTCGATCCGCGCGGCTGATTGCTTCGACGTATCGACTTCATAGACGAGGATCACGCCCCCCTTGAGATCGATGCCAAGCCGGGGCGGCCAGCCCATCCAGGTGATCAGTCCGCCCGCCGCGGCGGCGACGAGCACGGCCGCGATCCGGCCCCACATGTCGGAGGCTCGAAACCGCTTGGCAATCACCCAGGCCAGAAACGTGGGCACGGCCACGCAGGCCAGCGCCAGCATCCAGACCGCCCAGGCCTCGCGCCACCAGGGCGTTTCGGCCGCAGGCATGGCCGCGGGGGCCGTCGTCACGGCCTGGGCGAAGAGTGAGCTGGCGAAGCAGACAGGGTTCATGAGTCGTCTCTCGTGGTCCGGGAGGAGTCGGCGTCGCCCAGCACACGGGCGATGCTGCCGAGCGTGACGGTGAGTTTCACGTTGGCCGCGTCGTCGATCTTGAGCGTCACGCGGTCGCCGTCACGATCGACGGAGGCGACGGAGCCGTAGATGCCCGACGTCGTGACGACGCGGTCGTTCTTTTTGAGGCCGGCCAGCAACTCCTGCTGCCGCCGTTGCTTCTCCTTCTCCGGCCGGAAGAGGAGCATGTAGGCCGCGAGGAGAACCAGCGCGATCGGGAGCGTATTGACGAGCGTGCGCACGAACTCCGGCGGCTGCTGCCCGGCCGGCCCGGCCTGGGCGACGACCGCGAAGGCCGCAGCCGGGCATGCCACCTGGAGCGCGGGCACGAAGGAGGGTAGCGGGAGCGGCATGGCGGCGGAGAGACTGCTGAGTGGGTGAACCGAGGGAGCGCATGACGCGCCCGGATGGCTGGCCACGAGGCCCGCCATGCTGTCGGAAGCCCGCAAATGTAGTGGGCCGGGCGTTCCACGGACAAGACCGGCCGCCCACCCGCGGCCGCGGGGTCATCCAGCCTTCGCGACCGCGGCAAGCAACGCCTGCCGCTCGGACTCGAACCGCCCCGCGCGGATGGCCGCACGGAGACGGGCCACGAGCCGCTGATAGAACGTGAGATTGTGGATCGACGCGAGCACCGGCCCGAGCATCTCGCCGGCGAGAAAGAGGTGCCGGATGTAACTCCGGCTGTGGCGGCAGGCGATGCACGGGCAGTCCTCCTCGAGCGGCCGCTGGTCGGTGGCGTGCACCGCATTCCGGAGCCGCACCTGTCCGGCGAACGTGTAGACGAGCGAATTGCGGCCGCATCGCGTGGGCAGCACGCAGTCGAACATGTCGATGCCGGCGGCCACCGCGGCGACGATGTCCTGCGGCTGGCCCACACCCATGAGGTAGCGGGGCCGGTCGGCCGGTAGCGCCGGCACGGTCACCGCGAGCGTCGCCTGCATCGCCTCGGCTCCCTCACCGACGGACAGCCCGCCCACGGCATATCCCGGAAAATCGAGTTGCCGAAGCCCGGCCGCGCTCTCGAGCCGCAGCTCGGGATCGAGTCCGCCCTGCACGATTCCGAAGAGGGCTTGATCAGAACGCCGATGCGCCGCGCGACACCGTTCGGCCCAGCGCAGCGACCGCCGCATCGCATCCGCCACCGGGCCGCGGTCGGCCGGCAGGGCCACGACATGATCCATCTGCATCGCGATGTCGGCGCCGATCCGCTCCTGGATCCGCATCGAGTTCTCCGGCGTGAAGGCCACGGGTGCGCCGTCGATGTGCGAGCGAAAGAACGCCCCCTCCTCCGTCACCTTCACCTGCGCCGCGAGACTGAACACCTGATAGCCGCCGGAGTCCGTCAGCGTGGGCCCGCTCCATCCCATGAACCGCGCCAGCCCGCCCCCCTGCTCCACGATCGCCTCGCCGGGCCGCAGATGGAGGTGGTACGCATTCGAGAGCAGCATCCCCGCCCCGGTCTCGGCCACCCGCCCGATGTCGACCCCCTTCACGGTCGCCGCGGTGCCCACGGGCATGAACAGCGGCGTCGGCACGCTCCCATGCGGCGTCGTGAGCACGCCGGCCCGCGCCGCTCCATCCGTCGCCTCGACCGTAAACGCAAATCCGGTTTGCATAGGGGGAGGTTTGGAGGGGTTGCCCGTGCCGTCGAGCCGGCGTTGCTGCCAAGCGCAGGCATGGATGCCGAAG
>CAMDDA010000126.1:0-9262 GCA_945890755.1 Candidatus Kuenenia stuttgartensis
ATGTGGAAAGCCCGTCACGGAGTGACGGGCCTACGGGAGGCAACGAGCTGCCCGTCACGGAGTGACGGGCCTACGGGAGGCAACGGGCTGCCCGTCACGGAGTGACGGGCCTACGGGAGAGTGACGGGCCTCGGGGGCTTGCACACCGCGTCACGCGTAGCGATAGATCGCGGCTACGCCTGTTTCCGTGGGCATGTCGTTGCGGGCCAGGGCGAGCACGTCGCCGCCGTGCATGAGCACGGTCTCGGCCACGGCGCCGAACAGATCGTCGGCCCGCACGGCTGCGCGGTCGCCGGTCCGCGAGAGATCGGGGGGCGGCTCGCCGTCGAGCTCGATGGCCCCCGTGTCGCGATCAAACCGCCCGGCCTCGAAGCGGTCGGCCTCGACGAGCAACGTGGCCACCTGACCAGCCACCGATGCGCGGGCGATGTCGGCCAGGTCGCTCGCGGCCAGGCCCCGGTCGCGGGCCTGTCTGAAAGCCCGCAGCTCGCGGCCGATCCGATCGAGATGGACCCGCCGGAACACCGTCGCCACGTCAGCCGCGAGCTCGCGGTCCGCCAGCAGGTGTGGATCCTTGACGACGGGCTCGTCGATCAGGAGTTCGTTCGTGGAGAGGCCGCGGAACGTGGCCGCCAGTCGAGCCCCGGCCACGAGCACCAGCGGCAGGTCCGACCGCCGGCTCACCTGATCGCGGACGCAGCCGTCGACATGCCGCAGGAAGATTTCGGTGTCGGCGTCGATGTCGTCCCGCTTCGCCCCGAAGCCGCCGTGCACCACACCGCTCGTGCCCAGCCCGGCCGGGCCCATGCCACGCTGCACGCGGTGGGGCTCGAACGTCTCCTCGTCGATCACGTCACCCCGCGTGAGGTCCGCGAGTGCCGGCCGGCCAGGCAGCGGCACGAGTGGCACCGGGTCGAGCACGTCGACGGTGGTGCCCCGAGGGTCGTGCCAGGCCGTACCCTCGAAGACGCGGGCCGAGCGGCTGGTGAGGGCGAGCACGTTGAACCGGTCGCAGGCCATCACGGCGCGCACCAGTGGCATCGTGTGAAACCGGCGGGTGACGACCGCGAGTGGCACCACCGGTCGCTGGAGCAGGAACACGCGGGCCCGGCCGTCGCTGCCGAAGACGGCCAGGCCGTCGCGCGCGTGCTCCCAGAAGCCGACGTCATCGGCCAGGAGCCGAAACGGGGCGAGCAGCCGCTCGATCTCGTCGCGCGGCTTCGACATGGAGAGCGCGAGTTCGAGCGCCTCGACCAAGTGGCGATAGGCCGGCCGATCGACGCGGTTGTCGGGCACGTTGCGATGCGTGGGCAGGAAAAGCGACAGGCATGGCGGGTGGCGGGGCTCCAGGAGCGACCGCACCGCTGCTGCCGAGACCGGCTCCACGTCGACGTGTTCTGCCGCGGAGGTTGCCATGAAGTGCTCCTCGTGTGCCGTGCCCGAGCGGCCACGAGCCGCTTCCGGATGAAGCCTTGAGACTCGACATGCGCGGGACAAGCCGTTGGCACCTCGGGCGGACGCGGAAGGGGCCGCATGCCCGGGACAGTTGCGCGGTACGCTCGTGGGCCTGTCACTCCGTGACGGGCTTTCCGGTCACGGAGTGACAGGGCCACCTCCAGTCAGCCCGTTGCGGAGCAACGGACCTACGGTCATGACACCATCTCCTGACGTGTCTCGTGTTGCCGCGATCGTGCTCGCGGGGGGCGCGGCGCGGCGCATGGGAGCGGACCTCGTCGGCGCCGAGGGCAAGGCGGGCCTGCGGCTCGCCGGCCGCACGTTTCTCGATGCCGTCACGACGGCCGTCTCGACGAGCGTCGGGCGGGTGATCGTCGTGGCTGCGCCGGGGCAGCCGCTGCCGACTGTCGCCGTGCCGATCGAGGTCGTCCGTGACTCGACGCCCGGCGCGGGGCCGCTCGCGGGAATCCGCGACGGACTCGTCCATGCGCTGGCAACCGGCCGGCCGCCGCAGGCCGTCCTTGTCGCATCATGCGACGTGCCGCTCATCGAGCCGCGGATGGTGCGACTGCTCCTCGATCGGCTGGCGGCATCGACCGCCCGCTGGGTCGTGCCGGTCGTGCATGGGCATCCGCAGGTATTGGTGTCGGCCATCGCGCCGGAGCTGCTCGGGGCCATCGAGCGGCATCTCGCCGCGGGTCGCCGCGACCTGCGCGGCCTGCTCGAGGAACTGCGGCGGGCCGACCCCGCCGGAGTCTTGCCGCTGACGGAGGCCGAGGTCGCCGCGGCCGATCCGGATTGCCTGTCATTCATGGACGTCGATACGCCCACCGACCTCGAAGCCATTCATCGCCGCCGAATCCCGCCTTCGCCGGAGTGAGGGGGCACTCCTATACTTCGCCCCATGATGCGGCGTTTTTCCCGACACGATGCCGCCCCGCGGCGGCGGTGGGCGGTGTTTTCCCTTGCGGCCCTGGCCGTGCTCGGGGTCGGCGGCTGGCTCGCGCCGACCGTGCTCGTGCTCA
This sequence comes from Candidatus Kuenenia stuttgartensis, assembly GCA_945890755.1. Taxonomy (GTDB): domain Bacteria; phylum Planctomycetota; class Planctomycetia; order Pirellulales; family UBA1268; genus QWPN01. The sequence goes on from CAMDDA010000126.1 coordinate 2,481, forward strand.
CGTCGCTGCGCGACCGGCCGTTGCAGGCCGTCTTTGCGGGCATCGACGGCAGCATCGAGAGCGGCTCGGCCCGCTGGAACTGGCTCGCGGGGATCGACTTCCGCGACGTCGTCCTGCGGGATCGGGCCGGCACGGCGGTGGCCCTCGTGCCGCGGGTGGTGATCGACCGGGGGCTGGCCCAACTCGCCTTCGCGCCTCGCGACCTCGGCACCGTGCGGCTCGTGGCCCCCGAGGTGCTCGTCGAGGTGCGGGCTGGAGGCAGTTCGCTCGAAGACATTCTCGCGCCCTGGCTGGCCAGCTTTGCCGCGGTGCCGACGGTCGGCTCCCCCCGCTTCGACCTCGAGATCGTGGATGGCGCCATTGAACTCGTCGATCGCCAGCGGCACGACGCCTGGCGGGTGTCGGAGGTGATGGCGGTGGGCACGGTCGAGCGGGATGCCACGCTCGCGGGCTGGACGGTGGCCGGCCGCGTGCGGCATGCGGTGCCGACGGACGCCGCGGTCGTGCCGCCGGCACCACCACCGGCAGCGCTGCCGGCGGAGTCGTCGGCCCGACTCGACCGCACGACGATCGCCGCCCGCGCGACCGCGGTGCTCGCCCGCGAAGGCGGCTGGTCGGTGTCGTCCCCCGAGGCTCCGCAGGAGGGATCCTCCCGCACGGTGACCGTCGCCACGCATCGGCTGCCACTGGGCGTGTCGAGCGTCATGGCCACACGGTTTGCGAAACGCCATGTGCTCGACGGCCTGGCCGACGTGCGGCTCGATCTGCAGGTGGCCGCGGGAACGGCCCGGGCGACCGGCACGCTCGTGCTCGACGAGGCCGCCCTCTGCGCCGCCGACACGCTCGCGGAAATCGTCTCCGTCAGCCGCTGCGAACTCCCACTCGACCTCACCGTGGAGGGTGATCGGGTCGTCGTGCGGAAGCTGACCGCGAAGTCGCCGCTGTTCCGTGGCGAGGCGTCGGGCACCATTCGTCTGCCGACGGGTGGATCCTGGGACTGGGCCGAGGATCTTGTCGGCGAGGACTTCGCGATCGCGGCCGACATCGACCTCGCCGCCGTGGCGCAGGGGATGCCGGGGGGGCTCGCGGTGCGGCCCGACGTGCGGCTCACGGGAGGCACGCTCGAATTGGCGGCCGCGGCGCACGGCGACGGCACAGATCGCGTGCTCGAGGCACGGGTCGCCGCCCGCAACCTCGCCGCCGTGCAGGGCACGGCCGGCGCCGACGCCGCCGAGCGGCCCCTCCGCTGGAGCGAGCCCTTCACGGGCTGGGTGCGGGGCCGCCGTGGCAGCGGCCGTGGCGCGCGGCTCACCGTGGAAGACGCCCGGATGACGTCGGCGGCCTGTGAACTGTCGGCTGCGGGAACCGCCGAGGCGGCGACGCTGCAATGGACGCTCGATTTCGACAGGCTCGTCGCCGACGTCAACGACGTGCTCGATCTGGAGGGCGTGGAACTTGCCGGCACCTCCCGCGGCCGCATCGACATCGCCGCAGGCCGGCGTGGTGAGCCCACGACCGTGAAGGCCGCCGCGAGCCTCCGCGATTTTGTCTGGGCGTTGCCGGGCCGGCCCGCGTGGCGAGACAAGGAGGTCGATCTCGAACTCGAGGCCAACGGCCGGCTCGCCGCGGGCGCCGCCGTCGTCGAGGCCGCGCACGCGGTCGTCACGGCTGTCGACGACCGACTCGAGGCCACGCTCACCGGGGGCGTGATCGTCGACGTGATCTCGGCGGTGACGGGGGGCGTCGGCCCGTGGGTGCGGCCGCTGCCCGACGCCGCCGGCATCGCCGCCGACTGCTCGCTGGCGGGCGACGTCGGCCGCTGGCATGCCCGTGCGGCAGGCTGGCTGCCGGCAGCCGGCGTCGATCTCGAACTCACCGGTCGTATCGAGGCGTCGGCCGCCGTCGCAGCGCGGGGCGCCGCCTGGCAGATCACCCGCGCCGGCGGCGAGATCGAAAAACTCTCCGTCGCACTCGGCGACCACACGATCGCGGAGCCGCGGGTCGTGGCCACGATCGCGGGACTCGTCGATCCAGCGAAGGGCCGCATCGACATCTCGTCGGCCGAGGTGCTGACGGCGACTCTCTCACTGCGGTCGGGGGGCGTGTCGTGGCTGCCGGCGCCGGCCGGTGCCGCGGCGCAGGGCATGGCCGCCGTGCTCGACCGCGTGCGGGGGCGGGTGCAATGGCAGGCCGAGGTGGGCAGGCTCGCCCGCTGGGCGCCGCCGGCGGCGCTGGCCGACGGCACGCTCACGGCATCCGGTCGCGCCTGGGGCACGCTGGAGATCGCCGACGTGCAGTCGGGCGTGAACCTGCTGCTCGAAGCGGTGGGGAGCCAGCTGACGCTCGCCCGCAGTGCAGGCCCGCGCGAGATCTGGAGCGAGCCACGGGCAGCGGTCGCCTTGGAAGTGACGCGGCCCCGCGGGGCCGCGGGCGATGCCGTCATGGTCGAGCGGGTCGCGATCGAGTCGTCCACGCTCACCGCCGCGGCCCGCGGCAGTGTGGACGAGTGGACGACGCGGCGGCTGGTCGCCCTCGACGGCACGGTGAACTGGAACTGGGAGCAGCTTTCGCGGCTGGCCTCACCCTGGACCCGTGGTCAGGTGCAGGTCGCTGGCATGGCCGCTCGCCCGTTCACGTTCCGCGGCCCGCTGGGCAGCCTGCCGCAGGCGGCGGTGGCAGCAGCGGCCAGCGCCGACGTGGTGCCTCTGCCGGCCGACTGGCTGGCTGCCACGCGGGGCCGCGATCCGGACGAGATCGAGCGGCAGGCGCGGATCACGCGGCCGGTCGCGGCGAGCGTCCGTCCGGCCGACGAACTTGCCGATCGCCTCCGCAGCCTCGCGGTCGACACGTCGCTCGCCTGGCAGGCGGCCGACGTGGCCGGCTTCGCCGTCGCAGCGGGCGAGATGCCCGTGCGGCTTTTCGAAGGCCAGCTCGCCCTCGGCCCGTTCGACATCGGCGTGGCCGGCGGACGCGTCCGCGGCGCACCCTGGCTGCGGCTCGTCGGCACGCCCCGTGAACTCATCGTGCCGCCGGGGCGGCTCGTCGAGCGGGTGAACATCGGCGGGCCGCATGCCGATGCGATCGTGAAGCTGCTCTCACCACTGCTTGGCGGCCGGACGCAGACCGAGGGTGTGGCGACCGTCGACCTCGCCGGCGCGAGGCTGCCACTGGCCGCACCGCTCACGGGTGAACTCGCCGGTCAGGTGATCCTCGAGCAGTTCGAGGTCACGCCGCATCCGTCGATGCAGCCGCTGGTGAACCTGCTCGTGAAGCTGCAGTCGGCAGTCGATCCGCGGTTTGCCTTCGGCGACAAGGCGGTGCTCCTGCGGGTGCGACCGGAGCCGGTGCGGATTCGGCTGGCCGACCGCCGCTTTGGGCACGAAGGGCTCGTGATGGATGCGGGACAATTCGTCGTCAAGTCGGGGGGCAGTGTCGGCGCTGATGGCACGCTGGCGATGACGGTGGAGGTCGCCCTCCGCGGCGACATGGTCGGCGATACGCCGGTGATCGCGCAGCTCGTGCGGACGCCCCTCGTGATCCCGCTCACGGGCACGGTGGAGCGGCCCCAGTTCGACGCCCGGATGCTCGAGATGGTGATGGGCCGAATCGTCGAGAATACGGCCCAGGCGGTGATCACCGACGGCCTCGGCCGCGGCCTCGAGACGCTCTTCGGCAACCCGCAGCCCCCCGCCGGCCAGCAGCCCCTCATCCTGCCGCCACGCTGAGCAGGCAATGTTCGGCGCCCCTTACATACGCCGAACTTTCACTATCCGGGATTGAAAGCCGCGCGATCCCGCAGCCGGCGATCCATGCCGGCGATGAGCCGCTCGAGCCGGCGACGGTAGGCGAAGTGCTCGACCTCGAGTCGATGCCGCGGGGAATCGACGTAGCCGATGCCCGTGCGGATCGCACGCTGGCGCTGCGCGTAGAGCCAGGCGGCCGCCCGGGGCGCGGTACGGGCGGCTGCCGCCATCTGCGCGACGAGCCGCGACTGGAGATCGGTCAGGCCCCACTGGCCGCTGTCGGGCTGGATCAGGCCGACGACCGCCACGTCATCGCGGTGTCGAGAGAGGGCATTGAGGAACAGGTCGGGGAGACCGTCGGCCGCGTCTGCACCGAGCAGGCGGGCGTCGATGAAGGGAAGCGTCGCGTGGTAGCCCGTGGCACAGATCACGATGTCGAACGCCCGCCGCGAGCCGTCGGCGAACACGGCTGTCTCGCCATCGAACCGCGCGACGTCAAAGGCCGGCGTGATGGCCTTGGCATCGATCCGTGCAAGGATCTCGGAATTGACGATCGGATGCGTTTCCCAGAGCTTGTGGTCGGGCCGCGGCAGGCCGTGCCGCCAGGGCAGGCCGATCGTGCGGTCGATGGCCCGCAGGCTCACGAGCCGCCGCAGCCAGAGTGGGGCCGACATCTTCAGGAGCCGCTCGTTCCGCAGGTCGGCAGGCCGGCCGAGGATCTCGCGGGGCACGACGTAGTAGCCGCGCCTGGTGGAGTGGGTGGTGGCGGCGGCATGACGGGAGCATTCGACGGCGATGTCGCAGCCGGAGTTGCCACCGCCGATCACGAGCACCCGTTTGCCGGCGAGGGCCACCGGCACCGTGGGCGATTTGTAGTCGGCTGCGTGAAGGAGCGTGCCGGTGAACCGGCCGGAGATCTCGGGCCGGCGGGGCACGTGGTTGTGTCCGCTGGCGATCACGATGCCGGCATAGCGGCGGGCCGGCTGGCCCTCGATGGTCACCTCCCAGCCGGAGCCGGGAGGCCCGAGCGGCTCGATCGACTCGACGGGCGTGCCGCAGTGGATGTGCGGCAGGAGTCCAAAGCGCTCGGCATAGCGTTCGAGATAGGCGAGGCACTGGCGGTGGTCGGGATAGGCGGGCCAGTCGCGCGGCATCGGGAAGTCGGTGAACTCCGTCAGTCGCTGGGAGCTGATGAGCCGCGACGAGGCGAAGACGCGCGACGTGCCCGAGCCGAACCGCCAGTTGCCCCCGATGGCTGATTCCCGCTCCAAAGCCTCCGCGTCGATACCCGCGGCGCGGAGCTGCTTGAGTGCGGCCAAGCCCGATGGGCCGGCGCCGATCACGCACCAGGGCAATCCGTCAGTCGCGGTGGGCATGGCGAGCGACTGCCTCCGCGAGTGTCGTGAGGTCATGATCCGAGTGGTGCCAGCAGACGCTCACCCGCACGAGGCTCTTCCCATGTGGCACGCTCGGCGGCCGGATCGCCGGCACGAAGAACCCGGCGGCGGCGAGGCCGTCGGAGAGCGCTACCGCCGCGTCGGGACTGCCGGCAACGATCGGCACGATCTGCGCCTCGGCGCCGCCGATGTCGAGGCCGGCGGCCTGCAGCCGCTCGCGAAATGCCGCCGCCCGCGCGGCGAGGTCGCGGCGGCGGTTTGGCTCGGTGGCGACGAGCTCGATGGCCCGGGTCGCCGCGGCGGCGACGGCCGGAGGATGGGCGGTCGAAAAAATCCAGGCCCGGGCCGCATGCCGGAGCCAATGGATGAACGTCGCGGGGCCGGCGACGAACCCACCGGCGGCGCCGAGGGCTTTGGAGAGCGTGCCCACCCGCACGTGGACGCCATCCGCGCAGTCCAGCGATTCGACGAGGCCGCTCCCCCGGCCGCCGAACACGCCCGTCGCGTGGGCCTCGTCCACGAGGAGCATCGCGCGGTGGCGGTCGGCAGCGGTGCAGAGATCGGCGAGTGGTGCGCGGGTGCCGTCCATCGAGAACAGCGTGTCGGTGACGATGAGCCGGCGACGGGCCTGCGGCCGTGCCGCGAGCAGGCTGTCGAGGGCCCTCACGTCGCGATGCGGATAGATGCCGACCTCGGCCCGGGAGAGGCGGCAGCCGTCGATGATGCTCGCGTGGTTGCGTGCGTCGCTGGCGATGAAGTCGCCGGGGCCGACCAAAGCGGCGATCGTGGCGGTGTTGGCGGCGAAGCCGCTGGGGAAGACGAGGGCCGCCTCGACTGCGAGCAGGTCGGCGAGTGCGCGTTCGAGTCGCTCGTGGGCTGCCGAGTGGCCGCTCACCAAGGGGCTCGCCCCCGCGCCGAATCCCTCGGCACAGGCTCCCTTCGAGGCGGCCTTCGTCAGCCGCACGTCGCCTGCATAGCCGAGGTAGTCGTTGGAGCCGAAGTTGACGAGCGTGCGGCGGTCGAGCGTGACCTCGCGGCCCTGACGGCCCTGCCGCACCCGCGCCGGCCGTTCGAGGCCTGCCGCGCGGAGCGAGTCGAGCTCTGCCTCGACCCAGGCGAGTGCGGCGGGCAGGGCCGCGGCGGGAGCGGGGCTCGAGCGGGCGGGCGAGTCGAGGTGGCAGGGCATCCTCACAGTATGCCCGATCGGCTGAGGCCCGCCCGCCGGACCGTCAGAACATGAACCCGCCGAAGATGCCGAAGGGGATCACCGGCTGCCGCCGCTGGGCGTCCGCAAAGGGGGGCGAGCCTCCGCCCTGTCGATAGGGAGAATGTGCCGGCGCAGAGCGGGCGCGGGCTGCGGCCGCCTGGGAAGCCGCCGCCGTTGCCCGCCGGCCGGCAGTGGCACGCTCGGCCATCACGCCCTGCCGCGCTTCGACGCCCTGCTGCCGCTGCTGCAACGTGGCCCGCAGCCGATCGACCCGCTGGATCTCCTGCCACAGCTGCGTGGCGTTCATGTCGAGCAGGTCTGGAACGCCGCGAAGCGCCTCGGCCCTTCGGGCGTCGGACATCGCGGAGAGGTATTCGCCGAGCCAGGCCTTGGCGTCCCGCGCCTCTGGCGTGTCGAGAAGCTGGAGTTTGGCCG
>CAMDDA010000127.1 GCA_945890755.1 Candidatus Kuenenia stuttgartensis
TCGAACTGCATCCGGGTAGCGTCGTCTGGGACGTCGGCGCCGGGAGCGGGTCGGTGGCCATCGAAGCGGCGCGGCTCGCCGCCGGCGGCACGGCCTATGCGATCGAGATGGATCCCGATGACCACGGCCTGATCCGCGAAAATGCCGCGCGGTTCGGCGTCGGGAACCTCACGCCGGTGCTGGGGCGGGCCCCCGAGGCCTGGGCGAACCTGCCCGACCCCGACGCGATCTATGTCGGCGGCAGCGGCCGCGATGTGTCGATGCTCGTGGCCGAGGCCTGGAAGCGGCTCAAGACGGGCGGTCGGCTCGTGACCGCCTGCAACAGCATCGAAAATCTGGCTGCGGTCCACGCCTTCCTTCGGTCGCAGGCCGGCGACGCCGCCTACTGGATGGTGAACATCGCCCGGGGCATCGAGCAGCTCGACCGGATCCGCTTCGAGTCGATCAATCCGGTGTTCCTGATCGCGGCCACGAAGCCGGCCGCGGCCTGACGCCATGGCCGACCTGCCCCAGCCTCTCGACGTGATCGCGGTCGGAGCCCACCCCGATGATGTCGAGATCGGCTGTGGCGGCACGCTCGCACTGCTCGCCGCCCAGGGATGCCGCGTCGGGATCGTCGATCTCACCGACGGCGAACCGACGCCGCGGTCGAGCGGGCCGGCCGAGCGGCTGGCCGAGGCCGCCGCGGCGGCGAAGGCGCTCGGCGTGGTGCATCGTGAGAACCTCGGCTTCCCGAACCGTCGGCTCTTCGACTCGTTCGAGGTTCGCGTCGCTCTCGCTCAGGTGTTTCGTCGCTGGCGGCCCCGACTCGTGCTCGGCCTCGCCGACAAGACCCCGCTGGCGTCTCCCGATCATGCGCAGGCGGTGGCGATCACGGAGGCGGCCGTCTTCTATTCGCGGCTGACGAAGTGGGACGACACGTTCGCCGGCCTGCCGGTGCACACGGTGCCGCAGGTCCTCACCTATTTTCTGTTCGCCGGCCTGCCGTCCGTGCCGCACGGCCACTGGCCGATCGTGGTCGACATCACGGCACACCTCGACACGAAACTGGCGGCGATCGCCTGTTACGCCTCGCAGTTCCCGGCGGAGAAGGCCCACGTGTTTCCGCGGGTGCGGGCAATGGCCGAGACGGCCGGCGTGATGGCGGGCTGCGGCGCCGGCGAAGTGCTCGCGTCGAGTCGGATGCCGTGCGTTGCCGAGCCGATGCGGATGCTGTTCCCGCCCACGAGTGGAGGGGGCGGCTGAGCCGCCGGGGCCATGATGCGTACGGCTGAAGCCGATGAACTGGACGTGATCGTCATCGGCGCCGGGATTGCCGGCCTGTGTGCGGCGGGTGAGCTCGCCCGGGCCGGCCGGCGAGTGCTCGTCATCGAAAAGTCGCGGGGAATTGGCGGCCGGATGGCCACGCGGCGGCTGGGCGAGGCCGTGTGCGACCACGGCGCGCAATTCTTCACGGTGAGGGGCCGGGCGTTCGGCGCGATCGTGGCGGCAGCGCATGAAGACGCCGCTGTGCAGACCTGGTGCCACGGGTTTTCTCGCGACGGCAGCATCGGGGTTGATGCCGCGTCGGGAGACGGTCATGCCCGGTGGCGGGGTACTCGAGGCATGACAGATCTCCCCAAGTGGCTGGCGAATGAACTCCTGTCGAGCGATCTGGCCGGCAGGTGTGACATCCGCACCGGGGCGCAGATCACCGCGGTGGCGGTGGACGGCTCGCGGGTGCGGATGTCGCTGACGAACGCCGACAGCCACGCCGAGGAACTCACGGCCGCCGGAGCCGTGATCACCGCGCCGGTGCCACAGGCTCTCGACCTGATGCGGGCCGGCGGCATGCTGGGCGGAGCGGCCGATGTCGTGTCATCGGAGATTCGACAGCAACTCGAGGCCGTGGCCTACGACCCATGCTTCACCCTGATGCTCGTGCTCGATCGGCCGAGTCTTGTGCCCGAGCCGGGCGGCATTCAGTTCGCTCCCGAAGCGGCCGGCCCGATCTCCTGGCTCGCCGACAATCGGCAGAAGGGCGTCTCCGCGGTGCCGGCGCTGACGGTGCATGCCACCGGCGGATTCAGTCGAGCCCATTTCGATGCGCCGGCCGACACCGTGGCCGCGCTCTTGCTGGATGCCGTCCGGCCGTGGATCGACGGCGATCCTGCGACCGCCGTCGTCGCGCAGTCGCTCCACCGCTGGAAGTTCGCCCTCCCGACCACGATCCTGGCCGAGCCGGTGGTGGCCGTCACGCAGTCGCCGCCGGTGGCCTGCTGCGGCGATGCCTTCGCCGGTCCGCGGGTCGAAGGCGCCGCGTCGAGTGGTCTCGCGGCCGGCCGGTGGCTGAGCCGCGTGCTCACCGAGCAGGAAGACACGCCGTGACCGGCCCCGACTGCATCGTCGTGGGCGCCGGCCTCGCGGGCCTGGCCTGTGCCCGTCTCCTGGTCGCTGCGGGGCGGCGGGTGACCGTGATCGAGGCGGCTGATCGGGTCGGGGGCCGCGTGGCGACGGACACGATCGACGGGTTTCGGATCGACCGCGGGTTTCAGGTCTACAACGACGCCTACCCGGAGGGCTGCCGCCAGCTCGATCTTGCCGCCCTGCGGCTCGGGGCCTTCGAGCCGGGCGCGGTGATCGCCGACGGAGACCGTCTGCGACGCGTGGCGGATCCATGGCGGCGGCCGCTGGCTGCGATCTCGGGTGTACTCGATGGCACGGTCGGCATCGCCGACGGCCTGCGAACGGCCCGCCTCCGCGCCGCGGTGATTCGGGACTTCCGCGCGGGGCGGCTCGATCCCGGTGCGGTCACTAGCGCGGTCGAACGCACGGCCCGCGAGGAACTCGCCGCCCGCGGATTCTCGCCGCAGTTCATCCAGCGGTTCTTCGTGCCGTTTTTCGGTGGCGTGTTCCTGGAGCGAACGCTCGACACCGCGGCGCCGGTGCTGCTCTTCGACTTTGCGATGTTTTCGCTGGGCCAGGCCTGTCTGCCCCGCGGCGGCATGGATGCGATTCCGCGGCAGCTCGCCGCCGGGCTGCCTGCCGACGCGATCCGACTCGGCACCCGCGTACGCCGCGTCGAGCCCGGCCGCGTGATCCTGGATGATGGCAGCGAGCTTTCAGCCGCACAGGTCGTCGTGGCGACCGACGCGGCTGTCGTCGGGGCGTTGCTGCCGGGCCAGGAGGGAGGTGTCGCCGCTTCGCGTCAGTGGAAGCCCACGCGACTGGTGGCCTTTGCCGCTCCGCAGTCGCCGCTCCCCGGTCGCGTGTTGCTCGTCAACGCTGCCGCTGATGGTCCGATCGACAATCTCACGGTCCCTTCCGACATCGTCGCCGGCTATGCCCCGCCGGGCCGCAGCCTGGTCTATGCGTCGATTCGGAGTGACTGTCCGGCCGAGGGTGCGGAGCTTGTCGCGGCAGTCCAGCGGCAGGCGGCCGGCTGGTGTGGGCAAACGATTCGAGAGTGGGCACACCTGACGACCGTCAGCGTGCCGCACGCATTGCCGGATGAGTCGCCCGCCGCCCGCCGCAGTCGGCCGGTCGCGCCGCGGGTCGCTCCCGGGCTCTGGATCTGCGGCGACCACTGCCACTCCGCCTCGATCAACGGAGCCCTGGCCAGCGGCCGCCTCTGCGCCGAGGCGATCCTGGCGGTCTCGCGGCCGCAGCCGTAGGCACCCCTGTTCCTCAGCGGGGCGACCTCCTGTGGCGGGAGTTCGGGCGTTTTGAGGAAACTGGACTACAACCGAAACTGCGGGCGTATACACTTGCTTCAAACAGGCGTTTGAAACGTCGCGTGCCCGTCGATTTCTCGAGGCCCCCGTGGTCGTAGCCCGCCAGTCCCGACAGATCTCGTCCGCCGGAGTGGATGACCCGCGGGAGCGGATTCTTTCGGCAGCCGGCCGCGAGTTTGCCGAACGCGGCTACGACTCCGCCACGATCCGCGACATCTGTCTCGCGGCCGGCGTCAACGTGGCGGCGGTCAACTACTACTTCGGCGACAAGCGGCGGCTCTACATCGAGAGCGTCAAGCACGCCCACGAGGAACGGGTGCGGCAGGTGCCACTGTCCGAATGGCAGCCGGGCACTCCTCCCGAACGCAAACTGCACGACTTCGTGGCGAACTTGCTCGAGCGGATGCTCGGCCTCGGCCAGCCGCCGTGGCAGGTGCGGCTCATGATGCGGGAGGTGCTCCAGCCCACGGAGGCCTGCCGCGAACTCGTCGAAGATTACATCCGGCCGCACTTCGCGGTGCTCGTTTCGGTGCTCCGCGAACTCACCGCCGGCCGGCTCGGAGATCCCGAGTTGCGGCGAATCGGCATGAGCATCGTCGGCCAGTGCTTCCTCTATCGCGCGGCAGGCCAGGTCGTCGAGATGCTCGTGCCTCAGTCCGAGATCGACATGCTGCACTCTCCCGCCGCGCTCGCCGACCACGTCACCAGCTATGGGCTCGCTGCACTCGGTGCGGCGGCTCCCCTCACGTCATTCCCCGCAGCCGGGGCCAGCCAGAAGGATTCCCCTGCATGACTTTCGTCCGCGCGGTGCTCGGCTGGGTGATGCCGCTGGTGATCCTTGGCGGTGGGATCGCCATTTTCATGCTCATGGGAAGCCAGCCGCCGCCTGCCCGCAAGGAGATTGCGGCGGTGCCCGCCATGCCGGTGCGAACCGCCGAGGTCGAGCGGGTGGACGGCGGGCTGTCGATCGAGGCCGATGGCGTCGTGGTGCCGCTGCGGGAGGTGACGCTCGCGGCCGAAGTCGCCGGCCGCGTGCAGCACAAGTCGCCGGTCTGCAACGAGGGGCAGTTCGTAAAGGCCGGTACACTCCTCTTCCAGATCGATCCGCGCGATTACGAGCTCGACGTGGAGCGGTTGGAGCGCGAACTCAAGCAATCGGCCCTGGCGATCGAGGAGATCGATGCGGAGCTGGCCCAGAATGCCGAGGCGGCCGATCTCGCCCGCCGGCAGGTGGAACTGGCCAGGCGTGAGTCGAAGCGGCTGGAGGGTCTCAAGGCCGGCAAGATCGTCACCGAGTCGGAGCACGACCGGGCGCTTCGCGATGAGCTCACCGCGGCCAACGCGCTGACGTCGCTGGATGGGCAGAAGCGGGTGCTCGCCAAGCGGAGGATTCGGTTGGAGGAGGCCGAGTCGCTCTCCTCGACGCTGCTCGAGAAGGCGAAGCTCGACCTCGCCCGCACGCGGATCGTCGCGCCGGCCGACGGCATCATCGTGGAAGACAAGGTCGAGCAGGACTCCTTCGTGGCCAAGGGCACGCCCTTGGTGACGATCGAAGACACGGGGGCCGCGGAAGTGCGGACGAGCCTGGAGATGGACGACGTGGCCCGCATCTGGCAGTCGCGGCCAGAGGGAGACGGCGGGGGCGAGGCGGCGCACGGCGAACTCGGAACGCCGGCGACGGTCATCTACTCGATCGGCGACGCCGTCTACGAATGGGACGGCACCCTCTCCCGCCAGGAAGGCCGCGGGCTCGATGAGAAGACCCGCACGCTTCCCTGCCGGGTGCTGGTGAAGGAGCCACGCGGCGTGAAGGCCATCGACCGCTACGGCGCCCGCATGCCGCAGCTGCCGCCGGGGGCGCCGCGGTCGTTGCTCCGCGGCATGTTCGTGCAGGTGCGGGTGCACGTCGATTCCCCCGAAGAACTGGTCTCGATTCCCGCGGAGGCCCAGCGGCCCAGCGGTGACGTGTGGGTGATGCGGGACGGCCAGCTCGTCGTGCTGCGTCCGCAGCCGGTGCAGTCGAGCGGCGGACGAATCGTGTTCGAATCGGCCACGTCAGGGCTGCTCCCCGGTGACCGTGTGGTGACGAGTCAGCTCTCGAATCCGCGGGCCGGCATGGCGATCGTCGAGCCGGCGGCCCGCGAGACGAAGTCGGCGGCGACGACGGAAGGGAAGGATGCGACGTGAGGACGATCGTCTCCTGGACCGTCCGCAACATGCCGGCGATGAACACGCTGGTGATCGCGCTGCTGCTGGTGGGCGGCATGGCCTTCGCGTCGATGCGGCGGGAGGTGTTTCCGGAATTCGACCTGGAGATCGTGCTCGTCACGGTGCCCTATCCGGGAGCCACGCCGGACGAGGTCGAGGAGGGCATCTGCCAGAAGATCGAGGAGGCCTGTCGGAGCGTCGCCGGCATCAAGAAGATCACGAGCGTGGCCCAGGAAGGGATGGGCTACTGCGTGTTCGAGTTGCAGGACAGCGTCAAGGACGTGCAGAAGACGCTCGGCGAGATCCGCTCGGAGGTCGAGCGGATTCCGAGCATGCCGGAACTGGCCGAGGATGCGAAGGTCGAGCAGGTCACGCTCCGCACGCCGGCGATCAAAGTGGGGATTCTCGCCCCCGCCGCAGTCGATGGCGAAGAGGTGTCGGAACTCGAGCTGCGCGACGTGGCGGAGATCGTTCGCGACGATCTCCTCGCGCTGCCGGCGGTGTCGGCCGCCAATCTGCAGGGGGCGAAGGACTACCAGATCGACATCGAGATCTCCGAGAAGACGCTGCGGAAATACGGGCTCTCGCTGCAGAAGGTCGCTGACATCGTCCGGCGGGAAAACCTCGAGCTGCCCGGGGGTACGATCCGCAGCGAGGGAGGCGAGATCCTGCTGCGCGGGAAGAACAAGCGATACGTCGGGACGGAGATCGCGAAGCTCCCGCTTGTCACGCTGCCCGACGGCCTCGTGCTGACCGTCGGCGACCTCGGCACCGTTCGCGATGAGTTCGCCGACATCGCCTCGACCAATCGAATCAATGGCCGGGCGGGGATGGTCGTGTCGATCGATCGCAGCGCGGGCGAGGACCTGTTGGCGATGGTGGCCGCCGTGAAGCAGTACGTTGCCGACGCGAGTCTGCCACCGGGCTACGAGCTCACGGTCTGGGCCGACCAGTCGATCGACGTGCAGGACCGGCTGCGGATGCTGATCGAGAACGGCCTCATGGGACTCGTGATCGTGTTCGTGATGCTGGCCCTGTTTCTCGACCTCAAGATCGCCTTCTGGGTGGCGATGGGAATCCCGTTCTCGATGCTCGGCACCGGGGCCCTGATGTATGGCACCGACCAGACGCTCAACATGCTCTCGATGTTCGCCTTCCTGATGGCGATCGGCATCGTGGTGGACGATGCGATCGTGGTAAGTGACAACGTCGATCGCCATCGGCGAATGGGCAAGAGCCTGACGGCTGCCGCGATCGACGGCACGGTCGAGGTGATCCCGAGCGTGATCTCGAGCGTGCTCACCACGGTGATCACATTCCTGCCGCTCTGCTTCGTATCGGGCGTGATGGGCAAATTCATCGCCGTCATGCCCTTCGCCTTCATCTCGACGCTCTTGATGTCGCTGGCGGAGTCGACGCTGGTGCTGCCCGGGCACCTCGCCCACGAGAAGAGTCTCGTGTTCACGATCATCGGCATCGTGCTCTATCCGCTCCGGCCGCTCTTGATCGTGGTGGCCTGGCTGCAGCGGGCCTGCGACCGCGGCCTGAAGTGGTTCGTGAAATCCGTCTACTCGCCATTCCTCGATCTCTGCCTCGACAACCGGCTTTCGACGCTCGCCGCGGCCCTGGCAATCCTGCTGGCCGCCTTCGGGATCGTCCGCAGCGGTATCACGCCGTTCCAGCTCTTCCCCAAGATCGACGCGAGCCGACTGGTCGCGAAGGTCGTATTCCCCGACGGCACGCCGGCGAGCGTGAGCGACGAGGCGACGAAGCGGCTCGAGCAGGCGGCCTTCGAAGCCTCGCAGAAGCTGTCGCCCGCGGGCGAGCCGATCGTCACGCTCGTCCACCGGGCTGTCGGGCAGGTGGCTGCCCAAGGGGAAGTTGGGCCCGACGCCCGGATGAGCGGCAGCCACGTGGGCGCGGTGGCGGTCGAACTGGTCGAGGGGGAGTTTCGCGACGTCACGAGCGAGCAATTCATCAGCGAGTGGCGGCGGCTCGCGGGCGAGTTTCCCGGCCAGGAGTCGCTCCTCTTCGGCACGGAGAACATCGGGCCGGGCGGGAAGACGGTCGAGTTCAAGCTCCTCGCCGCGGCCAATGCGGAGGCCGTCGCCCAGCTCGAAGACGCCGTCGAGCGATGCAAGGAGTGGCTGACCCAGTATCCCGGCGTGATCGACATCGACGACGACTCGCGGCCGGGCAAGTGGGAGTATCAGATCAAGGTGAAGCCGCGGGCCGAGGCGATGGGAGTGTCGCTGGCCGACCTCGCCGGCACGATCCGGGCCAGCTACTACGGCGAGGAGGTGATGCGGCTGCAGCGGGGGCGGCACGAGGTGAAGCTCATGGTCCGCTATCCGCAAGACGAGCGGCGGACGCTCGCAACGCTCGCCGACATCCGGGTGGCCGGCCCCGACGGCGTGCAGCGACCCATCCGGGAACTGGCCGACGTGTCGGTGGTCCGCGGCTATTCGGAGATCAATCGGCTCGGCCAGAAGCGGTCGATCACGGTGACGGCCGACATCGACGTCGCCAAGAGCTCGCTCACCAGTGCCCAGATCACGGCCGACATGGAGAAGCGGCTCATGCCGGGGCTGCTCGCCGACCATCCGCTCGTCCGCGTCCGCTGGGAAGGCCAGAAGGAGCAGACCAATGAGTCGCTCCAAAGCCTCGGCACCGGCTTCGTGGTGGCGCTGTTTGCGATGTTCGTGCTCTTGACGATGGAGTTCAAGTCGTACTTCCAGCCCTTTTTGATCATCGCCGTGATCCCGTTCGGCATCGCCGGCGCCGTGTTCGGCCATGCCATCATGGGCATGCCGCTCACGCTCTTCAGCATGTTCGGGCTCGTCGCCCTGGCGGGGGTCGTGGTGAACGACTCGATCGTGCTCATCGACTTCATCAATCATCGGGTGCGGGATGGGCATCCGCTGCGGGCCGCGCTGCGGGAGTCGGGCTGTCTGCGCTTCCGGCCGGTCATGCTCACGAGCGTGACCACGATCGGCGGTCTTATGCCGCTGCTCCTGGAGAAGAGCTTTCAGGCCCAGTTCCTGATCCCGATGGCGACGGCGCTCGCGTTCGGTCTGGCGACGACGACGCTGCTCGTGCTGATCCTGGTGCCGGTGATGTACTCGTTCTTCGGCACGAGCGCCCGGGAGGAGCACGAGGATGAATACGCCGAGGGCTTCGCCCCGGGCGGCGGGAGCAGCGGCGTCGACCCCGACGCGGCCGAGCAGGACTGGCTCCCCGAGCACCTCCGCGAAGGGAAGCCCGTCGGCGCCTGACGCCATCGTGTCGACCTCCTGTGGCGTGGGTTCGGGGCTGCCCATGCCCTGTCGCCGGACGCTCGCTACGGACATCCTGTCCTG
>CAMDDA010000128.1 GCA_945890755.1 Candidatus Kuenenia stuttgartensis
AGGCCACTGCTTTGGGCTGCAGTTCGCGGAGATCGGCGGCGAAGATCGCGCCGCCGAAATGATGGGCGCCCCAGTCGGTGAGACTTCCGCCGGAGTAGTCGATGTATGACCGCCAGCTGCCGCCGCCCGTGCCGTAATTGCCGGAGCAGCGGCCTTTGTTGTAGGGCTCCCAGGGCGCCGGACCGAGCCACAGATCCCAGTCGATGTCCGCCGGCGTCGGCTCGGCAGGCAGGTAGCAGGGCATCGACGGGCCGCCAACGGCGATGTCGAGCGACTTGATCGTGCCAAGCTCGCCCGACCAGCAGGGATCGACGATGCCGCGGTAGTCGTCGAGCACCCGCTGACTGCCCCCCGAGACCACGCGACCGTAGCGACGAGCGGCCGCGACCATCAGCGGGCCTTCACGGAGGGTGAGCGTTTCGGGCTTCTGGAGGTAGACGTCCTTACCGGAGCGGCAGGCCGCGATCGTCATGATGGCATGCCAGTGGTCGGGCGTGGCGATGTGCACGGCATCGATGTCGCTCCGGTCGAGCAGCTCGCGGAAATCGACGACAGCCGCGCAGTCCTTGTTGCCATACTTGGCGTCGGCCCGGCTCTTCCCCTTCTCCCGCCACTCCTTCCGCACGTCACAGACCGCGACGTACTGGACATCGGCACGACCGAGGAAATCCCCCTGGTCGCCGCTCCCCATGTTGCCGATGCCGATGCCCCCCATCACGATCCGGTCGCTGGCCGGCGGGGTGGTGGCGTCGCCGAGGGCCTTCGACGTGATCACGTATGGGGCGGCAACGGAAGCTGCCGCGGCCGTGGCCGACGCTCGGAGAAAGCCGCGACGGGTGGTGTTTTGGCGACGCATTGCTCACTTTCTCCCGGGGCGAATGACGCGAAGCGATCAAAGTGTGGTTCTGAGTTTACCGTCCTCATCAAAAGACAACAAACGCCCATGAGCCGGCGCACATGCGAGATCCAGGCACGTGCGTTCAGCATCAATCCGTGTTGTCGGCGCCGCTCAGACGAGCCCGCAACTGGCCGGTGCACTTGGAGCCCGGGGGCACGTTCACCTTGAGGTAGAGGATCCCGTCGCGATCGGCCGGACGGTCATAGGTCGCCCCCACCGGAAACGGCCGCGGCTGCTGGGGCTGTTGATTGCCCTGCGATGCCTGTCCCTCGGTCGCCGGGGAGGCAGCCGCCGGCAGGATCACACCCATCAGTCCGCCGAGCGGAATGCCGGCCACCATGTCGGTGACCGGGTTGGCGGACGGCAGCCCGGCGGGGCCGGTCTCGACCGTGGCAGTCACCTTGTACTCACCGCTGGCCTCGATCCGGATCGGCCGCCCCTTCACGACCCTCCCGACCGGCGTCCACTGGGCGTCGGCATCGAGGTCGAGTTCCTGGAGCGTCGCCTCCATGATGCGGCCGTTCAGCAGCTTGAGCTTGGTCTGGATGGCCTCGTTCTTGGGATCGAGTTTTTGCAGCACCTCGAGGATCAGCTTGGCCCGGTCGAACTGGCCGGCATTCTCATACGAGGCGATCAGGGTCGTCGTGTCGCGCAGAAACGAATCGCTCACGGCGGCGAGCTTGGCGTCGAGCCGCCGCATTTCGGCAGGGGAGGGGGGCTTCGGCTTCGATGCGGGCTCGGCAGCGACTGCGGATGCCGCGAGCAGGGTGCACACCGGCCACCAGAACAAATGACGGGAACTCATGGCTCGCCTCTCTGCGCGGGGAGTGCCATCAGCATACGAAATTATCAAGCACGTCGGCGAGGGGTACCGTCGCGAAGCTCGTGGCATAGTCGCTCATGGAATACGGGATCACGAGCAGGCCGTTGTGGATCGCGGCACCGCAGCTGTAGACGACATTGGGCACATAGCCGACCCGCTCGTTTTCGTCGGGGGCGAGCAGGGGCAGGGGGAGGCGGCCGATCACGCGGGTTGGGTCGTCGAGATCGAGAAGGACCGCGCCGATCGCATACTTTCGCATCGGTCCCACCCCGTGGGTGAGCACGAGCCAGCCGGCGGGAGTCTCCAGCGGTGAGCCGCAGTTGCCCACCTGCACGAACTCCCACGGCTGCGTCGGCCGCAGCACCACCTGCTTCGCATACCAGAAGTGGAGCATATCGGACTGCATCACGTAGATGTTCTCACCGTCCTGTCGCGACAGCATCCAGTAACAGCCCCGGATCTGCCGGGGGAACAAGGCCATGCCCTTGTTGGCGATCTCGGGGCCGTTGAGCGTGCCGATCCGGAAATGGACGAAGTCGTCGGTCTCCACGAACTGCGGCAGCGTGACCGCGCCGTCGAAGGCCGTGTAGGTGGCGAAATAGTGAACGCACCCGTCGTCGTCCGTGAACCGAACGAAGCGGGCATCCTCGATGCCATTGGTTTCGGCAGGCGAGTACGGGAAGATCACCCGTTCCGAGATGTCCGACTCCGGCGGGCATTCGATCTCGTAATTGGCCCGGGCGAGGGCCAAGATCGCGGCGGCCACCGGCTCCCACTCCCGCCGCCGGCCCCGGTGCTGGCGGCCCGTCTTGGCAAGCGCTGCCTCGAGGTCGCCGAGCGTGAAATGGTCCGCCAGGACGTCTCGAACGAGGTCCACGAACGGGTCACAGACGCCCAGTTCGGCGAGTTTCCGCTGAAACAAGGTTTTGTCATACACGCTCGTGGCCACCACGTGCGGCGCCGTGACGAACCCGGTGGGCTTGGCCAGCGTGATCGCACCTCCGACGTCGATCGTGCCACAGCGAAAACCCACGCTCGAGATGTGCCCCTCGCCCACCGCCCGCAGGCTGAGGATGAATCGCCGCGTGCCCGGCGGCAGGCCCGACTGGTCCGGATGCCAGACGAGCGACGGATTGAAGAGCGCGGCGCTCTCCAGCGCGTATTCCTGGGTGAAGTAGGAGCCGATCAAGAGCCGCCGCGACTCGCTCAGCGGCTTGTCGGTCAGAAGGTGGTGCCGCACGGCATCGAACCGCTCGAGCAAAAACGGCAGGAGCCGCTGATGCCGCCCGTGAAACTCCGAAAGCACGTCGTGCAGCAAGTGCTCCACCTCCGGCTCCGGCAGCTCCATCACACGGCCGATGATCCTCAGCGCCCGCTGGGGGTTGGTGGGCTGAAACGGGCGGTAGAGAACGCGGGCGTTGTTCGGCCGGACGATGATGCCGGTGCGGGTGACGTGCATCGTGATGACTCCAGGCTGGTCATGTCGGCGAGGGCGTGAAGCCAGGCGAGCGTCGACTCCGCCCCCTGGTTCTCGTTGAGGCGGTCGGCGAGCAGGCCGTCGCGGCAGCCCCCCGTGAGCGGGTCGCACAGCGCCATGCCGAGGAGGTTGTGGCCGCGGAACCACTCGAAGGCCGACCAGGCCCGGTCGAGCCAGTGGTCGCCCCCGACCGCATGAAACGCCTCGATGCACGCGGCCACCATGGCCTGCGCCTCGATCGGCTGCTGGTCGAACGTCGCCTGCTCTCCACTGCGGGGATAGAAGCCCCGGCTGCCGATCGGAGTGAAGCGGCCCGACTCCGACCGCTGCATCTTCCACAGCCATTCGAGCATCAGCAGGCCGGCGTCGAGGGCTGCGGCGTCTCCCGACCAGCGGCCCGCCGAGATCAGGGCCTGGCAGACGCGGGCGTTCTCATAGGCCACCACGTCCTCGAGCCACGGCCAGTCGGGGCCGGCGTTCGCCCGCTGCTGACGCACGAGCCGGTCGACCAGTTCACGGCGAATGCCGCATGCCAGCCGGTCACCCGAGAGCCGCCGCAGATACTCCTGGACGCCCAGGATGGCCAGCGCCCAGGCCCGGGGGCTCGTGGCTGCGGCAGCCGCCTCGATCGCCGGCTCGAAGAGCCGGACCGCCCAGCGCCGCAGCGGCTCGCGCCGCGAGCGGCCGATGCACAGGCCGAGCGCGTGCACCGCGCGACCGAGGCAGTCGTCCGAGCCGGCGGCGTCGAGCCACCGCCGGTCGAAGGACATGAAATTGCGGAACCGTGCCGTCGTGGGCTCGAAGGCATGACCGAGAAACGCCGCGTAGGCAGCCGCAGCCCGACCGGTCCGTCGCGTTTCAAGCCCCAAGTCCTCGACGAGCACCATGAGCCCGAGCGCGCGGGCGTTGTCGTCGGTGCAATAGCCGTCGTTGAAGGAGGGCACGTCGTGAGTGGCATGCTGGATCGCGCCCGTCGAGTCGGAGAGCCGCCACAGGTGGTCGAGCACGACCTGCGGCAGCTCCCGACGGGGCAGCCGTGCGGGCTCGCCGCGTCGCGGCTTCACGATCGTGCTCCGTCGCGTGCGGGCGAACGCCTCGACATACCGCTCCCCCACGCGGCTCCATACCATCTCGCGGCCCAGGAGCCAGGCCCGCTTCCGCATGGCATGGCGGCGGGCGTCGTCCTCGAGCAGGCCGCAGATTCCGGCGGCCACCGCGGGCGGATCGCGAAACGGCACGAGCACGCCGCGGCCGTCGGCGAGCAGCTCCGCGGCATGCCAGTAGGGTGTGGACAGCACCGCCTTCCCGCAGCCGAAGGCATAGGCGAGCGTGCCGGAGGTGATCTGGTCGCGGGTCAGGTAGGGCGTGACGTAGATATCGGCCGCGCCGAGAAACGCGAGCAGCTCGGGCATGTCGACATACCGGTCGTGAAACACGACGTGGTCCTGCATTCCGAGGTCGGCTGCGAGCGCGACGAGTCCCTCGCGGTACCGCTCCCCCTGGTCGCGAAGGAGATGCGGATGCGTCGCCCCGAGCACGGCGTAGACGACGCGGGGATGCCGGGCCACCACGTCAGGCAGCGCCCGGATCACGTGTTCGATGCCCTTGTTGGGCGAGAGCAGGCCGAACGTGAGCAGCACGTGGGCCGACTCGAGGCCGAAGCGGTCCTTATGGAAGCTCGGATCGACGAACTCCATGTCGGGAATGCCGTGCGGGATCACGTCGATCCGGTCATCGGCCACGCCGTAGACCGTGCGGAGCAGCGCACGGCCCCGCTCCGTCATCACCGCCAGTCGGGCCGACAGATGGATGATCTCGCTCATCACCTGTCGCTGCACGGCCGCCGGCTCGGCCAGCACCGTATGGAGCGTCGTGTGCACCGGCGCCCGGATGCCGCGGAGGAGCGCGAGCACGTGGCCGCCCGCCTCGCCGCCGAAGATGCCGTACTCATGCTGGAGCGAGACGACGTCCACGTTGGCAAGATTCAGAAAATCGGCCGCCCGCTGATAGGCCGCGACATCCTGATCCGCGCACTCGAACCGTACCTCATCCGGATAGGCATGGGGCCCGCCCGTGTCGTTCATCGAGACGACGAGTGCCTCGGAGCCGGGCAAATGCCCGGCGACGGCGCACCGCAGGTCGCGGGTGTACGTGGCGATGCCGCACCGCCGCGGCACGTAGTTGCCGACGAACGCGATCCGATTGAGCGGCGGATCGAGGCGGCGTGGACCAGTCGGAACGGCAGAAAGGGGCATGCTGACCCTCGTGACAAGTGGTCGGCATGCATGCCACGGGGCCGCGTGTTCCCTGCGTGGTCAGATTATAGAGCCACTTCCCGGCCGCACCAAAAACCACGATTCCAGCCCGTAGTCCGCACACTCCGTGTGTGGTCGGTAGCATGGAGGCTGAGCAGACGGCCTATTCGAGCGGAGGTGTGCAGACCTCCGCATGCAGAGTCTGGGCCTTCGGCGTTCACACCCCGAGCCGCATGCGGACTACGGGGGTCACGGCGAGGCAATCTTCCAGAGTGTCGTTTCGCTTCGCAGATACAAACATCCGTCAGCGACGGCCGGCGTGGCGGTGAACGTGCCTGGAAGCTGATTCTCCGCGATGATCCGGGGCTTTCCCCCCGGCCCATCCCCGACCGACACGAGGAACGTCGCGCCCTCTTTGTTTGCAGCCACGACGGTGTCGCCCACGAGGATCGGACTGGCCCAGAACGAACCGGCGAGCCGCACTTGACCCTGCAGCGCGCCGTCAGCCCGCGCGGCGACGGTCAGCACGCCGGCCCGGTTGATGGTGGCGACGGCATCGCCCCAGGCGAGCGGACTCGCAATGCCGCAGGCGAGCTTCGTCGATCGCCACGATGGCGTGGACTCGGCGGCCACGGGAGACACGGCAGCCAGACCGTCGTTCGGAATGTAGAGCATCCCGGCGGCCTCCGTCGTCATCGGGATCCCGCTGCAGTCTCCCTTCCACGACCAGACGAGGTCGCCGTCGCGAGCTCGACGCAGCTCCAGGCCGTTCGGATTCTGCAGGGCCACGCAGGCGCCGTGCTCCGGCAGTTCAACCGCCAACGGCGTCGACCAGCTGGCGATCTTCTCCCGCGGCACCGTCCAACGATCGGCCCCCGTGACGGCGTCGATCCCCGCCGCGAATGCATCTCCCTGGCAGTCGATCTGCACCACGACCGTGCCGTCGATGATCCGGGGGCTCGCCCCCATGCCCACGTCGTTGCCGCTCCGAGGATGCTCGACGGCGAGGTTCCGCTGCCAGAGCAGTCGTCCGTCGCGATCGAGGGCGAAGAGATCGCACGACGAAAAGAGCGCGATGATCCGCGTGCCGTCGCTCGCCGGCGTGCCCGCCGCCACGGCGCTCGTGGGATGGCAAAGCGTGCGGCCCGTGGCCCAGAACGTCCGCTGCCAACGCAGGCCGCCGGTCGCCACATCGAATGCGAGCAGGTGCAGTTGATCCTGCCGCGGCCCGCTCGACGCCGTCACGACGACGAGATCACCGACCACGATCGGGCTCGACGCCCCCTTGCCCGGGAGATCGGCCCGCCAGGCGATGCCGTCGGTCTCGCTCCATGTCGTGCGGATCGTTTCTGCCGGCGCGGCCCCGCGGCCGCCGGGGCCTCGAAACTCAGGCCAGTCGGCGGCGCGAGTAGAGCCGCTGAGGAGAAGACACAGCGCCAGCACGGACGCGCCGGCACCGGTACGGCACGAGTTCGCTCGCGGGCGCAGGGCCGCCATGCTCGCGATCCTCGCGCCGAGACCTTTGCCGCCCCCGAAGCGGGCGAGAGTGTTGCTCGGACTGCCACGTCGCACGGGTTCTTCCCTCTATTTCTGGGTGGCCAAGGGCGTGCCGAGGCGGTCGCAGATCCGCAACTGGAACTTCCAGTCGGCCGCCCAAGCCTCCGTCTGCTCGTTTTGGCAACACTTGACGAGCACCGTGTTTGCCCCGGCGCGGAAGTCGGCGGTGTCGACGTATTGATCGATCGCTTCGGAGGCGTGGTAGATCTCGTGCTGCATGACGGGCTCGCCGTTCACCCATACCTGCACGGCACAGGGGCTGCCGATCCGCACCTCGGCCGGGCCGGCCGTTGGCATCTCGACGGTGGCCAGCGCGTAGGCGAGTACGCCCTTCTCGGCGGCCACCGTCGCGTTGAGATCGACAGCGCCATGCTTGTCGGCGGAGACGATCGGCTGCCAGCCGGCCGTGTCGGGGGCGGGCGACTCCGGCGGATACGCTTTTGCGAAGCCCACGCCCTGTTTGTTGTCGAACGCGGGACTCACCAGCCAGCGGCGGACGAAGCCGAGCGTCGCGGCGAGATCGACGGGCTCGCCATGCTCGGCGAGCCAGCCGGCGATCCGCTCGATCTGATCGATGTCGCGGGCAGCCGCGAGGGCTCGGCGGTGAATCTCTGTTTGCAACGGTTCATCGACCGTGGCGGCCGACGCGAGCAACTTGTCCACCGCCTCCCGCCGCAGTTCGAGCGCCGGATCGTCGAGCAGCGCGTCGAGCAGTGAGTCAGCCAACTGTGGCTGCCGCGCTTTGAGCCAGGTATACGCGAGGCCGCGGGCTCGGGGCGGGCGGGCATCATCGCGGGCCACGTCGGCGAGCCGGTCGACACGCAACGCCTCGCCGGCGCGGTCGGCCGCCCGTTCGAGGCCGCTGCGGAGCCAGTTCGCGCCGGCCGGCGTCGCCTCGCGCAGGGCCTCGAGGCAGGGGACGATCCACTCAGCCGGCATGCCTGCCACGGCATCGGCCTGCGACGCGAACCGGACCTGGGCCTCGATCCCGTCGGCCCGGGCGAGGTCGGTCGCGATGGCGACGGCCTCCATCTCGGACTGGGGCGGCTGTGAGGCCGACGCCACGCCTGGATGCACGAGGCTCCAGGCGATGACGGCACTCACGATCGCTCGACGTCGCCGCATACACCACCTCCACGTTCCGCCGCGGGCCGCCAGCACTGGCCGCGCCGTGTCGAGATTGTAGTCGGTCGCCGCAGCCGCGGTGGCAGTCTGCTGCGGCCTGCCGTATCCTGCTGCCGACGGAGTTCCTTCACCCTCCACACGGTTGTCTCGTCGATGAAACCCACGCTCGTCGTGCTCGCAGCCGGCATGGGCAGCCGCTACGGCGGCCTCAAACAGATCGACCCCATGGGGCCGGCGGGCGAGACGATCCTCGATTACTCCGTCTTCGACTGCCTGCGGGCAGGCTTCGGGAAGGTGGTGTTCATCATCCGGCCCGACTTCGAGTCCGCGTTTCGCGACCGTGTCGTGCGCCGGTTCGCCGGCCGGATCGACACGGACCTCGCCTTCCAGACACTCGACCATCTTCCGGCGGGATTCACGCTGCCCGCCGGCCGCGAAAAGCCGTGGGGCACGACGCACGCGATCCTCTGCGCCCGCGATGCCGTCACGACGCCGTTCGCGGTGATCAATGCCGACGATTTCTACGGCCGTGATTCGTTCGCCGTGCTCGCCCGGAGGCTCACCGGCCAGCCGGCCGATACGACCGAATACAGCATGGTGGGCTTCACGCTCAAGAACACGCTCTCCGATCACGGCACGGTCACGCGGGGGGTCTGCCGCACCGATGCCCGCGGCTTTCTCGCCGACATTCAGGAACTGAGCGGCGTGCGGCGAACGGGCTCGGGCGTCGAATGCGCGGGGCCGGACGGCCCGCTCCAGCTCACGGGCGAGGAGCCGGTGTCGATGAACTTCTGGGGCTTCACACCGCGGATCTTTCCGCAGCTCGACGCCGAGTTCCAGGCGTTTCTCGCGACGCATGGCGGCGAGATGAAGAGCGAGTGCTACATCCCCACGACGGTCGGCAGCCTCGTGAAGCAGGGACAGGCCACCTGCGAGGTGCTCCGGACGACGTCGCCGTGGTTCGGCGCGACGTATGCGGAGGACAAGCCGGTCGTCCAGGCGAGTCTGGCCGCGCTCGTGCAGCAGGGTGAATACCCGGCGAACCTCTGGGGCTGACGCGGTAGGCCCGGCACCCCGTGACGGGCAGCCCGTTGCGGAGCACCAGGCCTACGGGTGCGG
>CAMDDA010000129.1 GCA_945890755.1 Candidatus Kuenenia stuttgartensis
CGCGACAAAGTGGTCGTGGTCGATGATCCGTGGGCGGCCAAGCCCTCGGTGCCGCGGGTGTTTGCCGAGGGGCTCGCGATGCCTCTTGGCGTGCTACCCTCTCGCGACGGCGCGTTCGTGCAATACGGCACCGAGATCCGGTTCTACCGCGACACGGATGGCGATGGCCGGGCTGACAGGCACGAGACCGTGCTCGATGGCTTTGGCGTTCAGGATTCGCACCTCTTTCCGCACCAGTTCACGCGGGTGCCCGGCGACTGGATCCTGCTGGCGCAGGGCCTGTTCAACAAATCGACCGTGAAGCGGCCGGGCGACGTGGCGTTCGCCGATGGCACGAGGGAGGTTCGCTACGACGCCTGCAAACTCGGCCGGTTCAGGCCCGATGGTTCGCTGTTTGAAGCGCTGACGGCCGGTCCCCAGAACATCTGGGGGCTGACGATCTCCCGCGAGGGCCAAACCTGGTTGCAGGAGGCCAACGACATGGGCATTCCGATCTTCCCATATGAGCCAGGCGTGCTCGTACCCACCAGTTCCGCTGACAGGCTCCGTCCGTACCAGCCGATGATGCCTGCCCCGCTCGGTCCGCCCCAGATGGGAGGCAGCGGCCTGAGCGGCCTCGCCCTTGCCGACGATGCCGACGGCTGGCCGGGGCCGTGGGGAGCAGGGGCCGGGGCGACGCCCGGGGAGAAGGTGTTCTACGTTGCCAACCCGATCACCAACCAGATCCAGTCGATCATCGCCACACGCTCAGGCGAGCGCTATACGTATCGCAAGGGCCCGGACCTGCTCGTCAGCGCCGACAAGTCGTTCCGGCCGGTCGCGATCCAGTTTGGACCGGACGGCTGTCTCTATGTGGTCGATTGGTACAACAAGATCATCTCGCACAACGAGGTGCCGCGGAACCATCCCGACCGCGACCGCGAGCGCGGCCGAATCTGGCGGATCAGGCATGCCTCGCAGCCGCTGCGGGAGCCCGTGGCCGTGGGGAAGCTACCCACCGAAGAGCTGCCCAAGCATCTCGGCGCCGCGAACGCTCGGATCGCCGACTTCGCCTGGCAGGAGATCGTCGATCGCAAGGCGACAGCGCTCGTGCCGGTGCTCGAGGAGCGAGCTGCCGACCCGGCCGAGTCGGTCGCCGCCCGCGTGGGCAGCCTGTGGGCGCTCGAAGGCCTCGGCGCCATGCCGCTCTCGCTCCTCGAAACGCTCGTCGCCGATGCGAGTCCCGATCTGCGGCACGAGGCGATCCGCATCGCCGGCGCCACCTGCTCGGAAGCCGTGTTTCGCCGGCTGGCCGCGCCGCTCATGGCCGATCCGGCGCCGCGGGTGCGGGCGGCGCTCGGCGATGCATTCCGCCGGATTCCGGTCACCGAGCCCGACACGGTCGCGCTGATCATGCAGCTCGGCGGGGCCCGCGTGGAGGGGGATCCCTGGACGGTGTACGACCGCGACTTCGAGCGGTATCTCGTCCGCTGGGCGTTGGAGCTGCATCCCGCCGCCGTGGCGGCATTTTTCGCGTCGCCGGACGGCCGGGAGTTGCCGGTCGAAAACCGGCTGCTCGCGACGTTGGCCCTCGAGCCCAAGGCGGCGGCGCTCGAACTCGTGAAGCTGCTTCCGGAGATCAAGCGGCCGCTGGATAAGGAGGAGATCCGTGCCCTTGCCGCCCAGGCCGACGTACCCGAGGTGGCTGCGGCGCTCGAGCGGCTCGTCCTCGATCCGGCGTCGCGGGTGGCGACGCTCAGGTCGCTGCTCTCGTTTCGCACGAGCGTTGCAAATCCCGGCATCGAGCCTGTGGTCGCGAAGGCTGCGGGAGCGATCCTCGACGAGGGCGTGAAGGGCCGCGACATCGCGGTCGGCCTCGAACTCGCCGGCGGCTACAAGCTGCGGTCGCTCGAGCCAGAGGTCGCGAAGGTGGTGGCCGACCCGGCCGGCGACGTGGAGCAGCGGCGGGCGGCGATCCGCTGCCTGCGCGAGTTGGGCGCGATGAGCGTGGGCACGATGCAGACGCTGCTCGCGGCCACCGGCGGTGATCTGCAGCTGCGGGGCGATGCGGTCGCGGCCTGCGCTGAATCCCGCGATCCGGCCACGTGCGCTGCGGTCGTGGCCGCCTGGGATGACCTCGCGATCGGCGACCGCCCCGCGGCGGCGGCAGGGCTGGCCCGCCACCGCGAGGGCGCGACCGCGCTCCTCGCGGCATTCGAGGCTGAAGATGTCGACCCGGCTTCGCTGCCGATCTCGGTGTTGGCCGACATGCGGCTCGTGCTCGAGCAAAATCCCCGGCTGGAAACAATCTGGGCCGCGCTGACGGCCAACGCGCCGCAGGTGCTGCGGCTCACCGGCAACGACCGTGGGGCGGGGCCGGAGGTGTCGCTCGAGGGACCATTCACGGTCGAGGCATGGGTGAATCTTGCGGCCCCGATCGACAACCAAGACAGCCTGCTGGCCGCCGCCGGCGTGCTCGACATGAACTTCTACGGGGAGAAGTTTCGCGTCTGGACGAAGGGGCACTCCGACATCGTCGTCGCGGTGTCGAAGACCACGCCGGACGCGTGGACGCACTACGCCGTCACTCGCGATGCCGAGGGCGTGTTTCGGATCTATATCGACGGCGAACTCGATGCCGAGAGCCAGGCTCGGGAGACGATTCCCTATCCCGATCTGCGGGTGGGGTTGAGCACGATCCGCGGCGGCACGCAGGGCAGGATCACCGAGTTTCGCGTGTGGAACCAGACCCGCACGGCCGCCGAGATCCGGGCCGACTTCGACCGCAGCTACGTCGGCGACGACGGCCGGCCGGCGAGCCTTGTCACGTTTCACGGGGGCGCGGCGTGGAGCGGGCTCGCGGGCGACGCCCGCGTGGAGCCGGCGCTCGACGCGCCAAAGCTCGTGACCGCCGCGGAGCTCGCGGCCCGCGCGGAGAAGTTCGCGCGCTTCCGGCAGCTCGCCGAGGCTGGTGGCAATGCGGAGAATGGAAAGCAACTCTTTGCGACCCGCTGCCTCACCTGCCACCAGCAGGGAGGGCAGGGGGGCAAGGTCGGGCCCGTGCTCGATGGCGTCGGCGTCACGGGCATCGAGGCGATCCTCCGCAACGTGCTCACGCCGAATGCGGCGATGGAGGGGGGCTACCGCAGCTTCCGCGTGGTGACGAAGGACGGCCGGATCGTGCAGGGGCTGCTCGTCTCGCGGGATGGCAATGCGATCGTGATCCGCCAGCCCAACACGGCCGACATTCGGATTTCAGCGGGAGAGATCGCCCAGGCCGACTACATGAGCATCTCGATCATGCCCGAGGGGCTGCTCGAGGCGCTCGAGCCCGAGGAGGTGAGCGATCTCTTCGCGCATCTCACGTCGCTCACCGGTGCCAGCCGTTGAACGAGTGATGCCTTCCGCCGGCTCCCGCCGGGGCATGTTTCTGCGTTGCAGACGGCGCTCGCGGGGGTTTTGGTAAGCCGGGCAATCCGACGGCTGGCCACGGATTTCGTCACGGCAGGCGATATTGACCCGTTTTGGCCCCTGCGGACAATGCCGCCCTGTCGCATTCAAGGATGGATGCGACAGGACGATCGTGTGAGTGGCAGGAGGCCGTCATGACGCCGAAAAACGATACCCGTGGGCTGCGCAGCCGCGGTGTGGTTCTCTCCCGAATCCTGCCGCAGACGCGATTCTTCGCCTGCGATGACATCGTGGCCCGGAGCATCACCGACGATGCGGCCCGCTGCCGGAAGGGGGACGTATTCGTCGCCCGCATGACGAGCGAGGGGGACGGTCACGATGAGGTCGCCCAGGCGATCGCCCGCGGGGCCGCAGGCGTGGTCGCCGACCGCATGGTGCCGACCGCCGGCACGCCCTTGTGCCTCGTGCCCGACACCGACTGGGCCTACGCGCGACTCGCCCACGCCCTCGCCGGCGACCCGGCCGGCGAAATGCGGGTGATCGCCATCACCGGCACGAGCGGCAAGACGACCACGGCCTGGCTGACGGCCTCCGTGCTCACCGAGGCGGGGCTCCGCGTGGGCGTGCTCTCGGACATGGGGTGTCTGGATGCGGATGCCACGACGCCGGAGCCGGGTGACTATGCCGAACCGCGGGCGTTCGCCCAGTGGCTTGCGCGGCTCGCGGAGGGGGGCTGCAGCCACGTGGTCGTGGAGGTGTCGAGCCGCATGCTCGCCGCTCAGGCGTTGGCCGGCGTCGCCTGCGACACCGTCGCGGTCACGAACATCGGCTCGGCCCATCTCGACGAGCACGGCACTCCCCGCGCCTATCGCCAGATCAAGGAGCGGATCCTCGATACGCTCGGCGACGGCGGCTGCCTCGTGGCCGATGGCGACGGCCGACTCGACCGAGTCCTGGCTCGTGCCGCGCGGCTCGGCCGCGATGTGAGTTGCTTGACCACCGGCCTCACATCGGCCTGCGATCTGCAGGCGCGGGCCATCGAGCGAAGCCTGCACGGCCAGACCTTTCTGCTCTCGGTCGGCGGGCAATCGCTGCCCGTGAGCGTCGATGTCCCCGTCACGTCGTTCGCCCGCAATGCGCTGACGGCGGCCGCGATCGGTCTGCGTCACGGCCTGCCCCTCGACCGGATCGTCTCCGGCCTCGAGGCCGCCGGCAGCATGGCGGGCCGCATGGAGCGGCTCGACCGCGGTCAGGACGTGCCGGTATTCATCGACGCGCCCACGAGCGGCCACGCGTTGCGAGCCACGCTCCGCAGTCTGCGCGGCCTCGCCCGGGGCCGGCTGGCCGTGATCGCCGACGAGCGGGCCGTCGACGTGGTGGGCCGCGATGCCTTCGAACAGGCGGTGTTTCGCTGGTGCGACGAGTCGGTGGTGGCACCGCCCACGATGATGGACGACGAGGAACTGCATCCAGGGCAGGCCGACCTGGCCGCCTACGCTGCGATCGACCGTCTCCTGTCGCGAACGGGGGCGAGGGACTGCGTGCTCGTGATCGGCGATCCCCTGGCGGCTGGGCCGGGCCCGGGGCGGCCGGTCGGGGCCGCGTCGCTCCCGCGGGTCGTGGACGGCTGGCTCCAACTGGCCCATCCGCCTCGGCCGGTCGCCAGGCGGCGGGCGGCCTGAGTGGTCACGCGATGGGCCGCTCGGATGGACGAGGGACCGCCGGATTGGCCACAATCATGGGCCGCGGGCGGCAGTGCCGTCAGCGTGTCACGACTCCGGAAGTGTTGATTCATGAACAAGCGCGGTCAGGCAGCAACGTCATCTGGTGCGGCTCCGCCGGTCGATGGAGCCGGGCACGCCGCCACGCCGTTCGACGACTTGGGCGTGGCGGTGTCGCGTCGCGAGCCGCTCGCCCATCACACGTGGCTCGGCCTCGGCGGCGAGGCGAAGTTCTTTTGCGAACCGGTCGATGTCGAGGCGCTGGCCCGTGTGGTCCGCCGCTGCCGCGAGCAGGGCATTCCGGTGAAGGTGATCGGTGGTGGGTCGAACGTGCTCGTGTCGGCTGACGGATTCACGGGGATGGTCGTGCGGCTCTCGGCCCCCGCCTTCTGTGGCATCGACGTCGCGGCGCCGAGCGTCCGGGCCGGGGCCGGCGCGAAGCTCGTGCATGTCGTGTCGGCAGCCGTGCAGGCCGGGCTCTCGGGACTCGAGACGCTCGTCGACGTGCCAGGCACGGTCGGGGGCGCGCTCGTCGGGAATGCCGGCGGTAAGGGGGGCGACATCGGGGAATTGGTGGCGGACGTCACCGTGATGCTCGCCGATGGCACGGTCGAGACCCGCGACGTGGGACGGCTGGCCTTCGAGGCCCGCTGGAGCAACCTCGACGACTGCATCGTGCTCGCCTGTCGGCTCGATCTCGATGCCGAGCCGGCCCACTTGCTCACGAAGCGGATGCAGAAACAGTGGATCGTGGGCCGATCGGAGCAACCGAGCGGCACGCGGAGCGTGGCGATGATGTTCAAGGACCCACTCGGCATGACGGCCGAGTCGCTCGTCGTGCAGGCCGGTGCCCGCGATCTCCGGGTGGGAGGCGCGGCGGTGTATGGACCGCACGCGAATTACGTCGTGGCCGGGCCGCAGTGCACGAGCCAGGACGTGCGGACGCTCGTCGAGCAGGTGCGGACGCGTGTTCGAGATGCTCTCGGCATCGACCTCACGCCGCAGATCGAGGTCTGGTGACCGGCTCGATCGCGCCGCTGGCACGGTGCGCTGGATTCTGGGCATTTTTTCCTTCGTTGGCTCTCACCTCTGGATCGTGAGTGATGACTGCTCCCCCGCGCCGCCGTCCCCCGCTCGACGAGCCGCCGCGGCCTGCTCCGGCGGCCGAGTTTTTCATGACGCACCGGGCCGGGCTGGGAGCGATCGCCGTGATCGTCGCGGCAGCGGTGGGGGGCTGGCAGCTCTGGCAGCAGTCGGCCGACGCCGTGCGGGCGAATCACGACATGGTGCTGTTTCCGGAGGCGGTGGAGGTGCGGGGAGTTGCCCCGTGGGTCCGCGGTGACCTGAAGACGGAGGCACTGCGGAATGCGAGCCTCGACGGTGGACTGCCGCTCGACGATCCCGAGCTTCCGCAGCGGCTCGAGCGGGCGTTCGCGATGCACCCATGGGTGCGGCAGGTGGAGCGAGTGACGCTCCGCGAGCCGGCAGCCGCGGCGATCGAGCTGCGCTGCCGGGAGCCGGTGGCGATGGTGGGCGTGCCAGGCGGGTTGCTCGCCGTCGACGCCGAGGGCGTGGTGCTGCCCAGCGCCGACTTCACGGCCGAATCCGCCGCGGAGTATCCCCGTATCGTCAACGTGCAGTCGAGTCCGCTGGGCGTCGAGGGCTCGCGGTGGGGCGATCCGCTCGTCCACGAGGCGGCGGCCGTGGCCGCGGCGATGGGCCCGGACTGGAAACAGCTGGGCCTCCGCGAACTGCGGGCTGCCGACACGCCCCGTGGCCGCAGCTGGGAACTCGTCGGCCCGGAGGCTCGCACGATCCGGTTTGGATCGGCGCCGGGGCAGGAGCAGCCGGGTGAGCCGGCGGCGGCGGTCAAACTCGGGAGGCTTCGGACGCTGGCCACGCAGCCGGAGAACACCGACCCGGTCGATCTCACCGAAGGAGATTCTGCCGCCGGCGACGCCGTGCCTGGTGGTTCAGGCTGACGTCACGAGCCGGCGGATCGCCTGAAACTGCGGGTGCTCGGCCGACCGACACCACTCGAAGAGCACGGCCTCGGTGGTCGTGAGCACCACGCCGGCCCCCTCGAGCCTCCGCAGAGCGACCTCATGGTCGACTGCGTGCCGCGACGTGACCGCATCGACCGCCACGAACACACCGACGCCGCGGGCGAGCAGGTCGAGTGCCGTCTGGGCGACACAGACGTGGGTTTCGAGGCCGGCGAGCACGACGGACGAGATATCCGATGCAACCGCCACGTCGAAGCCACCGCAGCCGGCGCAGCTGAACGCCATCTTCGCAGCGGCTGGCGGGAGCAGGGCCGCGAGTGCCGGCGGCGTGGAACCGAGGCCCTTGGGGTATTGTTCGGTCAGCACCGCTTGCACGCCGAGGATGCGGGCGGCCTCGGCCAGCCGCGTACACCGGGCGACGATGCGGTCGGCCTCGGGGATCGCAGCGAGCAGCCGCTCCTGCACGTCGATCACGGCGAGCAGGGATGAGGATGGAGTGAGTCGCATGGGCAGCATCATACGGCAAGAAGGTCATGGAGGCGGGTGATCGCGGCCTCGTGCAGGGGCCCAGTGGGCGTGAACGAGAACGTACGAGATGTGGGTCCGTCGATCGCGATCACGACGTCGAGCCGGTCGGCCGGGAGGGCGGCTGTGATCCGCTCCGGCCATTCCACGAAGGCCCAGCAGGGGGGGGCGATCGCATCGTCCCAGCCGGTCTCGTGCAGATCGGCTGCGTCGGGCAGCCGGTACATGTCGGCATGGACGATCCGGCATCGCGGGCCATCGTGGATATGAATCAGGCCGAACGTCGGGCTCACGACTTCCGTCGCTTCAATCCCCGCGGCACCGGCGACCTGCTTCACGAACGTCGTCTTGCCCGCGCCGAGGTCGCCGTGGACGGCGACGAAGGCCCGTGATGGCAGGGCGGCGGCAAGGGCGGCGGCCAGCCGGGGCAGGGCCGCCTCGTCGGGAACGGCATGGGTGAATGTGGTCATGAGTGAGGCATCAGCCGGCGAAATCGTGGAGGAAACCGCGTGGGGGGAGCGGTGTCTGCGCCCCATCGGGGTGTCTGAGGAAGAGGCCCTGGCCGGCAATGACCTCGCCGATGATCGTGAGTGGCGTCGAGTGCGGCAGATCGGCGCCGGCTGCCACGGCGGCCTGGGCAGCATCAGGCGGCATCGCCAGCACGAGTTCGAAATCCTCGCCATCGGCAAGCGCGTGATCGAGCGGCGTGCGGCCGTCGCCAGGCAGACGGCTCATGCGCACGGCATCGGGATGGATTGGAATCCGAGCGGCATCGAGGACGGCCGCCGTGCCGCTGGCGGCCATCATGCGGGAGACGTCGAGCGTGAGGCCGTCGCTCACGTCGATGGCGGCGTGCACCCGATGGCGGGCCGCGATCGCGAGTGCCTCGCGGCACCGCGGCATCACGGCGAGGTGCCGGCCGAGCAGACTGCCGCCGAAGGCTCCGGTGACGACGAGCAGGTCGCCGGGGCGGGCTCCGTCGCGACGCCACGCGACGCCGGGCATCACGCTGCCAATCGCGGTGATGCTGATCACGAGCGGGCCGTCCCAGGCGTTGGTGTCGCCGCCGGCGAGCGTCACGCCATGCTCCGCCGCGAGTGCCTCGATGCCCTCGAGCAGACCGCGGCCGAGGGCATCGCCGCCGCGGCTGGGCAGCGACACCGCCACGACCGCCGCTTCGGGGCGTGCCGCCATCGCCGCGAGATCGCTCAAGTTGACGGCGAGCGCCTTGTGGCCGACGGCGCGGGCCGGGCAGTCGGCCCCGAGGATGAAGTCCGTACCCTCCATCAGCATGTCCACCGTGACCACGGTCCGTCGGCCGGCAGGCGGACGCAGCACGGCAGCATCGTCGCCCGGGGGCACCTCGAGCCTCGGATCGGCCGGGATCCGGGCCAAGAGCCAGTTGACGAAGTCGGTTTCCATGGGGAGGCCTGCCACGCGCGAGACCCTTACTCTACCGCACCCGTAGTCTGGGGCACGTGCGAGCCACCACGACCCCGCACGACGACCGATCCACAACGACGTCGCGTCCAGTATCCGCCGCCAGACGTCTCGCCGCCGTTTTAATTTACGGGAGGTCGGCGGGCTTTGAGTGCGGCGACGGCCGCAG
>CAMDDA010000130.1 GCA_945890755.1 Candidatus Kuenenia stuttgartensis
GCCCGCATGCCGAGCCGGCTCACCTGGTCGGGCGTATCGATGAGCGGCCGCAGCGGCACGGCATGCGGATCGCCCACCTGCGGAAACTGCAGGAGCCGCACCCCGGCTGCCGCGCCGTCGGCCCGCGGCGGCTCGCGGAGCACGGCATCGAGCGACACGCCGCCATGCACGCTGCCGGCCGCGTGCACTTCGGCCAAGGCTGTGGCAACCGCGAGGGCGATCTGCCCCGCCTCGGCCAAGGGCAGCGGTCCGCGCCGGGTCTGTTCGGCGGCGAGCGTCTCGCCGGCCACGTGCTCGCAGACGATGAACCGGTTGGCTCCGGCCTGCTCGAGCGCCCACGTGCGGCTGAGCACCGGATCGACGGCTCGGTTGGCCACCGTCGTGCGGTTCACGATCTCGGTCCAGACGA
Source organism: Candidatus Kuenenia stuttgartensis (assembly GCA_945890755.1). Taxonomy (GTDB): domain Bacteria; phylum Planctomycetota; class Planctomycetia; order Pirellulales; family UBA1268; genus QWPN01. Next base: position 410 of record CAMDDA010000130.1, read on the forward strand.
TCGGATCGGCGCACCGTCGGGCGCTCAGCAGCACGAGGCTCACGTCCCGGCCGGACGGCTCGTGCCGCGCCGTGAACAGCCCCGCGTCCCCCTCGCCCGGCCGCTGATCGAGAAGGCGATAGTCGCCGACGAAGAACGGGCCGGCCTTACCCGCGATCAGCCGCCGGGCCTGCCAGATGGTGATCGCTCCATGCTCCACGAGCCACCGCGCGACTGCCTTGGCGTCGTCGGCGGCCGCATTGGGGAGCGACGCATGGCTCTGCCGCAGCGCCTGCAGTTGCGTGGGGGCGATCAGGCGGCTCTGGGCGAGCAGATCCCACAACTGCGATGACGATGGCGGCGGCATGGGCGGGTGTGTCTCTCGCCCCTCATGGTAGCGATTTTTCGCGAAACGGATGCCGACACGCCGCGGCCCGACCGGCTACGATCTGCGGCGACACGACGTCCCTCTCGGAGCACGAACGCATGCGGGCCCGCGACACCTCCCGGATCTACTTCGACCGCGCCGCCGACGAGCTCGATCTCTCGGACAGCATGCGGCAGCTCCTGCTCACGGCCAAGCGGGAGGTGCAGGTGCAGATTCCGATCGAGCGCGACTCCGGCGAGGTCGCCACGTTCATCGGCTACCGGGTGCAGCACAACGACGCCCGCGGCCCGCTCAAGGGGGGGCTCCGCTACCATCCGCATGTCGATCTCGACGAGGTACGATCGCTCGCGGCGCTGATGACCTGGAAGACGGCCGTCGTGAACATCCCCTACGGCGGCGCGAAGGGGGGCGTGGCGCTCGACCCAGCCCAATTTTCGACCCGCGAACTCGAGCGGGTCACCCGCCGGTTCGTCGACGCCATCCACGATCTCTTCGGCCCCGACGTCGACATCCCCGCACCCGACATGGGCACCACGGCCGACATGATGGCCTGGATCATGAACCAATACGGCAAGTACCACGGCTTCTCCCCGGCCTGCGTCACGGGCAAGCCCGTCGACTATCACGGCATCCCCGGCCGCGAGGAGGCGACCGGCCGCGGCGTGGGCTCGCTCACGCTCAAGCTCCTGAGTCGGCTCGGCCGGAAGATCCCCGGCACACGCATCGCCATCCAGGGCTTCGGCAACGTCGGCACCCACACCGCCAAGTTCCTCACCGACGCCGAGTGCCGGATCGTGGCCGTCTCCGACGCCGGCGGCGGCTTCCACCGCGAGGCCGGCCTCGACGTGCTCGACCTGCTCCGCCACGCGCGGGCCCGCGGCGGCCGCCTCACCGGCTTCACCGGTGGCGACACGCTCTCCAACGCCGAGCTGCTCGCCGTCGACTGCGACGTGCTCATCCCCGCAGCCCTCGGCGGCGTCCTCACGCAGGAGAACGCCGCGAGCGTGAAGGCCCCGCTCATCGTCGAGGCCGCCAACGCCCCGGTCACGCCCGAGGCCGACGCGATCTTCGACACCAAGGGCGTGATCGTGGCCCCCGACATCCTCGTCAACGCCGGCGGCGTGACGGCCAGCTGGTTCGAGTGGGTGCAGAACCGCCAGCACTACCAGTGGGGTCTCAACCGCGTGCGGCAAGAACTCGACCGCATCCTCGGCGAGGCCTTCGAACAGGTCTGGCAGCTCGCCCAGTCGCGCAACGTCTCCCTCCGCACCGCCGCCTACATGGTGGGAGTGGGTCGAGTCGCCCGCGCCACCGTCCTCGGCGGCACGACCTAGCGACTCTCAACTGGTGCCCGCCGGCGAAGGGCCACCCATGCCCCATCGCCGGACGCTCGCTACGAACATCCTGTTCTTCGCTCGCTCGGATGCCGCCTTCGCTCCGCCATCCTGGCTGCGCTCGGCGGCATACGCCGGCTCCTGGGGCACGGGTGGCCCTCCGCCTCCCCATACAAGCCCCCAGGCGCAAGCCGGGGGATCGTGCGTCCGCTACGGGCTGATCCCCTCGCTCGCGCTCAGGGCTTGTATGTGAAGGAGCACGCAAGCCGAAGGAAGCCCCCAGGCGCGAGCCGGGGGATCCCGACGCGGAAGCGTCGGCAGCCATGCGGCTGATGCGACCCGGCGCGGTCAGTGCGCAGCGACTGCGGGACGGTACCACTCGCCGCGGAGCCAGTCGGCGATCAGTTCGATCTGGGCACGAGTGAGCCGGGGGAGGCCGCCCTCGGGCGCCTTGCCGAAGCTCGGCATGCGGTCGTTGGTGTCGCCGTAGAACCGCTCGTGCGTCGGATCGACGATGATCCCCACGAGCCACTCGCGGCTGCCCCAGCCGGTGAGGTCGCAGGCGGTGCCGAGGTCGGTGCCGTTGTCGCGGAAGCGATGGCAGCTGCCGCACCGCTCGTCGCTGGCGATCAGCTCACGGCCCTTCGCCACCAGCGGCTCCGCGGCCTTCTCGCCGGCAAGGCCCGCCTCGGCCGCCATCGCGACGACGACGGCCTCGATGTCGTCTTTCTTCCAGGTGTCGGTGTCGGTGAGTTCGTTCTGCACGAAGTTCACCATGTCGCCGTCCTTGTGGGCCGTGTTGCCGAAGTAGGCGGGGCCGGCCACCTGGTCGGGGTCGAGCAGGCCGCGCATCCAGGCCGCCGAGCCGAAGCCGTGGAGGTTCGCCGCCGAGGCCTTGGCGATCACGCTCGCGGCCTCGGCCGCCTGCGGATCGACGTAGGCGTGGCAACTGGCGCAGTGCTGGGCGAAGAGCCGCGGGCCCTGGCTCTTGGCGTCGGTCCGCACGAGTTCCAGCATGCCGGCCGTCGGGATCTTCTCGGGCCGGCCAGCGAGTTCGATGGCACGAGCGGCGTCGAGCGTGGCCTGCTTCGAGGCGTCGAGGAAGGCCTGGGAGTGGCGGATCTTTTCGAGCTTCTCCCACTTCGCCTCCATCGCGGTGATCTTGGCCTTGTCGCCGCCGAGGGCCGCGGCCAGCTTCTCCTCGTCGCCGCCGGTCTCGTCGTAGAGCTTCTGGGCATCGGCGAGCGCGGCCTTGTCGGCCCAGAGGGCGTAGTAGTCTTCGTTGAGGGCCATGGCCGTGAGCAGGCCGGCGCCCGCCACGATGCCGAGCGTGAAGGCCACGTTGAACCGGTGGCCGAGCTTCCAGTTGCCGATGATCGGCATCAGGAACATCACCCCCATGATCAGGCCGGGCACGACGATCGCGCCCAGGAACTCGCCCGTCGCGCCCCAGCCCTCGAAGACTTTCAGGAACTGGAACAGAAACAGGAAGTACCACTCCGGCCGGGCGGCCGCATACGGCAGCGACGGATCGGCCGGGGCGCCCAGTTCGGCGCCGAGGTGGCCGACGTCCACCGGCTCGCCTGCGAGCATCGCCCGGAGCGCCGGCACGAGGATCACGCCGAGCACGACGGCCATCACGGCCAGCATCGCCACGGCGTCGCGGAGCACCTGGTCGGGCCAGAACATCGCGTCGGGCTTCGTGATCGGCTGCTTGGCGTGGAGTCCGTGCTTGCGGAAGAGCGAAAGATGGATCACGAGCATCAGGATGAGCGCGCCGGGCAGGAAGCCCGCGTGCAGCGCGAAGAACCGCGTGAGCGTGTGGTGACCGTACTCGCTGCCGCCGATCACGAGCTGCTGCAGCGACGGGCCGATGCCCGGCACGATGCCGGCGAGATTCGTGGCCACGATCGTGGCCCAGTAGCCCTTCTGGTCCCACGGCAGGAGATAGCCCGTGAGCGCCATGCCCAGCACGAGCATCATGAGGATCAGCCCGAGCCAGAAGTTCACCTCGCGGGGCGCCTTGTAGGCGCCGTCGATCACCACCTGGAGCAGGTGGAGCGCGAGCAACACCACCATCGCCTGGGCCATGAAGTGGTGGATGCCGCGAAGCAGCCAGCCGCCGGCCATCTCGTGCTGGATGTAGTAGACGCTCTCCCAGGCCGTCTGGGCGCTGGCCGAATAGCTGGCCCAGAGAAAGAGCCCCGTGATCACCTGCGTCATGAAGGCGAAGACGAGCGTGCTGCCCCAGACATACCGCCAGCGGGCGCCACCGGGGACGCGTTCATACAGCGCCTCGTGCATGAGGGCCCGGTAGCCGGTGCGGTCGTCGAAGAAGTCGGCCAGCCGGCCGAACACGCCCTTCTGGACCGCGTCGCCGTGATTCGTGTGCTTCATCGTGCCGCCCCTCACTGTTCGACCTTGTCCGCGACGCCGGCGCGGAACTTCTGCCACCTCACCTCGACGCCACCGTTCTCCGCCACCCGGCATTCCAACGCATCCATCGGCCGCGGGCTCGGACTCGGCGCCACGATGCCGCCGTCGAGAGTGAACTCGCTGTTGTGGCACGGGCAGCGGAAGCACTTGCCCGTCGACTCCATCTCCACGAAGCAGCCGGCATGTGGACAGGTTGCGGAAAGGGCCTCGACCGTGTCGGACCCCTTCGCCCGCCGCAGGTAGACGGCGCCGATCGGCTCGGCCGCGAAGCCGGTCCAGGCATCGACGCGGTCGGCGATCACCGGAAACTGCCTGGGCAGGCCGTCGTCGGGAATCGCCGCCAGTTCGGTCACCGGCAGGTACGAGGCCGCGGCTTTCGTGCGCCGCAGCGGATCGAGGAAGGCCCAGACGCCCGCGGCGACAGGGGTGAGCGTGGCGAGGCCGCCGGTCACGATCGCCAGCGCCTCGGTGAGAAAGCTGCGGCGAGAGTCGACGGGGTGAGCGACCGGACGATGCTGCTCCGCCATGCTTCTTCTCCTTGTCAGAACATTTGTCTCACGCCGCGGCTCAGGCCGCCGCCTTCCAGGCCTCGTCCACCGCCGCCATGATCCGGTCGCGGGCGGCGTCGAACGGCCCGTCGACGATCGCACCGGCCGCCGCCTTGTGGCCGCCGCCGCCGAACCGGGCCGCCAGCGCATTGCAATCGACCGGCCCGCGACTGCGGAAGCTCACCTTGATCCGACCATCGGGCTGCTCGATGCAGATCACGGCGACCTCGGTGCCCTTCACGGCGAGCGTGAGGTTCACGAGGTCTTCGGTGTCGCTCGGCAGCGCCTTCACCTCCTTGATGTCGCTCTGCCGCACCGTGGAGAGGATCACCTTGCCGTCGTGGGACGTGGCGGCCCCGGCGAGCGTGCGGCCCACGAGGTTGAGCCGGGCGAGCGAGTCCTGCTCGAACAGCTCGCGGTAGATGGCGGTCGGACTGGCGCCGGCATCCACGAGCCGGGCGGCCACGCGAAAGCTCTCCCCGGAGGCGGACGGAAACCGGAAGCCCCCCGTGTCGGTCGAGAGGCCGGCGTAGAGCGGCGTGGCGATCGCCTCGGTGAGCGGCACCTTCAGCCGGAGGCCGATCTCGTAGACGATCCGGGCCGTGGCCTCGGCGGAGGTGTCCTTGAACCAGCGGTCGGAGAGGTCGTCTTCGCTGACGTGATGGTCGATCACGAGCACTTTTTCCCGCATCGACTTGGCGACGTCGCCCATCGCGCCGAGCTGGGCCCAGGCGCTCGTGTCGAGCACGATGAAGAGATCCCGGTCGGCCAGGTCGGCCGGCCGCACCTTCTCGGCGAGCGACTCGATCTTCCCGCGGGGGTCGATCCACTTGAGATTGGCAGGCGTGGCCTGGGCGTTGACGATTCGCACGTCCTTGCCGAGGGCCTCGAGGATGCCGGCCATGCCCAGCTCGCTGCCGAGGGCGTCGCAGTCGGGCCGCACGTGGCTCGTGAGCACCACGCGTTCGCTCTGCCGCAGCAGCTCCAGCAGGCTGGCCCAGTCGAGTCGCATCATGTGTTCCTGGCGGTGACGGTGGCGGCGGCGAGGGATGGCGGGGAATCGACGGTCGCCACGGCAGCCGCCACGTCGGCGGCGAGCTGCACCTTCAATTCGTCGATCGTGTCGAACCGACGAGTGTCGCGCAGCCGCTTCAGGAAGTCAACGTCGAGCCGACGGCCATACAGGTCGCCGGCAAAGCCGACGAGGTGGACTTCGACGGAGACCGTGGTTTCGCCAAAGGAGACGTTGGGCCCGATGTGCACGGCGGCGGCATGAGTCGTGCGATCTCCAACGCCGTCGGCCACGGCCGCCCGCGCGGCATAGACGCCCTGCGCCGGCACGAGCGTGGCGATCGAGGCGAGGTTGGCCGTTGGAAAGCCGAGCCCGGCCCCGCGCCGCTTGCCCTGCACCACCGTGCCGCTGATCCGCAGGGGCGACGTGAGCAGCCGGTTCGCCTCCTGCACCTCGCCGGCCGCGAAGAGCCCGCGGATGCGCGAACTCGACACCGGGTCACCGCCGGCCAGCACCGGCGCGACGACGTCGAACGCCAGGCCGTCGGCCGCACACCACTCGCGGAGCAGCGTCACGTCGCCCCGGCGGCCGGCCCCGAAGCGGAAGTCCGCCCCTTCGACGAGGGCTGCGGCCCGCAGCCGGCCGCGCAGCACGTCTGTATAAAAGGATTCGGCCGGCAGACTCATGAGCCGGGCATCGGCCGGCTGCACGAGCACGGCATCGATCCCCAGACCCGCGAGCAGTTCGGCGCGGCGGGCGGGTGTCGTCAGCGGCATGGGGGCCGCCTCCGGCCGCAGCACGCTGGCCGGATGCGGATCGAACGTGAGAGCCACCGCCGGCATGTCGAGCCGCCCGGCCGTGGCCTTGAGGGCCGCCACGATCGCCGCGTGGCCGAGGTGCACGCCGTCGAAATTCCCGACCGTCACCGCGCAGGCCGCCGCATCTGGACGCCACCGTCCAGACCTCGCGAGCAGCAGCGGCGGCGGTAGTGAAAGAGGGGCTGGCGGCACGGCTCGTCGAAATCGCTCACATGTTTCTGATCCGAGTGTACCGCACGAGCGGAGAGTATGATTGAGCTCCCCGCCGTGGAAGGAAGACCGAATGGCCGACCCGACCGACGACAAGCAGATTTACCTCTCGGCCGAACTGGCCTGCCGGCTCGGGGCGATCGACATCGGCTCCAACAGTGTGCGGCTGCTCGTCGCCGAGGCGCTCCGGGGGGGCAACTACCGCATCCTCGACGAGGAGCGGGAGCCCACGCGGCTTGGACGCAGCGTGTCGTCGAAGGGGCTGCTCGACGATGAGTCGATGGAGCGGACGATCGCCGCACTGCGCACGTTCAAGCAAATCGCCGCCGGCTACCAGGTGACATCGCTCCGCACGATCGCGACCTGCGCCGTTCGCGAGTCACGCAACGGCCCCGAGTTCTGTCGCCGGGTGCGGGAGCAGGTCGGGCTCGACGTGGAGGTCATCTCGGGCGAGCGGGAGGCGCGGCTCGCCTTTGCCAGCGTGCAGCACGCCTTCGATCTCTCCAGCAAGAACGTGATCGTGGCCGACATCGGCGGCGGCAGCACGGAGCTGGTGTTCGCGACGGGCAACCTGATCGAGTCGATCTTCTCCACGCCCCTCGGGGCAGTGCGGCTCACTGAGCAGTTCGGCATCGGCGACGGCGTCGAGGAGGCCGACTTTGCCCGGGGCCTCCTCCGGCTCGACGAGGAAGTCACGACCTGCCTCAAGAAGCGGACCACCCGGCCGCTGTTCGCCCCGCACTTTCTCGTCGGCTGTGGCGGCACGTTCACCACGCTCGCCGAACTGATGATGGCGACGAAGCGCGAGGCGGACGTGCCGGTGGCCGGTTACCGCGTGTCGCAGGCGGAGATCCGCCATCTGCTCGACCGGCTCGCGAAGATGCCGCTCCGGGCGCGACGCAACATGCCGGGCATGACACCCGACCGCGCCGACATCATCCTGGCGGGCCTGACGATCGTCGACGCGCTGCTGAAGCGGTTCCGCGTCAACACCGTCGTCGTGCATACCCGCGGCGTCCGCGACGGGCTCGTCCGCGAGATGATCGAGGAGTCGCTCGGCACGTCCGGCGACGAGCCGGCGCAGCGCGAGGCGGCGATCGAACGGCTCGCGGCCGCCTGCTCGGGCGAGGTCGAGCATGGCCGCACCGTGGCTGCGCTCGCCGGAAAAATCTACGAGCAGCTCGCCGCGGCGCTCGGCCTCGCGGCTGGCGACCGGCTGCTGCTCGAGTGTGCTGCGCGGCTCCAGGACGTCGGCTACGTGATCAATTACGACCAGCACCACAAACACAGCTACCACCTGATCCGCAACGCCCGCCTCCCAGGCATCCGGGCCAACGACCTGGAGATCATCGCCAATGTGGCCCGCTATCACCGCGGCGCCCACCCGAAGCGGAAGCACGAAAACCTCTCCCGCCTCTCCTCTGACGACCAGCAGCGAGTGCAGCGCATGGCGGCGATCCTCCGGCTCGCGGGCGGGCTCGACCGCAGCCGTACCCAGGCCGTCCGCGACGTGGCCGCCTCGATCGCCGACGGCCGGGCCGTGATCGAGGCCGTGGCCGACGAGGAGCCGCAGGTGGATCTCTGGGGCGCGGAACGGCGAACCGACCTGTTCGAGAAGGTGTTCGGGATGCCGGTCGAGTTCCGCTGGGCGAAGCCCGCTACAACCAGTGCAACCCGCGCCCGTCGCCCCGGCTCCAAATCAGGCAACGCCGCCGCGACCCGCAGCCGATAACTCGCCCATGGCGCGTGTTCTCTGGCAGCGAGCGGTCGTGGTGGCATGCCTGGTCGGCTGCCTCGGAGGTGCCGCTGGCGCCGACGCCGCCGGTGGTCGCCGCTGGTCTGGTCCGCGGTCGCCCGCCTCCACGGGCACGCCGCAAAACCAGGCGGACTACGCCCCGGGCGCCTCCCCCTACGTGACGAGCCACCGCCAGCGGCCCAAGTATTTCGTGCCGCCGACGAACCCGCGGACGCCGACGTGGAAGATGTATGGCACGCCCCCGGGCACGGTCCCCGGCGACTGGCCCACCTACGCCCCACTCGGCTTCGGCGGCTACCGCTTCCCCGCGGTCGGAAATCAGGCGTATCGGTAGGGTCGGGGGGGGGGGG
>CAMDDA010000131.1 GCA_945890755.1 Candidatus Kuenenia stuttgartensis
GTCCTGCGCTCGCTCGATGCTGACTGCGCTTCGCCATCCTGGCTGCGCTGGTCAGCAAACGCCGGCTCTCAGGGCAGTGGGCAGCCCCTCACGGCGTTGTGGTTGGCAGCCGTAGGCCAGTTGCTCCGCAACGGGCTGCCCGTCACGGAGGGTGACGGGCCTACTTGTTGACGAGGAAGTGGCAGATGTCGCCGTCGCGCATCACGTAGTCCTTGCCCTCGACGCGGAGCTTGCCGGCGGCGCGAATATCCTTCTCGGTCTTGTAGTGTTCGAGGTCGTCGAGCGAATAGATCTCGGCGCGGATGAAGCCCTTCTCGAAGTCGGTGTGGATCACGCCGGCCGCCTCGGGAGCCGTGGCACCGACCGGGGTCGTCCAGGCCCGCACCTCTTTCTCTCCCGCCGTGAAGTAGCTCTGCAGGCCGAGCGTCTTGTAGGCGGCCCGCGCGAGCACGGCGAGCGCGGGCTCCGTGAGGCCGGCCCCGGAGAGCATCTCGGCCCGGTCGGCCGGATCGAGTTCGGCGATCTCGGCCTCCAGTTTCGCGCACACGGGCACCACCTCGGCCCCCGACTTCGTCGCCGCCTCGCGGACCCGCTGCACGAGCGGCCCCTTGCCCTCGAGATCGGTCTCGTCGACGTTGGCCACGTAGAGGATCGGCTTGGCCGTGAGCAGGCCGAATTCCTTCACGGCCTTCTTTTCGGCCTCGTCAAGGGGCAGCGTGCGGAGCGGTTTCTCTTCGCCGAGATGCGCGAGGCACTTCTTCATCGCCTCGACCTTGAGTTTGGCGTCCTTGTCGGCGCTCTTCGCCGCCCGTTCCGCCTTGGGCAGCAGGTTGTCGAGATGCTGGATGTCGGCGAGCATCAACTCGATCTCGATCGTCTCCATGTCGGAGACGGGGTCGACCTTGCCCGCCACGTGGATCACGTCGGGATCCTCGAAGCACCGCACCACCTGGAGGATCGCGTCCACCTCGCGGATATGGGAGAGAAACTTGTTGCCGAGGCCTTCGCCCTCGCTCGCCCCCTTCACGATCCCGGCGATGTCCACGAGCTTGAGGGCGGCGGGAATCACCTTCTGCGGCGGGATGTATTTCGTGATCCGCTCGAGCCGGCCGTCCGGCACGCTCACCATCCCCTCGTTGGGCTCGATCGTGCAGAACGGGTAATTCGCGCTCTGGGCGGCCTTCGACTGGGTGAGGGCGTTGAAGAGGGTGCTCTTGCCGACGTTCGGTAGTCCGACGATGCCTGCTTCCATGAGACTCTGTTCTGCTCCGCGATTCCGGTTCCAATGGTCGAGGCATCATAATGCCCGATATGCCACGTTCATCCCAGCCCCTTTCCGCAGTGTTCTTCGACCGGCCGGCGGATCGGGTGGCCCGCGAGTTGCTCGGGGCGCGGCTCATCGTGCGGGCTGCCGATGGCGGCCTGACGCGGCACGTCGTGTTCGAGACGGAGGCGTACCTCGGGGCCCACGACCTGGCCTGCCACGGGTCGAAGGGGATGACGAGGCGGAATGCCGTGATGTTCGGCCCCGCCGGCCGCTGGTATGTGTATCTCTGCTACGGGATGCACTGGATGCTCAATGTCGTGACTGGCGCCCGGGGCGTGCCGGCCGCCGTGCTCATCCGCGGCGTCGGTGAATTCGTCGGGCCGGGGCGGGTGACCCGGGGGCTCGGCGTCGACAAGGCGTTCAACGGGCTGGCTGCCGCCCGATCGACCGGCCTGTGGCTCGAGGCCGGCGAGCCCATCCCGCCGCGGCGGATCAGCCGCACGCCCCGAATCGGCGTGGGGTATGCCGGCGAATGGGCCGAGAAGCCGCTGCGGTTCGTCGTTGAGTCGTGGCCCGTCGTGAAGCCGGTGAAAGTTCCTACAATGCATCCACCATCTCGAGTGAGGAGGCGTGAGCCATGAAGCGACGAGCGATCATTCTGGCAGGAGCGGTGACCATGACAGGCTTCGGTGTCGGACACGCAACGGCGGCGGATGGCGATGGGCTCGCCAAGGCGACGTTTGCCGGGGGCTGCTTTTGGTGCACGGAGGCCGTGTATGCAGAACTCAAGGGCGTGAAGAGCGTGACGAGCGGCTACATCGCCGGACAGGTGCCCAATCCCACCTACAAACAGGTCTGCACCGGCCAGACCGGCCACGCCGAGGCGATCGAGATTGAATACGACCCGCAGGTGGTGTCGTTCGAGCAGCTGCTCGAGGTGTTTTTCGCCACGCACGACCCGACCACGCTCAATCGGCAGGGAGCCGACGTGGGCACGCAGTATCGCTCGGGCGTCTTCTATCACGACGCCGAGCAGAAGCGGATCGCCGAGGAGGTGATCGCGAAGCTCGACGCGGCCCGCGTGTTTCCCGGGAAGATCGTGACGGAGGTGACGGAGGCCTCGCGGTTCTATCCAGCCGAGGACTATCACCAGGACTACTTCGCCAACAACCCGTTCCAGCCCTACTGCCAGGCCGTGGCCGGCCCGAAAGTGGCCAAGGTGCGGAAGGTGTTCAAGGATCTGGTGAAGGAACAGCCGTGACCGACGAACTCCTCGAGGCGATCGAGCATGCGCTGGCCGGCCGCTGGGAGCAGGCCCACGACATCGTGCAACGGCATGAGTGCGAGGCCACGAGCGCCTGGATCCATGCGGTGCTTCACAAGATCGAGGGGGACGCGGGCAACGCCCGGTATTGGTATCGCTGTGCCGGCCAGATGTCCCACGTGAACGACGAACCGCAGGGCGAACTACTGGCGATCAGGGCCACGCTCGCGGAGTAACCGGCTGTTCGTCTGGGCGATCACGCTGAGCGGGCCGCCGCCAGCGTCCGCTCCTGGGCATCGTACGCTGCGCAGGCCGACCGCACGTGGCGGTCGTCGAGCCCGAACTGTTCCAGCGAGTAGCGATGGCGGCCGTGCCGGTCCTGCGGATGCTCGGCCAGCCAGCCCGTCATGGCCGCAGCCCCTGCGGAAGTCCATGCGATCCCTGCACGCTCGTATATTTTCCTGATCACGGCCAGGGGATCGGCGAGCAGCGTCTTGTAGTGGATGCGGACGACGCGATCCTCGACGCGTGCCGCCGCCGCCTCCGATTCGCCCGCGAACCGTGCGAGCAGCCGCAGGGTGTCGGCGCCGTCTCCTCGCGGATCGACCGTGTCGGAACTGATACCCCGCATGGTGGACACGAGGCTGCAGAACGAGCCCACCACCTCACCGACGTCCCGGTAGGTCTGCACGAAGATCGCATCGGGAACGAGCCGGGCGAGCGTGCCGATCCGTGGAGCGTGAACAGGATGCTTGAACACCCAGTGCCGGTCCGTCTGGCCGCCGTCGAGCAGGCGGAGCGTCCCCAGGTATTCGCGGTAGATAGAGTCCCATTCCGACTCCGCGAGCCCGGCGAGAAACCGCTCGTATTCCGGCACCCGCCAGCGGACGTGGAAGATATAGTCGGCGACCGTGTTGACCAACAGCCAGTGGCACTCGTCGGCTCCGAACGGGTCGAGTTCGTGGATGCCACTGAGTTCCGGTGCCACCCGTTTCATCTGGGTGAACGTGTGGACGGCCGCTGCCTGCCGCGCCGCTGCGGTCCGACGGGCGGCATCGCGGGTGGGCACCATCACGGGAAACGCCGCCTCCCAGAGCGGCAGCGTCCGGGCTGCGGGATCCGCCGCCAGCAGCTTGTGGAGCGCCGTCGTACCGGTGCGGGGCATTCCGACGATGAAGATCGGTGGCCTGGCCGGATGGAGCAGGTCGGCGGTCGTGGGCTCCGGCCCACCCCAGATTTCCTCCATGCACAACCGTGTGACCAGCATTCGCACGATCGTCCCGGCCGCGGCTACACGCCCGAGAGCGTTGAGCGCCGCCTCGTCACGAATGCTCGCGACGAGCCGTTCGAGCCGCGGGCGGTGAACCGTCCCCTGAAACTGTCGGCCGGTGATCTCGCGGGCCTGCCGCTCCAATCCCGCGACATCGAGGCGATACCGCCACGAGCAGCGCTCCGCCAGCCAAAATGCCCCTTGCAGGCAGCGATAACGCAAAGGCCGTCGGCCTGAAAAGCGGTCGATCATGCCGCAGTTTCCCTTCGTATCGTGATGGATCACACCTTCGCGTTCCATCATTTCCGGCTTACGGACCTGGAACGCCTTCATCCGATCGTCGCCACGACCTTCCCGAGGTAGCGTTCGAGGTCGGGGGGCAGTCCACCGGCCGCGATCGCCTCGTCCACCTGCGTCCGCAGAGCTTCGACGCATTCGGCGGGCGTGGCGTCTTCAGGCAGGCCGATGATCGCGTCCAGCGGCACGTGGGAGTCACCCGTGAGATACCGGAAGAGCTGCGCGATCGAGGCCAGGCGGGCATCCCCCGTGCGGACCGCCGTATCATCGAGCAGCGTGCCGACGAGGGAGGAGTTGAGCGCCAGTCGCCGTTGCACCTCGGCGGCCGTGGCCGCGCGGAATCCGGACTCCTGCTTGAGCGACTGAAAACGCTCCTGGTCGATGACGATCACGTCGAGCCGGTTCGGCACGCGGGAGAGCACCGTGGCCACGGCGGGCTGCCCGCGCCACATTCCGATCTCGCCGAGCACCGTCGGAGCGGCGAGCGTGGCCACCTGCCGCGGCTCCCCGTGGGCGTGCTGGGCCAGCAGCACCACGAGCGGCGCCGTCGCCGACAGCAAGACGTACATCTCGCCGACGGACTCACCCTGCCGGATGAGCGACTGGCCGGCGGCGAGATCGATCGTGCGGCGCTCGAGGGGGCGTGGCGATTCACGGCCGGTATCGAGTGCATGGAGTAGGATCGCCCCAATGAGGCGGTCGTCGATCCCGGCGGGAAGTGCCGCACGATATGCGTCGTGCAGCGCGGCCACGTCGGGCCGTCGCCAGATCGTCTGCCGGTTGCGGGAGCGGCGCTCGATGGCGGCGATCGTGTCGCGTCCCTTCCACTGCGCCCTGTGGAACTCGAGTTCAGAAGCAATCTCACCACCCGGGAACAGAAACTCCCGAGTGTCCGGATCAATGTGCCGATCGACGTGCCTGCGGACGCTCTCATCGGCCATGTGGGCGGTGAATGGCACGATGCGATAGGCGATTTCCTGGGCCATGCGGCGGACCCGGGCAGACGGTGGTCGTTCGCGGAGATGGCGATCGAATGCGTCGCGGAACCGCTCGTGGGCGGCGAGGTCGCGCGGCATCCGGGAGAGGCCGATACATCCGGCGATCTGGTAGAGGATCGTGCAGACCTGCGCGGCGATCTCGCGGCCGCGGCGGCTCCCGGGGGGCAGCCCGCAGAGGTCCAGCCCGCGGCGAATCGATTCGATGAACGCGGTGGCGACGTACGCGTATTCGGCCTCGTAGGCAGCGGCGACGCGGACATCGTCCGCTCCCGCGGACTGCACCACGCCGGCCACGCGATGCCGGAGGTTCACCAGTTGCACAAGCTCCCGGAATTCCGCCTGTGACTTCGGCAGGACGAATCCTCCTGAGAAGAAGTCGGCCGTGCCCCTGATCCGCTCACCGGAGCGAAAGTGGCCCTCGTTACGATACGACGTGGTGACGATGGAGCTGACCAACAGGGTCCGATAGATGCCGCCCCAGGCGAAGCCCATTGCGTCGTCGGCGAAGCGGCCGCGGTGCACCACGAGGTTGCGGAGCGTGCAGAACCGCCAGGCGAGCCACCGCCCCGCCCCACGCCGCAGCGCATCCCAATCCGTGTCGGCCATTTCCGGCACGGCGACGATGTCGGCGGGGGTGAGGAAATCTTCGAGCGTGCCGCAGCGGGGGGGCGAGCCTGCGCGGGAGTGCAACACGGCAGCGGCCGGCGGGTAGGACCGGTCCGGCCGGGATCGTGCACCTGGGTCTGCATCCATTCGTTGGATTGTGCCGTATGTCTTCGTGGCGGTGCAACGAGTCACGGAGAAGGCCGTGGTAGCCGGCCATGCCATGGCGACCGCTGGCGGCGATGCCGTGAACCGGGTTATCGTTTTGGGTTATCCTTTCGGACTGCTCGGTTGGCTCTGTTTCGATCAGCAGATCGTCGTGAGAACCATCGTCGCCTGACGGGTGTCCGCGTCATTTCCACGTCTTCACACGCTCCCGCCGTCGCATCGCGGCGCACCGACCTCGATGCCCTGCGGAGTTTCGCCATGCTGCTGGGCGTCGCTCTGCACGCGGCGATGAGCTTCGTGGCATTTCCCTGGCCCGTCCGCGACACCGTGCGGAGCGACGTGCTCCTCCTGCCGATCGGGGCTGTGCACGGCTTCCGCATGCCGCTCTTCTTCCTGCTGAGTGGCTATTTCACGATGCTCTTCCATAGCCGCCGCGGGCTCGCGAGTCTGCTCGCGCAGCGGTTCATGCGCATCTTCCTGCCGCTGGTCATCGCCACACTCACGATCGTGCCGCTCGACACATGGCTCGCGGATTACGCCCGGCGCACGAACCGGCCGGAGCCGGCCCTCGCCGACCTGCTCTCGGGCGACGAGGCCACGGTGCGTCGACGGCTCGAGACTCGCGGTGCCGTCGATCGCAGGGATGCCTTTTGGGGCCTCACGCCCCTCGCGTGGGCCACGATGCGCGGCGACCCGGGAATCGTGGCGGCCGTACTCGACGCGGGGGCCGACCCCAACGAACGGGATGGCAGTGGCAACGCGCCGCTTCACCTGGCCACATATTTCGGCCGTGCCGACGCAGCGGGAGTGCTCATGGCGCGGGGCGGCGATCCGAGTGCGGCCAACGTGGTCGGCCGGCTTCCTGCGGCGATGCTGAGCCAGCCGGCCGATCTCGTCAGCGAGTTGGCGCCCCTGATCGACCTGCATCCGGTCGGAGTCGACGAGATTCTTGCCGGCCGCGAGCGACTGCGTGCCGCCGTGCCCCCGGGGCCGAATCGAGAGGGCACGCTCGGCGGTCCGCTCGACCGGGCGACGCTCGCATGGTCCGAGATCCTCTCGGCGGAATGCCTGCGCATCCGCGTCGGTTCGTGGTCGTTGCACCTCGTGCAGACAAACCTCTTCCACCATCTCTGGTTTCTCTGGTCGCTGTGCTGGATGGTCGCCGCGTTCGCGATCCTCGCCATCACGGGCCTCCTGCCGACGGGCCGCCACCGCTGGTGGCTCGTGGCGGTCTCGTGCGTGCCGCAGCTGGTGATGGGCATGTCGATGGCTGCTGGCTTCGGTCCCGACACGTCCTGCGGGCTTCTCCCCCGGCCGCACGTGCTCGCCTTCTACGCCTGCTTCTATTTCTTCGGTGTCGCCACGTTCGCCGCGGAAGGGCTCGACACGCCGCTCGGCCGGCACTGGAAGCTGCTCCTGCCGGCGGCGGTCGCGCTCCTCGTGGCCGGCACGGCGACGATGAACGACCGGCTGCTCGCATCCGTGCTGCAGCCCGCCTACGCGTGGGCGATGTCACTGGGGCTGATCGGGCTGTTCTCCAGGTTCTGCTCCCGACCCAGCCCGCTGATCTCGTGGCTGGCCGACGCCTCGTACTGGATGTACCTTGTGCATCCGCCGCTGGTGATGGTGGCACAGATGGTCGTCCGCTCGTGGCCCATGCCCGCCGACGTGAAGTTTCTCGTGGTCATGACGCTGGTGACGCCGATGCTGCTCCTGAGCTATCGCTACGGCGTGCGCTTCAGTGCGATCGGCCGCCTGCTCAACGGCCCGCGTGGCGAGCCGCGCCGAAGAAGCGGCGCCGGTCCGGCGGTCGTCGTCGCGGTGGTCATGATGCTGATAAAGGGTGCGCCCGCCGCTGCGGCTGACGAGGCGTTCAATTACGACGAGGCGCAGGTCCGCCGGTACACGCTCCCCGATCCGCTCGCTGGGCCCGATGGCAGGGCCGCGGCCACGGTCGAGGCGTGGCGGACGAGTGCGCGGCCGCATCAGCTCTCGCTCCTGGAGTCGAATGTGTATGGCCGCCGGCTGCCGGCCGTGCCGGTGAGCGTGGTGGGTGACGTGGAGCGGGCCGACGTGACGCTCGCCGGCGACGTGGCCGCCACGCGGATTCAGGCCTGCCTGCGACTCGGCACCGCGGACAACGCGGCCACGACCGACGTGCTCCTCTACCTGCCGCGTGGTGCCCGGGCAGCCCCCTGCTTTCTCTGCCTCAACTTTCGTGGCAACCAGGCGCAGCATGCTGATCCCGGCATCCACCTCGCCCGCGGCTGGGTCGCCAACGACCCGAAGGCGGGCATCGTCGACAATCGTGCCACCGAGGCCTCCCGTGGCAGCTGGAACCAGGAATGGCCCGTCGAGACGATGCTCGGCCGCGGCTATTGCATGGCCACGGCCTTCTACGGCGACACGTTTCCCGACCGGCCCGACGGCCGCGCTGCGAGCGCGGTCGCGTCACTTGGCCGACCTGTCGCCGGTGACCTGCCCGCCGACGAGCCCGGCGCGATCGCCACCTGGGCCTGGCAGCTGTCGCGGATTCTCGACTGGCTCGTGACGCTGCCCGAGATCGACAGCACACAAGTGGCCGTCGTGGGCCATTCGCGGCTGGGCAAGGCGGCGCTCTGGGCCGGGGCGAGTGACGAGCGATTCGCGATGGTCGTGTCGAACGAGTCGGGCTGCGGAGGGGCGGCCCTGTCGCGGCGGAACTACGGCGAGAGCGTGAAGCGGATCACGACCTCGTTTCCGCACTGGTTCTGTCCGGCGTTCGCCACCTTCGGCGGCCGCGAGACTGAGCTGCCCTGCGACCAGCACACGCTCCTCGCGCTGGTCGCGCCGCGGCGGCTGTATGTCGCCAGCGCCGTCGACGATCGCTGGGCCGATCCGCGGGGCGAATTTCTCGCCGCGGTGGCGGCCGAGCCCGCCTGGGCGCTCTTTGGCCGCAGCGGCCTCGGCACGGCCGATTGGCCGCCGGCCGATGCGCCGGTCGGCGACACGATCGGCTATCACGTCCGGAGCGGCCGCCATGAACTGCTCGCCTTCGATTGGGAACGGTTCGCTGATCATGCCGATCGTCATCTTCTCGGCCGCGTGCCCCCGGCAGGCGATGGATATCCCGCATTCGCCCCGGTGCAGGCGCCGCTTCCGGTGCCGCCTCCGGCTGGCGCGAGCGTGCTCGTCGGTGTCGATGCCGCGGCCACCGCGGCCGCGGCATTCACGAGCATGGCGGGGGGAGCGATCGACTGGCGGGCCGAGAACGACACGCTCGTGGTCACGCAGTCGAAAGCGCATGCCAACCACATCGTGTCAAAGGAGCTGTTTCGCGACGCCGATATCCACGCCGAGTTCATGGTCTCGCCGCAGGCGAAGGGCAAC
>CAMDDA010000132.1 GCA_945890755.1 Candidatus Kuenenia stuttgartensis
CACTCCGTGACGGGCAGATACAGCGCCCGTTGGCGGAGCAACGGGCCTACGGCGGAGCAACTGGCCTACGACCGGACAGTCAATCAGCCGGCGATCGAGTTGATGCGGATCTTCGTGGAGAGCGACCGGTGGCCGGTGCGGCGGCGGTAGTTCTTCCGCCGCTTGAACTTCTGCACGTAGATCTTCTCGCCCTGCACCGAAGAGAGCACCTCGGCCGTCACCTTCGCCCCCTTCACCTTCGGCTTGCCGATCGTGAGCGCCCCGGCCTTGCTGACGGCGAGCACGTCGTCAAACACGACTTCGCTGCCGGCCGGGAGGTGACGGAAGTCGATCTCGAGCTCCTGCCCTTCCATCACTCGGTACTGCCGACCGCCGTCAGCGACGATGGCGTAGGAGTGACCCGCGCCCTGCATGGTGGCGGCGGAGGAAGGAGCGGTATCGGCAGCGGCCTTGGCCATGATTCGGATCCGGTCAGAAACGAGTGAGGGAGAGAAAACGGAGAGCCCCAGAGGATATATCCCCGGGTATCACGGGTCGAGAGGTCTGAAAAAACTACGGAAAGCGGACCGTTCGGCTATTGGCGTCCCAGGCCTCGAAGACGAGGTGCTCGGGCGATACGCCGTCCTTGCCGTCCACGTGGAGTTGGATGTGGGTCTCGTCCTCGAACTGGGTGATCTCCCGCCGCTTGCGGTTGTTGAGCCAGGTCGCCACCTCGTCGTGCACGGTGATGTTGAGCCGGGCCACGTCGTCCCGCGTGGCGGAGAGGTGGAGTGTTCGCATCACCTCGATCGCCATGCTCTCGGCCGTCTTGACCGTGCCGGTGCCGGTGCAGGTGGGGCAGTCGCGGAAGATGCTCTTGCGGAGCGACGGCCGGATTCGCTGCCGCGTCATCTCGATCAGGCCGAACGGACTCGTACGCAGGATCTTCGTGCGGGCCCGGTCGCGCTTCATCGCATCGTGCAGCGCCTTCTCGACCCCGCGGCGATACTTCTCCTTCCGCATGTCGATGAAGTCGTTGACGATCACGCCGCCGAGGTCGCGGAGCCGCAATTGACGGGCGATCTCCTTCGCGGCGATCAGGTTCATCTGATACGCGTTCTCCTCGGCGCTCTTCTCCGTGCGGAAGGAGCCCGAGTTCACGTCGATCGCCACGAGCGCCTCGGTCTGATCGATCACGATCGACCCGCCCCCCTTGAGCGGCACCTTGCGTTGGTGGATCCGCCCGATCTCGTCCTCGAGTCCGTAGCGGTGGAAGAGCGGCTCCTTGCCCTCGTAGAGCTGGAGCCGCGGGGCGTACTTCGGCATCACCAGTTCGAGGAACTCGCGGGCCCGCTCGTAGGCGGCCGGCTCGTCGATCAGGATGCGTCCCACGTCCTCCGTGAACATGTCACGGATCGTGCGGATGATCATGTCGCTTTCCTGGTAGATGTCGATCGGCGCCGAATACTTTCGCATCCGCCGCACGATGCTCTTCCAGAGGTTGAGGAGATAGGCCATGTCGCGGGCCATCTCCGACTTCGTCCGTTCCGTGCCGGCTGTCCGCACCACGAAGCCCACTCCCTTCGGCGGCTGCAGGTCGAGCATGATGTCGCGAAGCACGCGGCGGTCGCGCTCGTCGTCGATCTTCTTCGAGATGCCTACGCGGCCCAGCGGCGGCATGAGCACGAGATACCGGCCCGGGATCGAGATGTAGGTCGAAAGCGTCGGCCCCTTGGTGCCGAAGCCCTCCTTGATCACCTGCACGAGCACCTCGTCGCCGCGGCGGAGCACGTCCTGAATCGGCGGCTTCACCCGCGGGCGATCGCCGAGGCGGGGCTTCCGCCGGGTGGCGGTCCGCTGCCCCCCCTCGCCTTCCTCCGCTTCGCCGCGGGGGGCCGGCTCCGCCACGTCGAAGGCCTTGTCGGGGTCGAGGCCCCCCTGCCGGTAATACTGCGGCTCCACGTCGCTGATGTGGAGAAAGCCGTTGCGGCCCACGCCGAAGTCCACGAACGCCGCCTGGATCGACGGCTCGATGTTGACGATCCGCCCCTTGTAGATGTTGCCGACAAGATTGTCCTGGCTGGTTCGCTCCACGTAGAGCTCCTCCAGCAACCCGTCTTCCATGATCGCGATCCGGCACTCCTCCGGCTGCGACACATTGATCAGCATTTCCTGTTTCATCACGTTTCCTTCCTGATTCGGGCCGCCCTCAGGCGACCGCCTGGGCAAGCCGGCGACGCAACTGGTCGCGCAGGTAGGCCTTCACCTCCCGCGCGCCATCCATCGCCAGCGCCTTCTCGGCGATCAGGCGGCATTCGGCGACCGAAACGCTTCGGCACACCTGCTTCACCTCCGGGATGGCGCTCGGCGGCACGCTCAGCTGCCGCAGACCCAATCCCAGAAGCAGCTGCGTGAACATCACGCTGCCGCTCATCTGACCGCACACATTGGCCGGCACACCGGCCTCGCGAGCCACGTCCAGCGAGCGGCGCAACAGCCGCAGCACCGCCGGATCGCAGGCGTTGTACAGATCCGCCACATCCTTGTTGCCCCGGTCGACCGCCAGCGTGTACTGGATCAGGTCGTTGGTGCCGATCGAAACGAAGTCGACCTCCTTGATGAAGATGTCGAGCATCATCACGGCGGCCGGTGTCTCCACCATCATGCCCACCGGCATCTTGCGATTGAACGCGATGCCGTGCTCGGCGAGGTCTTCCATGACGTCGGCGAGCACCATCCGCGCCTGCCTGAGCTCGACGATCGTCGAGATCAGCGGAAACATCACCCGCACGTCGCCCAGGGCGCTGGCGCGAAGAATCGCCCTGAGCTGGGTGCGGAACATCGGGAGTTGGCGGAGCGAGAGCCGGATGCTGCGCAGGCCGAGGCAGGGATTGCGCTCCTCCTCGATGTTGAGCCGCGCGTGCATCTTGTCGGCGCCGAGATCGAGCGTGCGAATCACGACCGGCCGCCCCGCCATCGCCTGCACCACCTCGGCGTAGGCGGCGTAGTGGTCGTCTTCGGTCGGCTCGGTTCGCGAGGCCAGGTAGAGGAACTCGGTGCGGTAGAGGCCGATGCCGTCGCAGCCGCGGGCGAGGCACTGCTCCGCCTCGCTGGGAAACTCGATGTTGCCCGTGAGCTGGATCCGCACGCCGTCGGTCGTCTCGGCGGGCAGGTCGCGGATCTCCTTGAGCTGCGCGGCGACGGTCTGGGCGGCCTCGAGTTCCTGGCGGTAGCGGGCGATCGTCTCCTCGTCGGGCTGGAGGATGACGAGCCCCTGGTTGCCGTCGAGAATCACCGGCTCGCCGCCGGAGACGTCGGCGAGGAACGGCCCCACGCCCACAACGGCCGGAATCTCGAGCCCCTCGGCCACGATCGCCGTGTGGCTGCCCGGCCCGCCGAGTTCGGTGGCGAAGCCCTTCACGAACCGCCGATCGAGCGTGGCCGTCTCGCTCGGCGTGAGGTTGTGAGCCAGCACGATCACCGGCTGCGAGATCGCGGCGAGCGTCTCCCGCCGCTGGCCGAGCAGGTTGCGGAGCAGGCTCTTCTCGATGTCGTAGATGTCGTGGGCCCGCTGCGAGATGTGGTTGTCGAGGCTCTGAAACACCTTCGCGTAGCGGCGGAGCGTGCGGCTCACGGCGTATTCCGGCCACCAGTTGCGGTCGCGGACGGCGGTCTGCAGTTCCCGCTGCAGCTTCTCGTCGTGCAGCATCGCGAGATGGGCCTCGAAGATGGCGGCGTACTGCTCGCCCAGCTCGGCCCGGATCGCGTCGCGATTCCGCTCCATCTCGCGGGCCGTCTCGCCGATCGCGTGGGCGAGGCGGGCCAGCTCGGTGTCCACGGCGCTGCGTTCGACGAACCGGCGGGGGATGCGAAATCCCTCGCTGTCGAGGACGAGCGCCTCACCGATCGTGACGCCGGGCGAAACGGCGATGCCTTGAAGTTTCAGCATGGGGCGCGTGCCGCCCGCCGGCAGTCGTCGGTCAGGATGCCTGCTCGGTTCCGTGTTCGTTGAATTTGCGTTCGAAAAGACCGCCAATGGCCTCGAGCGCCTCGCGGGCGTCGGGACCGGTCGCCTCGACCACCAGCCGCGTGCCCGCCTCGGCCGCGAGCGTGAGCACGTCGAGGATGCTCTTGCCGTCGACCCGCTGGGCCTCGCCGACGAGCTCGATGCGCGACTGCCACTTCCGCGCCTCCCGGGCGAGCATGTCGGCAGGCCGTGCGTGCAGACCCTGGCTGTTGGCCACCACGACCTCCCGCGTCAGCGTCTGCACACCCACCGTATCGGCCCCGTTCACGACACCACTCCCTGGCTGTCGGCCTCCTCGAGCAGGTGCTGAATCTCCACCGGCCCCTTCGCCGACTTCAGGAGCTTGCAAAACGACTCTTCGCGGAGCTGCCGCGAGATGCTCTCGAGCGCCCGCAGGTGGTCGCCGGGTCGGTCGGGGGGCGAGACCAGGAGAAAGAAGAGTTGCACCGGCTCACCATCGAGGCTCTCGAACTCGATGCCGGCAGGGCTCACCGCCACGGTGCCCACCAGTCTGGTCACGCTCGGGTGCTTCGTGTGGGGCACCGCCACGCCGCGGCCGATTCCGGTGCTGCCGAGATCCTCCCGCTTCATGATCGCCTTGACGATGCTCTCCTGGTCGGCGGCCACGATCCGATTGGCGTCGACGAGGGCCTGCACCATCTCGCGAATCACGCCCTCCTTGGTGCCGGCTTTCACCTGGGCACGGATGGCGTCGGTCGCAACAAAATCTGAAAACTTCATACGGGTTGCTTATCGGAAGGCGGTCGAGTCGGAACGGCGTGTCGAGGAGGACGCAGGGTGCAGGTCGGCAGGCGACTAGCCGCGGCGCGGGTTTTGCACGTGCTTGTGATCGCGGACCTTTTCCTTGTGCTTGCGGAGCTGCTGCTCCAGCTTCTGCACCGCTCCATCGACGCTCCGCCAGAGTTGGGCGGCATGCTCGCGGGCGACCATCTCGTGGAAATGCTCCGCCGAGGCGATGATTTCCACGGCCGGCAGGGCCGAATTTTCGAGATCGATGGTCACGTTGAGGGCCGTCACCCGGTCGAAATATCGCTTCAGACGCGACACCTTGCTGGCGATCTTGGACTGCGACGCCGGGCTGAGATGCCCGTGCCGAGCGGAAACATTGATTTGCACCCTGGATGGCCCTCGCGGGGAGATTTCGGCATGACGTATCTGAAAAACCGCCTTGGCCCGGCATCGCCGGATCCCATTCACGGTCGTGACCGGAGCATATCACCGTCCTCTGCAGGCACACAAACCGTGCGCGGCACGTCCGGCTGAAACGCCTTCCCGGCTGCCGAGCGGCCTCACGGCGGAGCCGGTGCCACGCCGCGGAGCCGCCCCTCCTCCTGTTGCCGCCGCCACCACGCGATCCCCTCGCGGCGCTGCTCAGGCCGACCGTCGGGCCGATACCGCAGCCGGTCGACGGCCGTGGGATCCGCCAGTTCCATGAGCCGCTGAAACGCATAGCGGCGGACGACGAGGTGCGGGGCGTCGAGCGCATCGACCAGCCAGGCATCGGCACCCGCGGCAAGATCGGCCGCCGAGAAGCCGCGGGCCAGCCGGGTGAGTGATTCGGCCGTACCGGCCGGAGCCTGATCGGCAAACGCCTTGGCGAGCCTGGCCGCCGCATTCGCACCGCGGGCGAGGGCCAGGGGCACTGTCAGCGACTCGAGCTTCGCCCACTGGCCGGCATAGAGTTCCCGCCCTGGATTCTCGGCCGCGAGTTGCCTCACGGCCTCGTCGTAGTCGCCGAGGAGGGCCAGCGTCGCGGCTGCCAGCACCCGCTGCTCACCCCGTGGATCGGCCGCCAACTGCTGGAGCGCGGGCTGGACTGGTCCGTCGGCAGGCAGCCTCGCTACCAGAGCCACCGCGGCCTGACGGTCCGCCGCCTCGATATCGGAGCTGCCCGCCACCCAGTCAGGCACGGCGGCCACGCGGTTTGCCACCACCGCATCGGCCGTCACGGACGACCATTCGACGAGTGTGCCTGCCGGAATGCGGCCCTCGGGATCGAAGCCCTGCAGCAGCCCCTGCGGTGCCCCACCATCTTCCGCCGTCTGCTCCCACGCGATGCCGCCGGCCGACACGACGCGTGCCCGGCGGGTCGCGGCCACGGTCGCTGGGTCAGCCCCGGCCTCGCGGTCGAGCACGACCTCCACGCCCAACGGTGCCTCGAGGCCATCCTGCACGCGGCCCACGAGTCCGGCCGCCGTGATACCCAGCCGTGCCGTCGGATCGTCTGCCACCACGACTGCGCGGCCAAACAACACGTCCAGCCGGACGGTGCCGTCAGCATCGGCCAGGACCGCGGCCCGCGTGCTCGGCGCGAACCGAATCCGCACGCGGCCGATCACGAGTTCGGGCTGGCTGAACGGCGGCGACACGAGTTCGGCCGGCAGCGGGATCGGTGCCGCGGCTCGGCGCGACTGCCAGACCAGCGGCTGCGGAGCCGCGGCGGCAGAGCCCATGAGGATCACATACGGCCCCGCAACCACGCCGCCAACGGGCTCGGCAGCCGCCGGCGGCGCCACAGGCTGCTCCGGAACCCGCTGCGACGAGGCCGGCACCGGGGCGGCCGGAGCCGCGATCGCCAGCGCCTCCCCCTGCGGCACGCGGGATGCAACAGCCGCGGGAGGCGGCACGCCTGGCTGGGGCTGTTGTTCGGCCGGAACCGCGACGGGCCCGACGACTGGTGACGACTCGGGAACCGCGTCTGGGGGCGAAACGGCGAGCGGCGGTGCAGGCGAGGCAGCCGGCTCGGCCCGTTCGTCTGCCGCGACCAGCGGCTCGATCGCCGCACCGGCATCAGGCGGAGCCGCGGGCTGCTGCACGAGGGGCGACGTCGGCTCGGCCACGGCGGCAGGGCCGTCTGGAATCTCGACTGGCTCTGCGGGCCGCGGCTCGCCACCCCGCGGCGGCTCGACGGCTGCCGGAGGCCGCATCGCCACGTCCCGCCGTCCGCCTCCGATCAACGCCCAGCCGAGCACACCGAGGAGGCCGAGAAGCAGCGCCGCCGCGGAGCCAGCGAGCAGCCAGGCCCGCGCCGGGGCAACCGACGACGCGGCCGACGTCGGCGATCGTGCGTCAGACGCCGGGCTCACGAAGACGGTATCGGCGAACGCGGTGTCCGGGGTCTTGGCGCCGGCTTCGATCGCAGGGTGCCCGTTCGAGCGGGCGGCCGCGGCCAGGTGCTCGGAGGCAACGACCGCCTGCAGCCGCTCGGCCAGCCGGGCATCAATCTGGTCGACGGCAGCCCGACCGGCAGTCAGATCGGCCAGCAGCCGATGACAGTCGGCCACCTCCGCCAGCTGCATGTCGGACTCGATGCACACCCGCTCGAACTCCGCCAGCCGGTCGGCCGGCAGTACGTTGTCGAGAAACTCGGCCGCCGAATTCGGGTCGGCTGCCATGCCGCGGCCCTCGGCTGGCGCCGCGGCGACCGTCGGCCGCGTCACGATGTCGCGGATCCGGTTGGCCAGCGTCTGCGCCACCGCGCTGCCCGCCACTTTCTCGGCCATCTGTCCGGCGGCATCCGGGGGCAGTACGCCATCCATCCAGGCCAACAGGGTCCGCAGGGTCAGTCGCATCGGGTGATCTCCTCATCTCCAATAGTGGCCCGGCGGGGTGAATTTCGTGCCCGGAATTTTTTGGGGCCCATGGATGCTTGCCAGGCTTGATCACTCGGCAGACGCCAAACGCCCGGGGCGGAAGCGACGGGATCGGCGGACCGGCACTCTTCAAAAACTCAATTCGCGGCCGCATCGCGGCGACCCTTCCCGGCCATCCCCGCGTAGTGATCAGGGTAGCCATGCGGCCCACGGATTGGGCTGGAGGCCGGGGCCGGCTACGATTTCGACATCTCAGGCGATTGGGCATGTCAGCCATGAATCCCACCCCAGAGCTTCAGGTCTCGCAGGCAGCCGACATCCGCCAGCGGCTCGTGCCGGCGGCGAAGGTGATTCTGCGTCGGGCCAGTGGCTATCTCGAACTCGGCGAACTGCTCCTCGAGGGCGAGGGGGCTGCGCCCCCCACGGCCTGCCGGCTCTTCCGGAGGGCGCTCGCGGAACTGAGCCAGCTCGACGAGGCCGACCGGCGGGACACGGCAGCGGCCTTGCTCGAGGGGGAATCGCTGCGGGCGCTGGGCGAATGGGAGGCGGCGCTCCCGTCACTCACGCACGCCGCCCACGCGACGCCAGCCCACCTCGAGGCCTGGCTCGGCATCGGCTGGTGTTTGAAGCGGCTCGAACGACTCCCCGAGGCGATCGCCGCCTTGGCGGAGGGACTCGAGGCATTCCCCGATCAGCCGGTGCTGCACTACAACCTCGCCTGCTACCATTCGCTTGCGGGCAACGTGCCCGCGGCGATCGACCAACTCACGCGAGCGATCGCGATCGATGACCGGTTCCGCGATCTCACCGGCCATGAACGCGACTTCGATGCGATCCGCAGCGACCCGCGGTTCGTGGCCGCCACCAGCGTCACCGTCTGACCCGTCCTTCAGTCGCCGGGCCCGCCAGTCATGACGAGCGCGGCGCTGCAAGATATCGTCGCGCTCCTCGGCTCTCCCGCAGCGGGCAATCCCGCGCAGTACCTCTTCGAGCGGGCGATCGAGGCGGCGGGGCTCGACGTGCGATTTCTCAGCCTGGAGGTGTCGCCCGAGCGACTGGCCGATGCGCTCGCTGGAGTCGCCGCCATGGGGTTCAAGGGCTGCCTCCTCTCGGGACCGCTCCGGGAAGCAGCCGTGCCACTCGTCGCCTCCGCGAGCCCGGCGGCCGCATTCGCCGGAGCGGTGACGCTGGTGGAGCGACAGGCCGGCCCGCTCACCGGCCACATGACCGCTGGCCGCGGCGCGGTCGAGGCCCTCCGCAGTCATGTCGATCCGGGGGGCTCCCGCGTGCTCCTGCTCGGGGCCGGGTCTCGGGGCCGGGCTACCGCTCTGGAACTGGCACTCGCCGGTGCCGCCGGCATCGTGGTGGCCGATCCCGACGCTGCCCGGGCGACAGCACTGGCCGAAGCCCTCGTCGGCCTCTCGACCGCCCCCGCCATGCCTCTCGAGTGGGCTGACACGCTCGATATTCCCGCCGACACCGACATCATCGTGGCGGCCGGCCCCGAGCCGGGAGGCCGCGCCGCGGCGGGCACTGGGCCTACGCTCACGGGCCTGCGGGCCGATCTCGTGATCGCCGATCT
>CAMDDA010000133.1 GCA_945890755.1 Candidatus Kuenenia stuttgartensis
TTGTAGCCGCTCGTGCGCAGTTCGTTCACCGGATAACTCCCGCCGCGGGAGGCCGACACCGTCACGATCAAGGCCGGCTTGTGCCCCACCTCCTTCGGCCCGGCGAAGAGTAGCAGGTTCTTCAGGCCCGGTGGCACCATGCCGGCCCATTCCGGCGACACGATCACGAACCCATCGGCCTTCCGGAGCCGGTCACGGATCGGCTTCCACTGTGCGGCCAGCGGGCTGTCGCCCTGCCAGAGGCTCTCGTCCCACAGCGGCAGTGGATTGCCCGCGAGATCGAGCGTGTCGACTGTGACGTCGGGAGCGATCCCCGCGAGATCTCGTGCCACGTAGGCCGCGACGCGGCTCGACTCACTCTTCGATCGATGACTGCCGACGATGATGACGATGTGCATTGCTGGTCTCACTGTGTGGCAATAAGCCGGCTCGGGAGCGGTGCAAGTCGCGTCGCGGGACCTCGAAGACTCGGTCCAAATGCTCCTCGAGCTTGCAGCGACCCCCTCGCCTACCGTTGTTGCTTGAGCGACGTCAGGCTATCA
This sequence comes from Candidatus Kuenenia stuttgartensis, assembly GCA_945890755.1. Lineage (GTDB taxonomy): Bacteria > Planctomycetota > Planctomycetia > Pirellulales > UBA1268 > QWPN01. The sequence goes on from CAMDDA010000133.1 coordinate 543, forward strand.
CGCCCTTCACCACGTGGCCATGCACGTCCGTGAGCCGGAACTGGCGGCCCTGGTAGCGGAACGTGAGTTTCGTGTGGTCGATGCCGACGAGGTGCATGATCGTCGCCTGCATGTCGTGAACATGAACGGGATCCGCCGTGATGTTCCAGGCGTAGTCGTCGGTCGAGCCGTAGACGTGCCCCGGCTTCGCGCCGCCCCCGGCGAGCACCCACGAAAAGGCGCGGCCGAAGTGGTCGCGGCCCTTGGGATTGTTGGGGTCACCCTGGCCGAACGGCGTGCGGCCGAACTCGCCCCCCCAGACCACGAGCGTGTCGTCGATGAGGCCTCGGTCCTTCAAGTCTTGGATCAGGGCCGCGGTCGGCGCGTCGGTGTCCTTGCACATCTCTTCGAGCTTGGAGAAGAGGTTGTTGTGCTGGTCCCAGCCGGCATGCATCAGCTGCACGAACCGCGTGCCCCTTTCCAGGAGCCGCCGAGCGATCAGGCAGTTGTAGGCGAACGTGCCCTTCGTCTTCACGTCGGGCCCGTAGCGGTCGAGCACATGCTGCGGCTCGTCGGAGAAGTCAACGAGATCGGGCACGCTCGCCTGCATCCGGTAGGCCATCTCGTATTGGGCGATCCGCGTGTCGATCTCAGGATCGCCGTAGTCGGCGAGGTGCTTGGCGTTCATCGCGGCCAGGTCGTCGAGCAGGGCCCGGCGAGCCTCCCGGCTGACGCCCTGGGGGTTGGCGAGGTAGGGCACCGGGTCGCCGGTGTTGCGGAATTTCACCCCCTGAAACCGGCTCGGGAGGAAGCCGCTGCCCCAGTAGTAGTCGAAGAACAGTTGGCCGCAGCTCTTCCCCTTGTCGCTCGACGTCATCACGACGAATGCCGGTAGGTCGTCGGTTTCGCAGCCGAGACCATAGTTCATCCAGGCACCCATGCTGGGCCGGCCCGGAACCTGGGCCCCCGACAAAAAGAACGTCACGCCCGGCGCATGGTTCACGGCCTCGGTGTTCATGCTCCGGACGAGGCATAGATCGTCGGCGAGGCTGCCTATCCGGGGCAGCATCGTGGTCAGCTCCATGCCGCACTGGCCGTACTTCTGGAAGGGCTTGATCGGCGACACGACCGGCCACTTCGCGTAGCCGCTCGACATCGTGGAGAGCCGCGTCTGGCCGCGGACGCTCGCCGGGATGTCTTGCCCGCCGCGCTCGATGAGCGCGGGCTTGGGATCGAAGAGATCGACGTGCGACGGGCCGCCCCCCTGCCAGAGCATCACGACCCGCTTGGCCTTCGGCTCGTGATGCGGTAGTCCGGGCAGCCCTGGCTGGCCCTTCACCGCTGCGGGCATCGGCGTCGCGGACGCGGCCGCCGGTGCGTCGCGTTGCAGGAGCGACGCCAGAGCGACCGAGCCGATGCCCAGTCCGGCCGTGCCGAACAGCCGCCGCCGGGTGACGCGGCTGGCGTTTTCAAGGTCGAGGTCGGTCATGGGTTCACTCCCGCGTGAGGGCTTCGTCGAGGTTGAAGATGGCGAGGCAGACGCTCGTCAGTGCGGCGTGGCCTGCCGGGTCGAGCAACGTGTCGCGCGGGCTTTCGCCGACGGCGAGCAGCTGCTTCGCGGCATCCATGTCGGAGCCGTAGATCGCCTGCTGGCGGGCATGCATCCGCTTCAGGGCGTCGAGATCATAGGGCGTCGGCGTGCGACCGAGGACGCGGCGGAAGGCATGCGTGAGCCGGCCATCGAGATCGCCGGTGGCTTTCATGCTCTTTTCAGCGAGCACCCGCGCCGCCTCGACCCAGGTCGGGTCATTGAGCGTCGTCAGGGCGTGCAGCGGCGTGCTCGTCTGGCTGGCCCGCACCGTGCAGGTCTGGCGGTTGGCGGTGTCGAACATGTTCGCGGGGCTCACCGTTCGCCGCCAGAACGTGTAGAGGCTGCGGCGATAGAGATCGGGTCCGTGCGATGCCGGGTAGGTGAAGTCGCGCTCCTTCGTGATCGCCAGCGCCTCCCAGATCTGGTCGGGCTGGTAGGGATACACCGGCTGGCCACCGATGCGGAGATCGATCAGATCGCTGGCCGACAGGGCCAGGTCGCGCAGCACCATCGACGGCATCCGGAACCGAGCCGCCCGGGCGTGGAGCCGGTTCTCCGGATCCTGCGCCAGAAGTTCAGGCGTCACTTTGCTCGCCTGCCGATACGTGGCGCTCGTCACGAGCAGGCGGTGCATCTGCTTCTGGCTCCAGCCCCGCTCGCGGAACTCGACGGCCAGCCAGTCGAGCAGGTCCATGTGCCGCGGATACTCGCTCTGCACCCCCATGTCTTCGGTCGTCTTCACGAGCCCCGTGCCGAAGAACTGCTGCCACATGCGATTCACCTGCACCCGCGCCGTCAGCGGATGCTCCGGCAGAAAGAGCCACGTGGCGAGGCCGAGGCGATTTTGCGCCGCACCCTCGGGGAGCGGAGGGAGGAAGGCCGGCGGCAGGAACACGAGCTTCTCGCCGATGGGCGACAGATAGTCGCCGCGGTCGAGGATCTTCGTGTCCCGCGGCTTCTCGTCGCTCATGACCATCACCCGCGGGATCTGGTCGCCCTTGTATTCCTCGTAGGCTTTCTTGGCGGCGTCGTACTTCGCGACCTGCGGCAGATTCTTGATCAGCCTGTTCTTGACCTTCGTGTCGAAGAACTGCCGGAGTTCCCGCTCGATCTCCTTCTTCTCGGCATCCGTCCGCTCCGCCTCCGGCTTGAGCAACAGCGGCGGCAGCGTGCGCGGCAGTTCTTCACCGTCCGCCGGCTTGCCGTCGGCAAAAAGGCCGATCCTCCAGGCGTCGTACACGGCCTCGAGAACCGGCTTCGACTCCGCCTCCACCGCCTTCATCGCGGCCTCGAGTTCCGTCAGCCGCTTCTTGTTCTCCTCGGTGGGGAGTTCCAGCACGGGGGGCGCCGCGCGGATCCGGGATGAGAATCGCGTCGGCGTGCCCGACTCAGGCACCCGGTTGAACGCGTCCAGCAGACTGTAGTAGTCGGTCCGCGTCATCGGGTCGTACTTGTGGTCGTGACACTGGGCGCAGGCCATCGTGAGTCCCAGCCACGTCGTGCTCGTCGTGTCGACGCGGTCGAAGAGCGTGTTGAACCGCTGCTCTTCCGCAATCGCGCCCCCCTCGCCATTGAGCAGATGGTTGCGGTTGAAGCCGCTCGCGATCTTCTGCTCGACCGTGGCGTTCGGCAGCAGGTCGCCGGCAATCTGCTCGATCGAGAATCGATCGAACGGCATGTCGGCATTGAGGGCCTTCACGACCCAGTCTCGCCACATCCACTGCCAGGTGTCGCCGTCCTGCTGGAAGCCGTTGGAGTCGGCGTACCGCGCGGCATCGAGCCACTGCAGGGCCATCCGCTCGCCGTAGTGCGGCGAGGCGAGGAGGCGGTCTACCAGCACGTCGTATGCCTCGGGCCGCGGATCAGCGACGAACGCATCGACCTCCTCCGGAGTCGGCGGCAGGCCGACGAGGTCGGCGTGGAGCCGGCGGATCAGCGTCGCCCGGTCGGCCTCCGGCGATGGCTTCAGACCGGCGGCCTCGATCTTCGCGAGCACGAACTGATCGACAGCGTTACGCGGCCAGTCGGCCTGTTGCACCGCGGGGGCCGTCGGCCGCACCGGAGCCATGAACGCCCAGTGCGGCCTGTATTCGGCCCCCTCCTTGATCCAGCGGTCGAGCAGCTGCTTCTGGGCATCGGAGAGCCGCCGGTTGGAGTCGGGGGGCGGCATCAGGACGTCGGGGTCGGTCGAATGGATCCGCTCGAGCATGGTGCTCGCGCCGGGGTCACCGGGGATGATCGCTCCTGCCTCGATCGCCGCGGCGCGGTCGTCGAGCCGCAGATCGGCCTCCCGCTTCTGGCCGTCCTGGCCGTGACAATAGAAGCAGTTTTCCGACAGGATCGGCCGGATGTCACGGTTGAAGTCGAGTGGCGTCGGGGACTCGGCGGCGGACACCCAGGTCGGCACATGAGCCGCCGACATCGCCAAGGCTGCGAGGTACGGCAGATGGCGTGCGCGAGCAAAGATCGAGCAACCCATGGAACCTGTTCCTCGGGGTCACCCGCGTCGCCGATCCTGCGGCCGGAGGCCGGGGATCGCGGACCAGAAGGTCGATCGGCGGGACGAAAGCGTCTTTTCAGATCGTAGCATCACGCCGGGGGGGCGGCCACAGCGGTTCGCCCTCAGCCAGGGGCGGGCGGCTCAAGCCAGGCCGTGGCGGATCGCCCAGACGGCGGCCTGCGTGCGATCGTTGAGCGAGATCTTGCGGAGCATGTTCTGCACGTGCTCCTTGACCGTTTCGACGCTGATCTCCAGCGCGTCGGCGATCTCCTTGTTCGAGAGCCCCATGGCGACCAGCCGGAGCGTCTGCGTCTCGCGGGGCGTGAGCGGCACGTTCGCGTCGGGTGGCACGTCGCGATTCGCCATGGCGCCCGCCATCCGGCGCAGCTGACCCGATCGCGCGGGGGCCGCGCCCTCCGCCGCTCCGGTGACGGCAGTGATCAGTTCGGCGCGAGTGGCCGTCTTCTGGACATAGTCGTGGGCCCCCGCCGACACGGCCCGGGCGATGTACGTCGGATTGTCGAATCCCGACAGCACGACGACCCGCGTCGCCGGAGCAGCCGAACGAATTCGCCGGATCGCATCGAGGCCGTCTTTGCCCCCCAGCCGCACGTCGAGCAGCACGACGTCGGGCTTGAGTTTTCGGGCCTGCTTGACCGCCTCGTCGGGATCGTCGGCATCGCCCACGATCCGTACGGCGGAATCCTTGAATACGCTCACGAGTCCCTGGCGGACGACCTCATGATCATCGACCACCAGCACCTTGATCGTCATGGCCCGACACCCTCTCCCCGCGTCGCGGGTCGCATTTTTGGAATCCTGATTTTTGCGGCACCGCCCGGTACGCTATCACGCCGGAGCCAGAAGGCCATGCCACCACTGTTTCAGCCTAGCACAACCGGGGGGAACCCCTCGATGGCGGTTTCCAGCCACATTGGAGGGGGCACCTGAGCGATGGGACTCATCCACCTGGTGGCCGCCGCAAGCGGGGTGGTCGCTGTCGTCAAGCCGGCGGGTCTGCCGACCCAGGCCCCCGCCGGCATCGACTCCGCGGAGACGCAGGCGCGGCAGCTGCTCGCCGATCCTGAGTGGACTGGGAGGCCGGTGACCGAGTCAGCTCCATACCTCGGCGTGCCGCATCGGCTCGATCGGGCCGTCTCCGGCATCATGCTCTTCGCGGCGACGCCGCGGGCCGCGCGAAAGCTGTCGCGGCAGTTCGAGCGGCGCGAAGTCAAGAAGACCTACCGTGCGCTCGTCGCTCCGCAGGCTGGTGCGGTCCTGCCCCCCGGCGTGGGCCTCGAGCCGGCCGAGTGGCGGGACTGGATCGAGAAGGTGCCGGACGAGCCACGGGCCCGCAGGGCCCAGTCGGCGGACGCTCCCGGTGCACGTCAAGCCATCACGATCGTCCGTATGCTCGGCACGTCGGCTGTGAACCACACTCATATCGGGCTCGAGTTCGAGCCGCTCACCGGCCGCATGCACCAACTCCGGCTGCAGGCGGCCTGTCGCGGGCTTCCGATTCTCGGCGACGAGTTGTATGGCGGCCCCGAGGGAATCGACGGCGGCACAGCCGACGAGCCGCGGGCCCGACCGATCGCGCTGCATGCCTGGCGAATCGAATACACCGACCCCGACTCAGGCGAACGCATCACCCGCGAGGCACCTCTCCCCGAGTGGTGGCCGCCGCTCGAGGCCGGGCAGCCGGGCTGATTTTTGAACGTTGATCGCCTCATGCTGTCTTGGTAGAGTGGCAGCATGCGAGCAACTACCATTAAAATCGACGGTGAGTTGTTGACCGCAATCGAGAGGGCGAAGCCGCCGGGAGAGAGCGTGACGTCCTATGTTCGTACGGTGCTTCGGAAGAACCTGGAGCAAAACAAGGTCCGCGAGGCGGCGGCCACCTATGTCGCTTTTGTTGAGTCGCACCCGGAGGAGCAACAGTGGCTGGACGAATGGGAGCGGGCGGACTTGACGAGCCCTCCGACTGAGCAGCGGGATGCTCCATGAGACGCGGCGGGATCTATTGGGTGAACCTCGGTCCCAGCCAGCCTCCGGAGTTCGGGAAGACCCGCCCCGCGCTGGTCGTTTCAAACTCTGTTCAAAATGAAATCCTGAACAGCGTAGTGGTCGTTCCGCTGTCCACCTCCCCCGGGGAGATCTGGCCTTTACGCCTGCGGCTGCCTGGATTCCCGGGAGAGGAATCTTTCGTCGTGCTGCCGGGCTTGCGGCAGGTGGCCAAGCAGCGCTTGGTTGATTTCATCACGGCCGCTTCGCCTGACTGGATGCGGCGGCTGGATGAGGCTCTCATGCTCTACCTCGCGGACTGACATCAGCCGGGGGGCGCGAGCCAGCCGGTGTGGATCAGCCACTGCTGGATCCACGGCAGCGTCCACGGGTTCCAGGTCGGGTAGGCGGCGGAGAGCACCGAGAGTGCGAGCAGGAGGAGGGCTATCGCCCTGCCCACACGATAAGTGCCGAGCCGATCGGCCATCGGCACCGTCGCCATCACCCACAGCGGCGCGAGCCAGAAGGCCCAGCGGAAGCCGCTCACCATGCCGCCGTAGTTGCGATCGAGTTGTGCACGTGACAGATAGAAGCTCATAACGACGACCGACACGATCGCGATCGCTGCAGCCAAGTCGGCCTGTCCGGCGTGGCCGAACCTCCGGCGGCGGGCGAGCAGAGCGAGGCCCGGGATCGTGAGCAGCCATGCCGACGTGAGCGAAAAGATGCCGTGATGGCCCACGAGGACGTGCCAGGCGTAGGCCGCGGCAGACCGCTCGCCACGATCGACGCCCTTGGGAGACCGCCAGTAGCTTTCCAGGCGTTTGCCGTTGGGAAGCGTGAGGGTGAAGTCATACCAGTTGGCGGGATTCCAGGAGTCACCGCCGATCGCGACGCGACTCGTGGCCCCCGCGGCCGCATCGGCAGACCCGACGGCGGGCTGCGGCTCACGATGCGCGTAAGGGGGCGAGATCGTGCCGTGGGCGAGCCAGTTGGTGCCGAGCGACGCGGCGGCAACGATCACGGCAGCTGGCACCGCCGCGGTCAGCGTCTGCCGCAGGCTGCTGCGTGCCAGGATCACGAGCGTGGCCGCGAGCCAGGCGAGGGCAGGCAGTTCAAACGCCGCCGTGAGGGCGGCGGTGAGCCCCGCGGCAGCGAAGGCCCGCCACGATCGCAGGCCGTCGTTGCCGATCCGATAGAGGAGCCAGCCGCTCACGGCCGCGCAGGCCGCGGCGGGCAGGTGGTTGGTGAGCACGACCGCGAACGTGGAGAGCAGCGTGCCGCAGCAGATGACGGCAGCCGCCCAGACGCGGCCCCAGTCGGTGGTGCCGACCGCGTCGATGAGGCGGCACGAGAACAGAATCACGACCAGCAGCGGCACTCCGCCGAAGAGCAGCATGAGCATCCGGCCCAACTCGAACGGATGATCGCCCAGCTTCCAGCCCGTCGCCTTGTGGAGCAGCCAGTAGGGGCCGGCGCAGATCACCGAGAGCAGCGGGGGCTTGCTCGAATAGAGCCTGAGTCGGCCGCTGGCATCGGGATGGGCGACGGCATCGATCGTGTCCCAGCCCGGCTCGGCCGCGATCTCGTCGATCGCGAACGTGCCGCGCTCCACGAGGCTGCGGATCGTCATCCAGCGGCTCCGGTCGTTGGCCGAGAGGAAGGGGCGGAGCAGCCGCTTGTCGCGCTCGACCCGCTCGCGCACGGCACGGGGATCGACGTCGACTCCCGCAGCAACGGCTTTGGCCACCGCCTCCTCGACGAGCCGCTTCTCGAGCGCGAGCTTGTCGACGCTGGCGACGGCGCCGATCCGCCCGACGAGCCCGCCGAGGGCGACGGCGGCCAGGATGCCGTACACGCCATGGCGGAGCCGTGCCCGTGACTCACCCCGCGCCCGGCGGCTCTCCGGCACGAGCCCCGACACCTTCCAGAGGTCGGCGAGCCCCGTGAAGAACCTCGACGGCCCATACTTCGACACGCCCCGGAGCCGCGGTCGATGGTGGACCGGCTGCTCGACGACACGGTGGCCGGCGAGCCAGGCGAGCACCGTGATGAAGCGATGCATGTCGGTATCGAGTGCGAGCCCGCGGGCCACGTCGCCCCGCATCGCCTTCAGCCCGCAATTGTGGTCGTGCAGCCGCAGCCCCGTCAGCCAGCCGACGAGGCCGTTGAACACCCGCGACGGCAGCGTCTTGTGCCACGGGTCGAGTCGCGGCGTCTTCCAGCCGTTCACGAGCCCCACCCCAGGCTCGCGGTCGAGCCTGGCAAGCAGCCGCGGGATCTCCGCCGGATCGTCCTGGCCGTCGCCGTCGAGCATCACCACATGGCGACCCCGCGACCGGCCGAAGCCCGCCATCAGGGCGGCCGACTTCCCGAGCCCGCGGTCGTGCCGGATCGCGACGATCCGTGGGTCGGCGGCCGCCGCGATCGAGATGTCGTTTCCCGTGCCGTCGGTGGAGCCGTCGTCGATCACGAACAGCTCCCAGGAGAGGCCGGCCGCATCGAGCACCCCGCGGATCTCGGCGATGAGCGGGCCGATGTTGCCGGCCTCGTCGCGGGCTGGCACCACGA
>CAMDDA010000134.1 GCA_945890755.1 Candidatus Kuenenia stuttgartensis
ACAAGCGTAGGCAGGATGCCGAAGCGCAGTCAGCATCGAGCGAGCGAAGAACAGGATGTTCGTAGCGAGCGTCCGGCGACGGGGGCGTGGGCAACCCCGAACTTCCACCACAGGAGGTCGCCCCACAGCGATTCAACGCGGCGCGAGCCCCCGGTCAAACGCATCTTGGTCGCGACGAAAGAGCGCGAGCTCGCGCTCGAACCGCTCGAGCGGAATCCGGTAGACCGGCTGCTCGTCGGTGTGGGAATGACAGTGGGCCACGAGCAGCCGGTACAGAAACTTGAACAGCTGCCGCGGCACACGGAGGCTCCGCAGGCCGTCGATGAGCCGCCGCTGGTCGATGCTCTCGTCGAAGAGCTGGGCAAGCGTGGCCGGGGGCGTGCCCACGCTCGCGGCCTTCACGCGGGTGGAGGCGATGTCGTAGAGCGTCTCACCCGACCACTCGAGCGAGGGCACGAGATTCTGCTTGTCGAGCCGGGCCCGCTGGTTGAACTGCTCGTCTTCCCGCTCGATGAACCGGTAGAGCTCGATGGGCAGCAGGAGCTTGAAGCCCGTGGCGGTGGACTTCAGGAACTTGTTGTCGAGCATCGGCCAGATCACTTGTCGCATGCGGTCGGCGGAGCCGTTGATCAGGTGCGGCTCGTCGAGCCGATCCACGATCACGACGAGGCCTTGATAGCCGGCGGCCGCGAGGATTCCCTGAAACTTCGCGAGCAGTTCGTAGCGATCGTCGCTGCGGGCATGGGCCGGGAGCGGCTGGCCGGAGAGGTCGACTTCCGGGAATCGCGCGAGCGCCCGGGCGAGTTGGCCCACCGTGCGATTGCCCGTGCGCATGCTGCGCACGATCCGCCAGGCGAGCCAGGTGGTGCGGGCCCGGCGCAGCAACGCCGGAATCCAGGCGCCGGCGGCGAGCAGCCAAGGCCACCACTGCCGAGTCCAGCCAAGTTCGCCGCGGACGATCCCGTAGACGACTGCCACGACGAGCGCGGCCGTGCCGGCGCCGGCCAGGGCTTGTGGCCAGAGGGCGAACCAATTGCGGTAGCCGGTGCGGCTCCGCAGCCGTCGCCACCGCGTGGGGAACGACTCGGCGGTGGACTGGTCGTAGCAGGCGGCGAGCAGGGCGAGGTCGCGAGCCTGCGGCCGCGTGAGCTTCGCCTGCCGGCCCGGCGACTCGGTGAGTTGCGTAACGAGTTGCGTGACGGCGAGCGCCAGGATCGCATCCATGTGGTCCCACAGCTTCCACTGGGAGAGCACGCGATCGACGGGGCGGCCGGGCCCGACACGGCTCACGAACCGATCGAGAAACGGGTTGAAATCGTCGTAGAGCACGACGAACACGGCCGACTCGGGATGGACCGCGTTGTGCCGTTCGAACTGCCGCACCATCTGCAGTTTGAGGGCCGTCTTGCCCGCCCCCTTCTCACCGAACACGATCGACGTGCTCGGGTCGGCCGGATCGCCGTAGATCTTGTCCCAGGAGGGATGAAACGTCGTCTCCAGACAGGTCCGCTTGAAGACGGTGTCGTTCTGCGCGTCTTCCTCGGCGAACGGGTTGCCCGCGATGCCGTGGTGCTCGAGAAAGGCCTGAACTTTCATTTGGCGGCCGCCGGCACCATGCCCTCGACCATCTTCCGGAAGCCGTCGGCATTGGCCGACACGGTGGCCGATGGCCCGTAGAACTTCAGGAAGTAACTGCCCCGGTCGGGTACCTCCACGATCGCGGCCAGCATCCGGTAGTTGGGCCGATCGATGGCCTGGCCGCCTGCGAACGGGCCGCCGGGCATGTCCTTGAAGGTGCCCGAGACATCGACGAGCGTGACGGCCGATCCGCTCACGTTGAGCTTCTTGGTGGACGCCTTGTCCTTGGTGGGGCTCCCGTCGGGCTGCGTGAACTGGCCGTACCAGCGGTCGATGTTGGCCTGCACGGAGCCGCCGGCTCCCATCACGGTCATCCGGCCCGACGCCGTGTCGCCCTCGGCCGCGGGAATCGAAAACTCCGTCTCGACCATGTTCGACTTCGGCTGCACCCGCTTCCAGCCCGTGGGTGCCTCGAGCGAGAGCGAGTCGTCGGCGATCGTGAAGGCGAGCACGTCTTCGGCCACGGCCGGCTGGGCTGCGGCATCCCGCCCCATGCTCACCGTCGCCACGAAGCCGGCCGCCACCAGGGCCGCCCGAGAGATCGCAAGAAGGTGTCGAAGACTCATGAGAGGATTTCTCCGGAGAGATGGAAGACGGACGGAAACTCTAGCACAGCATAGGCCCCTGTTCACGCGCGTCAGCCATCCGCGGGCAGGCACTCGGGAAACACGAGCCGGATCGACACCCAGTCGGCCCAGCCCTCCCGCCAGACAAGCTCGGCGCCCGTGAGCCCGCCGGCGTCGATGAGCGACTGCATCGCCGCGGCCGACATCGGTGCCGATGCCTCGCCACCGGGCACGGCCACGCTCCACGTCGCCTCGGGCCGCTCCGCGAGCGCCGGATGCAGCGACCCGGCCACCGGGGCCAGCGCAACGGCCCGCGGCAGCCCTGCCGCTATGGCCGGATCGAGCGACACCACGCGGGCCACCGGATGGCCGCTCGCTTTCCGCGGGGCTCCTTCCGCCCGCGCGGCTTCGCCGCGCGGCACCCGAAACCGGGCCCGACACTCCGGGCAGACGCCCTTGCGCCCCGCGAACTCATCCTTCACCTTCACCCGGTGCCCATTGGGGCAGTAAGCCACGATTCCCATCGCGTGTCTCCGTCCGCGTGTCGCGGGTGCCTGCTTGTGGACGCTCAGCCTCCCCTCTACCTTATCGCGTGCGGGGCATGGTTGCCGACCAGTCGCTCCTCACACGCCCCTCTGGCTCCGGAGCCGCAGCGATTCATGGCACGACGCGACACACCTCCCCAGGAGCCCGAGCAGGAGGAAGAGCGGGGCCCTCTCGAGATCGCCCTCGTCGGTGACCTCACCGAAAACGCGGCCGAACTGACCGATCGGATTCTGAGCATCGAGCCGGGGGGCGAGTGCACGATCTACTTCGACTCCCCCGGCGGCAGCCCCTACTGTGCCATGTCACTCGTGGGTCTGCTGAGGCTGCGCGGGATCGCCGCCACCGCGGTGGTCACGGGTGAGTGCTCGTCGGCCGCGCTCTGGCCGTTCGCGGCCTGCCACCGCCGCTACGTGACGCCCTACAGCGTGTTCCTCTTCCATCCCATGAAGTGGCAGAGCGAAGAGCACATCGGGATCCGCGAGGCGGCCGAGTGGTCGCGGCATTTCGCGGAACTGGAGCGAGACATGGACGTGCTGCTCGTCGATCTCTTCGGCCGCGAAGCCGAGCGGATCAACGAGTGGATTCGCACGCACCGCTACGTGACGGGCCGCGAAATGGCGAATGCCGGCCTCGCCGAGCTGATCGATCTCGAGCTGCTCCCGCATCTCGCAAAGCGGCCGTAGGCCCGTCACTCCGTGACGGGCAAAGCCCGTTGCGGAGCAACGGGCCTACGACCGGGCCGTCAGCTCCGATAATCGCCGTGACACGCGTCGCAGGATTGCTCGACCTTGCCGGCAGCGGCGCGGGCGGCCTCGTAGTCACCCTTGAGACAGGCGTCGCGCACCTGCAGCGCCGCGTCCCGCATCGCTGCCGCATAGCCCTTGTAGGTGTCGTCGTCGTGAAACTCGAAGTCGGGCTGCTGGATCACCTCACCAATCACGGCGACGATCTCGACCGCCTGCAGCAGTTCGTCGGCGAGCTTGGCGAAGTCGGCCGGCGACGCGATCGCGGGGCGCATGGCGTCCTGCGCCATCTCCAGGCGAGTCATGAGTGGCGGCCGGCCTGTCATCTGGCTCCAGAGCTCGGCGGGCTCGACGTTGGGATTGGGCTCGGGTGAATTGCCGTCGAGCAGCCCGGTGAGGTCGTCGAGTCGCGCCTTCGCCTCGGCAAACGACTGGTCGGTGCCCACCTTGCAATTGGACCCGACCCGGGCGAAGAGATCGCGGGCGGTCGCGGCATCTTTTCGCCAGCGGACATCGGACTGATCGTAGGCCGCGATCACACCGAAGATCATCGCCAGCGAACTGTAGCCGCACCGCGCCTCCTCGAAGCCGCCTCCTTTGAAGTCGGAGAGCTTGCCACAGGCCGTGGCGAGCAGATCTTTCATGTCCTTGACTTCATCGGTCAGCGTGTCGGCCGAGACGAGGGCCGACCATTTCAAGCCCCCGGTCATCCCGCCGCCTGAAGCGGCTGCCGCTGGCACTCCCGCGTCGACAGCGGCCGTCACGAGCTGCTTGGTAGAGCCGTAGTCGGGCCGCGGGCCCTCGAGCAGCGTGAAGGCATCCTCGACGAACGTGCCGCGGGTGAGCTTGTCCCACTGCCCTGCTGGTTGCGCGGCCCGCCGGATCGTCTTGGACCTGCTCCGTTGACCGGGAGCCGCCAGGCCGTCAGCGGCAACCACGGCCAGGCTGCAGACGGCCGCTACGACGACCAGCCAGCGGCCCACTCGCCTTTGCCCAAATTCAACAGCCTGCGCCGAATCGCGCGGACGATCATGAACTCGCATGAGCGGGACCCTTTCAAAATGATGGGAACGTGTTCCGCGTCGGGATCCCCCGGCTTGCGTTGGCCGGCCCTACCGCTCGTGTCTCCTGGTGAATCCCGTGTCGATCGGTGCGCGACGCTGCCGACGCTTCCGCGTCGGGATCCCCCGGCTTGCGCCTGGGGGCTTCCTTGTGTCGGTATAGAAGCCCTGAGCGCAAGCGAGGGGATCGGCATGACGTCGCAATTCAAGGTTGATCAAGCCCGACTCGCGGCCTTTCCCTTGCATCCTACCAGACGCCGGAACGGGCCTGCCGCCTCTGCAGGGCAAAGTCGCCTTGACCAGCCGGCATGGGGTCGTCAATGTCCTGCCCCCGCGGACGCCCGAGTCTCCCGCGGCCGTTGCAGAAGGAGGAACAGCATGTCCGACGTCGCGTCTGTGTTTACCAGAGCCGTTTCGAAGCCCGCGTCGCCGGTACGCCACATCGCCATCGCACTGGTGGGCTGCCTGGGCATGGCAGGCCTGACCGGCTGCTCCGGGGGTGCTGGCGGCTCTGCCGGCACGGAGCCCGCCAAAGCGGCAGTCGTGTCGTTTCTCGACGCGATCAAGCGGGGCGACGACGCCGGTGCCCGCAATCTGCTGACGAAGGTGGCCCGCACGAAGACCGAGGAACTCGGCATCTCGGTGGCCCCGCCCGTCAACGACGCCGCCACCTATTCCGTCGGCCAATGCGAGATGGTCGGCGAGACCGACGACCTCGTGCACGTGGCCACGACCTGGACCGACGTGGATAGCGACGGCTTCAAATCGAACGAGAACGTGGTCTGGGTCGTGCGACTCGATCCGGAGGGCTGGCGGGTGGTGGGCATGGCCACGCGAGTGTTCGATGACCTGCCGCCGCTCTTGCTCAATTTCGAAGACCCGGAAGACATGATCGCCAAGCAGGAAATGGTGGCGAAGGAACTGCAAGCCCGGGCCAGCAAGGCCGCCGAGCAGTCCGGCCCCGCCCGCACCGCCCGTGGCAACCAGCCGGCAGCCGTGAAGTAGCTCGTCATCAAAGCCACCAGACGCAAGCCGGTGGATCCCGAACCACGATCCCCTCGCTCGCGCTCAGGGCTTCTATGGGACACAAGGAAGCCCCCAGGCGCAAGCCGGGGGATCCCGACGCGGAAGCGTCGGCAGCGTCGCGCACCGATCGACACGGGATTCACCAAGCGACGCGAGCGGTAGGTCCGGCCACGCAAGCCGGGGGATCGACCCCGAACCACGATCCCCTCGCTCGTCTCACGAGAGCCCGCCGAAAACCTCCGAATCGGCATTTTCTACGCGTTTTACCTATCTTTCTTGACACCGGACCCAGCCCGGATAGCCTTTTGCCTGGATTTCCTAGGCGGAAGACTCTGCCCAACCCGCAGCCCTTGCGGGGGAGTGCAGCGGGTTGTTCGCAGCCTGCCGTCCCGGGAATTCCAGCAAACACTCGGTGTTGGCTGCGGTCCGGTGGCCGTCCCGGATCGGGGTTTCTCGCGTGACGGCTTCATGGACGCAGGATGCGTTCGGTTCTTACCTGGAGGTCAGTTATGAAGCGTTTCCTCGGTTTTGCAGTTGCGATGTTTTTCGCGCTGGTGGCCATCGCCCTCGTCGGCGGTGACGCTGGTGCGGTCGCCGGCCACGGCTGCCATGGTGCCCGTCGTTGCCACGGTGGTCTGTTCGCCCACAAGCACCGTTGCCACGGTGAGCGCGGCGGCCTGTTCGGCAAGCACCGTCGTTGCCACGGCGAGGCTGCCCCGGCTGCCTGCGAGTCGGACTGCGGCGCTGCCGCTGAAGGCTGTGGTGCCTGCGGTGAGGGTGCCGTCGTCGAGGGTGGCTGCGGCGCGTGCGCCGAGGGCGCTGTCGTCGAGGGTGGCTGCGCTGGCGGTGCCTGCGGCGGTGAGGGCGTGATCTCCGAGGGCGTGCCGACCGAGGCCGCTCCGGCCGCTCCGGCCGCCCCCGAGGCCCCCGCGGCTCCGGCGAAGACCTGATCTCGTTCGCGGGCAGGCGACTGTCGTGAGCCGACCCCGGGGCACGATCAGTTCTCCTGACCGCGATGGATCGGTGTGATCAACAGGCCGGGCCTTCCGCAAGGAAGGCCCGGCTTTTTTCGTAGCCCGAGGCCTGTTGCTCCGCACCGGGCTTCGTTTCTGCCCGACCGTAGGCCTGTTGCTCCGCAACGGGCTATGCACTGCCCGTCACGGAGTGACGGGCCTACGGCTCCGCAACGGGCTTCTTTTCTGCCCCACCGTAGGCCTGTTGCTCCGCAACGGGCTCTATGCACCGCCCGTCACGGAGTGACGGGCCTACGGCTCCGCAACGGGCCCAATGCACTGCCCGTCACGGAGTGCCGGGCCTACGGTTGCGTGACCGGACTGCCTTCCCGCGGCGGCTGCGCCAACCGCCGCAGCAGTCCACCCCGACGAGGCGGCACCGCATCCGGATTCGCGGCCTCGGCAGCCCGCCGCTCCGCTCGCCGCTTGGCCACTTCATCGAGCACACCGCCGACGAGATCAATCACTTGTTCAGCCGTCGGGTCACCCCCGGTGGGCATCTGCTGGAGCGCCCCAGACGGCGTGGGAACCTGCCCTGGCTGAGCGACCTGCGGTTGGACGCTGTCTGCCTGCACGCCCGGCTGCACCCCCGGTCGCGGCACGGCCTGCGGCCGCCACTGCGGTCGCGGTGCAACCTGACTCCCCGGAACAGGGGCTGCGCGGGGCCGATTGCGGATGTTGTCGATGAAGTCGACGAGCACGTCACCGGCTGCCGCCTTGATCGAGCCGTCAAACACGACCTTCGGCTCGCCCAGCACGCCGGAGATTCCCACCGATACCTGCTTGCCGGCGAGCGCCGCCAGCAGCGGCCGATCCTGGGGTGGGTCGCCCGGGATCGGCAGCCGAAGCGTCAGGTCGAGGGAGCCGTCGTCGAGCCCCACCGAGCCGCTCGACTCCACGTCGAGCCGCTGCCCCGGCTTGGCCAGCGGCAGTCCGAACTCGAGGCCTTTGTGCCAGACGCGTCGCTCGGCAAGCCGGAAGTCCACGTTCGCCTCCTCGGCGAAGAGAATTGCCGGAGGAGGGGGCAGCTTGAGCGGCAGCGACTGCAGCACGTTGACCGCCAACGGCCCCGGCCCGAGCACCACTTCGTGCATCGAGAGCCGGCCGGCGAGGGTGCCTGCAGCCGGCTCACCGACGGGCAGCCGGACCCCGTCGAGCCGTAGCGAAAACCGGCCGCCGGTGCGGGTCGCATCGGCAAGCACCGGCGCGATGTAGGCGAGCACGCCCTGCGCGACGCCCGGCTCGAGCCGCGCGTCGGTGAGCAGTTGCACCGGGGCGATCGTCCACTCGCTATGCGCCGCGTCGGCTGCCGGCGCGAGCGCCGCCCGCACGGTGATCGGATCACTCACCCACGGCTCCGGCGTCCAGGGTCCCGCGATCCTCACGATCGCCCCATCGACGTCGAGCCGAAGTCGCACCGGGCTCCGCCGCGGGCCACCAGTCGCTCCCGCGCTACCGACCGCCGGCTCGGCAGGAGGTGGAAACAGCGTCGCCAGATTCGAATGCCGCTGGGCGTCATACACGACATCCGCTTCGAGGCCTTCGACGCGAATCTCGCCGAGATCACCGCCGGAGAGCAGCGTGGCCAGCAGACCGTGGCTGCCCACGATTCGCTTGATCCGCACAGGGGCCTCAGAGCCATCTCGCGGCACGATCCGCACGTCGTCGAATGTGATTGGCCCGGACCAGCCGAGCCGCACGCTGCCGAACGTCACCGTCCCCTGCAAGTCAGGCAGGAGCATGCTCGCATACCGCGACATGCGCTCGGGGCTGGAGAGGAGCCACGGCACGGCCGCCACGCCGCCGAGCCCCACGATGAGCACCGTGGTGAGCAGCATGCCGAACTGGGAACGGAGGAAGCCCCGCCCTGCCGGCCGCTGGTTTTCGACCCGAGTCGTCTCTGTCATGTCTCGATTCCTCCGTCCCAGGCAGGTTCCCGGTGCCGCGTCGCGAGGAGCGGCCACAACTGGGCTCCGATTCTACGCAGCGTGCAGGCGTTTCGCTGGGCGGGGCTAATGCCACTCGGTTGCGGAACGGCTTTCGCAGCTATAGAGTGCGGGAACCGGCCAGGGCCATGGGCCAAGGCCGCCCCGCGGGCGTAGCTCAGTTGGTAGAGCGCTAGCTTCCCAAGCTGGATGTCGAGGGTTCGAGTCCCTTCGCCCGCTTTTCTTCTTTCGCCGGAATCACGTGGAAAACACGGGCGATTGTCGGCTTCTTCGCGCGGGCAGATTTTTTGCCCGATGGACTGCGAGGCCCTGCGGAACCCTCCAAAGCACCCCCGTTCCCTGAAGTAGGTACAACAATTGGTACAACGGGCTTGGCGACCTCGGCGGCGGCGGTCGAACCCACAGCCTCCAGCATCGGGGGCGTGGCGGGCAGCAAGTTGACCGCCTTCGTGACGT
>CAMDDA010000135.1 GCA_945890755.1 Candidatus Kuenenia stuttgartensis
CGCGGCACGTGAAGACGCCCCACATCGACGCCCTGGCAGCCGAAGGCGTGCGGTTCGCCAACGCCTTCTGCACCACGTCGCTCTGCTCGCCGAGCCGCGCCAGCATTCTCACCGGCCGCTACGCCCATGCCCACGGCGTACGGAACAACTTCACCGAAATGCCCGCTGCGCTCCCGCACTGGCCCGGCCAGCTCCATGACGAGGGCTACGCGACGGCCTACGTGGGCAAGTGGCACATGGGGGAAGAGAACGACGCCCCGCGTCCGGGCTTCGACTGGTTCGTATCGCACACCGGCCAGGGTAAGTACTTCGACACGGAGTGGAACGTGAACGGCGAACGGCGCGAGGCGCCTCCCGGCTACTACACGACGGTGGTGACGGACTTCGCCCTCGACTGGCTCGAGCGGCAGCGGGCCGGCCGCCCCTGGGCGTTGTGCATCGGCCAGAAGGCGCCCCACTCCTTTTACTTTCCCGAGGAGAAGTACGCCCATGCCTTCGACGACGTGCGGTTGCCCTATCCCCAGAGCGCCTTTCAGCTCGACGGAAAGCCCGACTGGATCAAACAGCGGCTCTCCACCTGGCACGGCATCTACGGGCCCCTCTTCGACTGGCGAAAGAAGGCGCCCGACTCACGGCCGGAGGCAGTGAAGGATTTCGAGAACATGGTACACGCCTATTGGGGCACCGTGCTCTCCGTGGACGACAGCGTGGGTCGGCTGGTGGACTTCCTGAAGCAGTCCGGGCAGCTCGACAACACGATCATCGTCTTTATGGGCGACAACGGCCTGCTCGAAGGGGAGCACGGCATGGTGGACAAGCGGACGATGCACGAGCCGAGCATCCGCATTCCGCTCGTGGCCCGCGGCCCGGGCCTGCCGCATGGGAAGGTGGTTGAAGAGCAGGTGCTCACGCTCGACGTGGCCCCGAGTCTCCTGGAGTCCTGCGGCGCAAAGCCGATCACCGACATCGAGGGTCGCTCATGGATGAAGCTCGTGGCCGGCGGCGACCCCGCCTGGCGCACCGAGTGGCTCTACGAATACAACTACGAGAAGCAGTTCCCCTACACGCCCAACATCCGCGGCATCCGCACCGACCGCTGGAAGTTCATCCGCTATCCGCATGGCGACGGCTCGCCCGACCGGCACCTGCCCGAGCTTTACGACCTGACGACCGACCCCGGCGAACGGGTGAACCTCGCCGCCGACCCCGCCCACGCGGCCACGCGGGCCGACCTCGAACGCCGCCTTGTCGCCCTCCTGGCCGCCCACGGCCTGACCCCCGCCACCGACACGATGCCGCTCGACGAAGGCATCAAGGCCGAACTGCCCGACCAGAAGATCCGGTAGCCCACCGGGCACGAGCCGGGGAATCGCTCTCGACGCGGGGCGGCGGGCGGCCTACCCTCCCGCCGCAAATCCCCGGGAGCCCCGCCATGATCGCCCCTCACGCCACCGCCCGCCCGCGCGACGCCTTCGCCCCCGACGCGTGGCACCACGACATCAATTCGGCCATCGTCGATGGCGACCGCGGGTTCCGCCTCACCAAGCGGCAGCGGTCCCGCCGCTATCCCACGCGGCTGCTCCGCTACTTCATCCCGTTCCACTGGCTGGGCCGCGAGGCCGCCCGGCGGCAGCGGCCGCTGAAGGTGTGCGAGATCGGCATCGCCCACGGGCTGATGCTGCGATACGTGATGCACGGCTGCGAGCAGGTCGGCGTGGCATACGACGACCTCATCGGCCACTGGACCGGCGTGGACATCAAGCTCCTGCACGAGGACCTCTCGAAGCTGCCCTACGACGAACTCGTCGAGGCCAACTTCGAGACCGACGCGGCGAAGCTGCCGGCCGACGCCGACGTCTACGTGCTCCTGCACGTGCTCGAGCATCTCTACGAGCCCGAGAAGGCGATCGAGCAGCTCGTGTCGCGGCTGCCGTCGGGTGCACTCCTGCTCGTGGGCTTCCCCGCCCATCTGCATGCGACGATTCCTCTGCGCGAGCCGCATCTGCGGGCCCACACCAACGCCAATGGCCACGTGTCGGCCCTCTCCGCGAAGCGGTTCAACGACGCCGCGCGGGCCAACGGCTGCGATATCGAGGAGACGCGGTCGGCCTTCTTCCTCCGGGCCAGCGGCATGTTCCTCGAAGACCAGCGGTGGTGGCAGCAGTTCAACCTCGCCTGGGGCCGCCTCGTGCCCGGCTGGCTCGGCGAGGTCTACATCGCCGCCCGCAAGCGGTAGACACCATCCGCGGGCGTCGGCGTGCTTGGAAGCCCGTGGCGCGAGCCGAGGGAATCCGCGTAGCCACGACGGGGCAGTCCCCTCGCGCATAAAAGCCCCCAGGCGCAAGCCGGGGGATCGTGCGTCCACGACGGGGCAGTCCCCTCGCTCGCGCTCAGGGCTTGTATGGGCGCTCAGGGCTTGTATGGGGAGGAGAGCCGCGAGCCCGTGACTCTCGCGTGCGGGGCTGGCACTACCACCCGCGGCTGCGGAGCCAGTCGATCGCACGGGCCTTCCAGTCGTGTTGGCCGGGGAGCGTGTTGCCGGCTTTGAGCCCGTAGCCGTGGCCCCCTTTCTCGTAGATGTGGATCTCCGCGGGCACCTTCGCCTTCGCGAGTTCCAGATAGAGGTTGGCCGAGCCCTGGGGCACCGAGCCGGGATCGTCGCCGCACTGGGCGATGAACATCGGAGGCGTGGTGCCGTCGATCGTCACGTCGGATCGCACGCCCTGATTCCCTTCGCCCACGATCTTCCAGGCGTAGAGCAGGAGCACCGCGTCGGGCCTGGCCGACACGGCCGGATCGGCCGCCGGGAACCGCGGCGGGTTCGTGGCCGCCACGAGCGTAGCCTGCCCGCCGGCCGAGAACCCGAGCACGGCGATCTTCGCCGGGTCGAGTTGGAACTCGGCCGCCCGCCGTCGCACCTCCTGCACGGCCTTTTGGATGTCCTGCACGGGCGCGGCATTCGGCACCGGCAGCTTCCCCGTCGGCACCCGATGCAGCACGAGAAACGCCACGATCCCCTGCCCATTCAGAAAACGACACACGTCGGAGCCCTCGTGCTCGTCAGCGAGGATGCCGAACCCACCACCGGGAACCACGAGCACGGCACTGCGAAGCTTGGCCGGCCCAGTCCGCGGAATGTCGTAGACCACGAGGCGGGGATTCGAGACGTTCGACCGGCGCGCGATCCCGTCGGCCTTTTTCTCGACCGTCTCCGCCGGCTCGGCCGGCACCCGCGGCTCAGGCACACCCTCCGGCCAAAGCACGATCTCCTGCGGCTCCGCGGCATTCGCTGCGGGCGATTGATACGCGACAGTCAGGCAGACGGCGATCACGAGCAGCAGGCGGTTCATGCAATGATCTCCTTGACGACGCGGGCCGGCTCCACGCCTGTCAGCCGGAAGTCGAGCCCCGAGAAGCGGTAGGTGAGCCGCTCGTGGTCGATCCCGAGCAGGTGGAGCACCGTGGCGTGCAGGTCGCGGACGTGCACGCCGTTCTCGGCCACGTTATAGCTGAAGTCGTCGGTGCTGCCGTACGTCAGGCCCGGCTTCACGCCGCCGCCGGCCAGCCACATCGTGAAGCATCGCGGATGATGGTCGCGGCCCGCCTCGGCCGTCTGCCAGTTGCCCTGCCCCGCCACGCCGCGGCCGAACTCGCCCCCCCAGATCACGAGCGTGTCGTCGAGGAGGCCGCGACGCTCCAGATCGATCAGGAGCGCCGCTGTCGGCTGGTCGGTGTCGCGGCAGCGGGCGGTGCACCAACTCGTGAGGCGGCTGTGGTGATCCCAGTCGGGATGGAAGAGCTGGATGAACCGCACGTCCCGCTCGGCCAGCCGGCGGGCGAGGATGCAGTTGGCGGCGTAGCTGCCCGGCCGGCGCGAGTCGGGGCCGTAGAGATCGAACGTCTCCTCTGTCTCGTCGGCCAGATCGACGAGATCCGGCACGCTGGCCTGCATCCGATAGGCCATCTCGTATTGGCGGATCCGCGTCTCGATCTCGGGATCGCCGGTGGCCGCGTGCCGCAGGCCGTTGAGCTCGGCCAGGCCGTCGAGCATGCCGCGGCGGAGCCCGCGGGTCAGGCCGGCGGGGTCACCCAGGTCGAGCACCGGATCGCGGGCATTCCGCAGCTTCACGCCCTGGTATCGCGAGGGGAGGAATCCGGAACCCCAGTAATGGTCGTAGAGCGGCTGGTCGCTCGGCCGCTGCATCTTCGAGATCATCACGAGGAAGTCGGGCAGGTCGCGGTTCTCGCTGCCGAGCCCGTAACTCACCCAGGCGCCCATCGTCGGCCGGCCGGGAATCTGGTTGCCGGTGAGGAATTGCGTCATCGCCGGCGCGTGATTGATCTGGTCGGTGTGCATGCTCTTGATGAAGCAGCACTTCTCGGCCACCTTCGCCAGATGCGGCAGCCACTCCCCCACGGTCGCGCCGCTCTGCGGACACCGCGTGAACGTGGTCTTGGCCGGCATGACGAGCTGCTTTTGATTGGCCGTCATCGTCGTCAGCCGCTGCCCCTGCCGCACCGACTCCGGCAGCTCCTTGCCGGCCCACTTCACGAGCTCGGGCTTGGCATCGAAGAGCTCGATCTGCGACGGCCCGCCCGACTGCGCGAGAAAGATCACCCGTTTGGCCCGGGGGGCAAAGTGCGGCAGCCCGGGCAGGCCGATGGCGTCGCCGGCCGCGTTCGTCTCCCGGGCGAGCAGCTGCGCGAGCCCCATGGCCCCGATCGAGAGCCCCGCCCCGCGCGAGAGGAAATGCCGCCGTGTGACTGCAAGTTCGTCATTCATGGGTGATGGCCTCGTCGAGGTTGAGGATCAGGCTGGCCACGAGCGTCGCAGTGGCGCGGTCGACGCGATCCGCGTCGGCGGCCGGCACGACAAACAAGTCGCCCGGATCGGTGGCGTCGAGCATCGCAGCCGCATCGGCCGGATGCATGGCGTAATGCTCCCGGGCCCGCGCCGCCTCGCGGTCGAGCACGGCCCGCTCGGCGGCCGTCGGCTCCCGAAACAACACGGCCCGAAACATCGCCGCAGGGTCGCGGTCCCGCTCCGCGAGCGCCCGCGCCGCTTCCAGATAGATCGCGTCGTTCAAGAGCGTGAGCGCCTGGAGCGGCGTGTTGGTCCGCGGCAGCCGCACCTCGCAGCTGCGCCGCTGGGCCGCGTCGAAGAGGAAGGTCGGGGCGATGGCCCGCCGCCAAAACGCATAGAGCGTGCGGCGATGCTGGGCCGGACCTTCGCTGGGCTCGTAGGTGAATCGCCCCATGAACATCTCCTCCCACACGCCGGGCGGCTGCCAGGGCTTCACCGGCGGGCCACCGAGGGCCGGGTTGAGCAGGCCGGCCACGGCGAGCGCCTGGTCGCGGAGCATCCAGCTCGGGAGGCGATGCCGGCCGCCGCGAGCCAGAAGGCGATTGTCGGGATCGCGGGCCAGCAGTTCGGCCGACACCTCCGACGCCTGCCGGTAGCCGCGGCTCGTCACGATCAGCCGGCACAGCCGCTTCACGTCCCAGCCGTGCTCGACGAAGTCGATGGCCAGCCAGTCGAGGAGGTCGGGATGCGTCGGCCGTTCCCCCTGCAGCCCGAAGTCCTCCGTCGAGCGGACGATGCCGGCCCCGAAGAAGAGCTGCCAGACATGGTTCACGATCACGCGGGCCGTGAGCGGATTCGTCGGCGCGACGAGCCAGTTGGCCAGATCGAGACGCGACGCCGGCCGCCCCGGCAGCATCGTCGAGAACGGCCCGAGCACCGCCGGCGTGCCGGACCCGACGGCGTCGCCCTTCGCGTCCCACACTCCGCGGAGGAGCACGTGCGTGGTCCGTGGTTGCGGGCGTTCCGCGAGCACCATCACGTCCACCTTCGCCGCCGCCTTGGCCTCGGCGAGCTGTCGCGCGGCCCGGTCGGCCGCCCGCTTCGCGATGCCATACGACTCATGGTCGGCGAGGAACTGCTGCCGCAGCCGATCGCGGAGCGGCGGCGGCAGTCGCGCGGGCTCGGTCGTGCCGGCGGCCACCACGGCGGCGAGCTGCTCCAAGGGCGCGGGCTCGACGCTCGTCACGGCCGGCCCGGCCTGGTCGGTCACCGACACTCGGAACCGCCCGACGTTCGCATCGCCCCGCGTGGACCGCTGCCGCAGTTCGAACACGAGTTCCTCGTCGGCCTCGAGCACGAGCGGCTCACCCAGGGCAAACACGGCCGTATGGCTCGCCGCGGCGGCCGCATCCCGCACGCCCCAGCCGTTGCGGGGATCATCGTCGAGCACGGCGCCGATGCTGCCGTAGTTGTCGTGCTGCTTCGGATCGTCGGAATGATCGGCGACCGCACGCACGAACGGAAACTCGCGGACCTGCGAACTGCCCCGCTTGGTCACCCGCAGCTTCACGTCGGTGAGCGTGAAGTGGCCGGAGGTGCCGCGGGAGAAGAGCCCGTGCGTGTGCGATTCGTGGGTGAACACCTCCAACCTCACGCCTGTCACCCGTGGGAGCGACACCGGCGCCGTGACGAGGTAGTCGTCCTGCACGGGGTTCGGGCCGCCCGTCTGAATCGTGCCGTCGGCCTCGACGGCGAACAGCGTGCCCTCCGTCGATTCGATCGCGCTCGGCTCCAGTGGCCGCCAGGCGGTGAAGCCTCCGGCCTTCGTCAGGGTGGCGACGTGACCCTCGAGCCACGCCACGAACGCCGGCTCGGCCTGGCGGCGGGCCGCCTCGACCGCCGGCGCGCGGGTATCCACGAGCCGCTGCGCCTCTGCCACGGCCCGTGCCACATGGGGCGACTCGACGGCGAGATAGGGCTTGGCGCCGCGGCCTGCCGCCCCCGTCTCGGCGATCGAATCGAAGAACGCATTGAGCTGGTAGTACTCGTGGTGCGTGATGGGATCGTACTTGTGGGAATGGCACTGGCAGCAGCCGACGGTGAGCCCCAGCCAGAGGGTGCCGAGCGTGTTGACGCGGTCGATAACGTAGTCGATCCGCGATTCCTCGGGATCGCGGCCCCCCTCGCCGTTCGTCATGTGGTTGCGATGGAAGCAGGTGGCGAGCCGCTGCTCGACCGTGGCGTTCGGCAGCAGGTCGCCCGCACACTGCTCGAGCGTGAAGCGGTCGAACGGCATGTTGGCGTTGAAGGCCTCGACCACCCAGTCGCGCCACGGCCAGTTGGAGCGATTGTCGTCCCCTTGGAAGCCGTCGGTGTCGGCATAGCGGGCCGCGTCGAGCCACCACATGGCCATCCGCTCGCCGAAGTGCGGCGATGCGAGCAACTCGTCCACGAGCCGGTCGTACGACGCCCCGGATGGGTCGCGGGCGAGCGACTCGGCCTGCCCGCGGCTGGGCGGCAGCCCCGTCAGATCGAGGGCGAGCCGGCGGGCGAGCGTGTGCGGCGGTGCCTCGGGCGCGAAGGCGAGCCCCTCAGCGGTAAGTCGCTCGCCGATGAACGCATCGATCGGATGCGCATGCACAGGCGGCACCGGCGGCTTCACCGGCGGCTCGAATGCCCAGTGGGTGCCCCACGGCGCCCCCTCGGCGATCCACCGGGTGAGGGTCTCCACCTGTTCCCGAGAGAGCGGCTTCTTGTGCGCTGTCGGGGGCGGCATCTGCACATCGGGATCAGTCGCGATGATCCGCTGGATCAGTTCGCTCTCCGCCGGTGCATCGAGCCTGATCGCCGCAACCGCCCCCTCGCGGGTGTCGAGCCGCAGGTCAGCCTCCCGATGCCCCTCGTCCGGCCCGTGGCAGGCGAAGCAGTTTTCGGAGAGGATCGGCAGCACGTCGCGGCTGAACCGCACGGGCTCCGCCGCGACGACACGCACGCCGGCCGTGGCGGTCGCGACCGCGACGGTGAGGGCGACACAGATCCGGTGGCACGAGGCTGGCTGCATGTCAAAAGTGTTTCATGCGACCGCCTCGGTGTCTTGCATGGCCGCCAGAATCCCATGGTACGATTTGACCATCCCGCAGGCCTGCCATGCCCCCCCGCCCCGACTCCGACGCCGCCGCATTCCGCCAGGATTTCTTTGCGCAGTGCCCGCAGGCCGCGTCGTTGATGCGGCTCTTCGACGCCCTGCCGCAGACCTATTTCTTCGCGAAGAATCGCGACAGCCGGTTCGTGGCCGTGAACCACATGTTTCTCGACAACCACGGCCTCTCGGATGAATCGCAGGCGATCGGCAAGAGCGACCGCGACTTCCACCCGCCGCTCATGGCCGAGGCCTACATCGCCGAGGACCGCCGCGTGATGGCGTCGCGGCGGCCGCTGCCCGGGCAGGTGTGGGCCGTGCTCCACCGCCGCACCACGCCGCGGTGGTATGTCTGCACCAAGACGCCCCTGTTCGATCCCGACGAGACGGTGGTCGGGATCGCGGGAACGATGTATCGCATCGACGATCCGAACGTGTTGGCCGGCTATTTCCATGAACTCATGCCCGTCATTCGGCATGTGGACCGCCACTATGCGGCGCCGATCTCGATGGCGGAGATGGCGAAGCTGGCCAGGCTTTCGACGACCCATTTCAACCGGCGGTTCCGCCAGCTGCTGCGGATGACGCCCTCGCAGTATCTCCGCACGGTGCGTGTGCAGCATGCCCGCGGGCTGCTCACCACGACCGACAAGCCGCTGGCGGAGATCGCCGCCCTCACCGGCTTCACCGACCAGAGCCACTTCACCCGCCGGTTTCGCGAGACGACCGGCCTCACGCCCGACGCCTACCGCCGCCGGTTTCGCCTGTAGGCCCGTTGCTCCGCAACGGGCTGTTGCCCGTCACCCGTAGGCCCGTTGCTCCGCAACGGGCTGTTGCCCGCATCCTGTAGGCCCGTTGCTCCGCAACGGGCTGTTGCCCGTCACGGAGTGACGGGCCTAC
>CAMDDA010000136.1 GCA_945890755.1 Candidatus Kuenenia stuttgartensis
CGGTGGGCTGCTTGATGAACAGCATCTCGCGCTGGGCGGGCTCGATGGCGTCGGGCGCCAGCACGAACACGCTCTCCTCCTGCTCGATGCCCGTGAGCCAGAAGAGGTCGCTCGCCGGATGGATGCGGAGCGAGCCGTCCTCGCTCGTCGGGAGGATGTCGGCGGCATGCACCACGGCTACGCAGCGGGGTGGCAGGAGGCCGCGGAGCCGCTCCCGGTGGACCGTAAACAAACTGGGATCGATCGGGGCGTGTCTCATCGTGAGGGCTCCAAGGTCGCTGCCTGCATGGTGGCCGACCGACACATGTCGGCGACGGAAACGGGCGTAAGCGGTGGGCGGACGTCGGCATGGCTCCAGCCGAAGAGCAGCTCGGCTGCGGGGCCGCAGACGCGGCCTTGGCAGGGCCCCATGCCGATGCGGGTCGTGAGCTTGGCCTCCCGCCACGAGCCGTGGCAGCGGAGGCGGCCTGCGGCCACGTCTTCACAGCGGCAGACGAGCGTGGCATCGTCGGCGAGCCGCGCGAGCCGCGGGTCGAGGGCGAACGTGTGGTCGAGCGCGGCGGAGAACGCGGCAGCCCGGCGGCGGGCTGCGCTGAGCGACCGCGCGGCGTCGAGCTGTTCGGCCGCCACGAGCCCGGCGATCCGCCCTTCGATCACTGCCTTGTCGACGCCCCCCACGCCAGTGCCTTCCCCCGCGGCGAGCACGCCGGTCACGCTCGTGCGGCCGAGTTCGTCGACGACGATCCGGCCTGCAGCGATGTCGCAGCCGAGGAGCCGCGCGACCTCGAGGTTGGGCACGAGGCCAAAGCCACAGGCGAGGATGTCGCACCGCTCCTCCCAGCGGCGCTCGCGGCCGGCCGGGCCGGCGACGAACGACACGACGAGGCCGTCGGGATCGGCGGACACCCGCTCGGGAAACGAGCCCACGCGGAGCACGCCTCCGATCCGGCTGCGGATGCTGATCGCCTGGGCGAGTTTGCCTGGATGGCCGAGGAGCGTGGTTGCGAACCGGGCCAGACGGCCGAGCGGAGCCTGCTCCACGACGGCCACGAGCCGCCCGCCTTTCCGCACGACGAGATCGGCGACCGCGAGCAGGAGCGGGCCGCTGCCAGCGATGACGATCCGCTTGCCGGAGATATCGAGCCCTTGCTTCACGAGGGCCTGCAGGCCCCCCGCGCCAACCACGCCGGGCAGCGTCCAGCCAGGAAACGGAATGAACCGCTCGCGAGCACCCGTGGCGAGGATGATCGTGCCGGCCTTCAATTGCCGGATGCCTCGCGGCGACCGGGCGACGACCGTGCAGTCGGGCAACGCATCAATCATGGTCGTACCGTGGTGCAGCCGGGCACCGGAGGCGGCGAGCCGCGAAAACCAGGCGGCGGCCGATCCTTCCGCCTGGCGCGGCCCGCCGCGCCAGATCTGCCCACCGGTCTCGGGGTTGTCGTCGAGCACCATGACCTCGCGGCCCGCGTCGGCCGCCTCGCATGCCGCAGCGATGCCGGCAGGACCCGCCCCCACGACGAGGATCTCGACGCGATCGGCGGTGCTCTGGAGCGGGCAGTCAGCCATCGGTGCGAATCTCCATGCCGTCGCGCACCGTCGTTTGGCAGGTTCGTTCGTGAGGCTGGCCATCGACCGTCGCCCGGCACTCGAAGCAGATGCCCATGCCGCAGAGAGGACCGCGGGGCTGGCCCACCACGCTCGTGCGGACATGCCAGACCGTGGCGGCTGACGAAGCGGCGTTGGGCCCGCGATTGAGGATGGCCGCCGCGACGCTCGTGTGCGCTGGAACGACGATCCGGTCACCATCGATCGTCAGCGCGACCGTGTCAGCGTGTGTGCTCATGCCGAGTGCTCCCGCGCCGCGGCCGCGGCGGTCGACAGGCGTGCCGGCAAATACGGGCTCGGGTCGAGCGGGCACGGAGTGCCCATGAGCTGTGCCGCGGTGATCTCGGCCGTGGCGAGCGACGTCGTGATGCCGAGGCCCTCGTGGCCGGTAGCGAGCCAGATGCCCGGCGATTGTTCCCAGGGGCCCACCAGCGGCAGGCCGTCAGGCGTCGCGGCCCGAAAACCGGTCCAGGCGCGGATGGCCGGCAGGGCCGCAAGGCCGGGCATGTAGTCGAGGCAGCGGTCGAGCATTGCGCGGAGGATCGCGCGGTCACTGTCGCGGCTCGTGACGTCGATCTGCCGCGAGGAGCCGATGAGCAGCTGGCCCGTCGCCCGCGGCTGCACGTTGAAGGCGACGGAATCGGTGCCGACGTCGTGGGCCCGTTTCACGTATCCGAGTTCGATCACCTGCCGCGTGAGAAATCCGGGAGCCCGATCGGTGATCACGAGATGCCCCTTCCGCGGCCGCACCGGCAGGCCGGGCAGGAGCCGCACGGCCTCCGCCCCCGCGGCGACGACCACCGCATCACCATGAATCACGCGGCCATCGTCGAGCCGCACGCTGCCCGGCGGCAGATCGGCAGCGACGACGTCGCGAACGGGTGATTCACGCAGGAGCGTGGCACCGTGGGCCACCGCCGTGGCGAGGAGCGCGGCAGCGGCAGGCGGGGGATAGACGACGGCGTCGTCAGGCACGAGCAGTCCGCCGGCCAGGCCGGCCCGCAGATTCGGCTCGCTCCGGGCCAGTTCGCCGGCATCGAGCACGTGGCTCGCGATCCCCGCGGCGGTGAGGAGCAACCCTTTGCGCCGGGCCTCGTCCATCTCGGCGTCGTCGGCCGCCACCCAGAGTGTGCCCGTGCCGCGAAACTCGGCCTCCGCCGGCAGGTCGGCGGCCAACTCGTTCCAGAGCGCGCGGCCCCGGCCGGTGAGCTCGAGCTGGGCCGGGGAGTCGTCCATCACGACGACATGCCCCATGCCGGCAGCAGTGGCGCCGCAGCCGGGGAACCGGCTCTCGAGCACCGTCACCCGCGCGCCACTGGCTGCCAACGCGCGGGCACAGGCGGCACCCACGATCCCTGCGCCAACGATTGTCACATCCATACCCATGACGGTATCGGGATGACGGCGACGCGAACAGCGGCAGAAAAAAACCTTCTGCGGTCTGCGCAAAACCTCATGCTGCTGAAGGGATTTTGCCTCTACACTGCCGGGCTCGTGATTCGTTCATCATGCGGTGCGCACGGACAGACGGAGCAGATCCATGACAGTCGATTGGAAGGGCGTGTATGCGGCGGCGACGACGGAGTTTCATGCGGATGAGTCGCTCGATCTCGTGGCAACGAAGCGGCACCTCGAGCGGCTGATCGACGGGGGCATCCACGGCCTCGTCGTGATGGGCACGGTGGGTGAGGGCACGTCGCTCGACTTCGACGAGAAGCGGGAGGTGCTGCGGGCCGGCATCGAGGCTGCGCGGGGCCGGGTGCCGGTCGTCACCGGCGTGGCCGAATACACCACCCGCGGCGCCTGCCGGTTCGCCGCCGAAGCCGAGAAGCTCGGCGCGGACGGCCTGATGGTGCTGCCCGGTATGGTCTATAAGGCGAAGCCGCACGAGAATATCTATCACTTCCGCGCCGTCGCGCGGTCGAGCGGCCTGCCGATCATGGTCTACAACAATCCCGTGTCGTATGGCGTGGACTTGAAGCCGACGCACATCGCCGAGCTCACCGACGAGCCGACGATCGCGGCCGTGAAGGAATCAAGCGACGATCCGCGGCGGATCACCGATCTCTTCAATCTCGTCGGCGACCGGTTCGTGCTCTTGGGCGGCGTGGACGACCTCGCGCTCGAGAGCATCCTGCTCGGCGCGCAGGGATGGGTGTCGGGGCTCGTGAACGCGTTTCCTGAAGAGAATCGGCTGCTCTGGGATCTGGCGATGGCTGGCCGCTGGGCCGAAGCCCGGGACATCTACCGCTGGTACACACCGCTCCTGCACCTCGACACGCTTACCACGCTCGTGCAGTGCATCAAGCTCGCCAACGCCGAAGTCGGCACCGGCAGCGAGACCGTGCGGGCTCCCCGTAGGCCGCTGGTAGGTGCGGAGCGCGAGGAAGTGATCCGCATCATCCGCTCGGCGATCAAGTCACGACCAGGCAAGGCTGCCGGCGCGGGCGTCGCCGCGAGATGATGGCCGCGACTCCAGAACTCCCGACGCGGCTTCGCGTGATCGATTCGCACACGATCGGTGAACCGACCCGCGTGGTGTGGGACGATGCAATCGAGCGGCTCATCGATCTCGGAGCAGGCACGGTCGTGTCGCGGCGGGATCGCTTCCGTGATCGCTACGACCATGTGCGTCGTGCACTCGTCGGCGATCCACGCGGGGCCGATGCGATGGTGGGCGTGATGCTGGTGCCCCCTGCCGATCCTTCCTGCACTTTCGGGGCCTTTTATTTCAATCGCGTCGGCTACCTCGACATGTGTGGCCATGCCACGATCGGTCTGGCCGTGACACTCGGCCATCTCGGGCGGATCACGCCCGACAGCTTTCGGCTGGAGACGCCGGCGGGCATGGTGGGCGTGACTTGGCATGGTGGAAACAACGCCACGTTCGAGTGTGTGACACCGCGGCGGATTCAGTGCGGGCTCACGGTGGAGTGTGCCGACGGCAATCTCGTGACCGGCGATGTGGCGACGTCGGGGCTCTGGTTCTTTCTCTGTCGTGATCATGGGCTTCCTGTCGTGCCCGCCGAGATTCCCCGGCTCACCGAGCGGTCCTGGGCGATCCGCCGGTCGCTCGAGGCGCGGGGCATCACCGGCGACCGTGGCGAGACGATCGACCATGTCGTGCTGCTCGGCCCGCCACAGGACACGCGAAACCACGGTCGCGCCTTCGTGCTCTGCCCCGACGGGGCCTTCGATCGCTCGCCCTGCGGCACGGGCACCAGTGCGCTGGTCGGCTGCCTCCGCGAAGACGGCCTGCTCGCCGAGGGAGATATCTGGCGGCAGGAGAGCGTGCTCGGAGGTGTGTACGAGGCGTCGTATCAACTGCGGGATGGCGTGTGCGTGCCGGCCGTGCGGGGCAGCGCCTGGATCACCGCCGAAAGCGAACTGCACTTCGACACCACCGATCCCTATCGCCTGGGGCTGCCTCGATGACCGCTGAACCGATCCTCGTTGCTGGACAATGGCGGCCCGCCGCCGCCGTCGATGCCTATCACGCGCTGGATCCCTCGACCGGTATGCCGCATGCGGCTGAGTGGCCGGTGAGCGGCTGGAGCGATGTCGATTGCGCGCTCGACGCGGCTGCTGCTGCATCTCGCGAACTGGCCACGCTGCCGGCGGTGCGGATCGCCACGTTTCTCGAGGGGTATGCCGCCCGGCTCGAGGCCCGCGGCGCTGAACTCGTGGCTGCGGCCCATGCGGAGACGGGGCTGCCCCGCAGCCCGCGGCTGGCCGACGTCGAGCTGCCGCGCATGCTCGATCAGTTGCGGCAGGCCGCCGCCGCGGCGCAGTCGGAGACCTGGCGGATGCCGATGATCGACCGGCAGCGGAACATCCGCTCGGCCGCCTTCGGCCTCGGCCCGATCGTCGTGCTGCCGCCGGCCAATTTTCCGCTTGCCTTCGGGGCGGTCACCGGTGGCGACTTCGCGGCGGCGATCGCGGCGGGGAATCCCGTGATCGCCAAGGCGCATCGCGGCCATCCGGGCGTGTCGATGGTCGCAGCCCAGGAAGTGGTCGAGGCGCTGCGCGAGGCGGGTCTGCCACCGGCAACCGTGCAGCTTCTGCACGGCATCGGCCGCGGCGATGGCGAGCGGCTCGTCGCCGACCCGCGGGTTGGGGGCGGAGCGTTTACGGGCAGCGAAGCGGCCGGTCGGCGGCTGTTCGCGGCCGCGGCGACCGCGGGCAAGGTAATGTGGGTGGAGATGGGAAGCCTGAATCCGGTGGTCGTCCTGCCGCAGGCGCTCGCCGAACGTGGCGCTGAGATTGCCGGCGAACTTGCGACGAGCGTCACGGGTTCCGCGGGGCAGTTGTGCACGAAGCCCGGCCTCGTGTTTCTGATCAACGACGAGGCGGCCAAGCGATTCGTCGCGACCGTCACCGCGCGGTTCGAGGCGGTCGGGCCGCAGGTGCTCTTGACGGCATCGGGCCGCACGCAGCTCGACGATGCGGTGGCATCGCTCGCGAAGGCTGGCGCGCGGCTGCTCGTGGACGGGCCGGTGGACGCGGGGCCGTGCTGCCGGCCGCCGTCGCTGCTCGACGTGACCGGGGAGGCGTTCTGCGCGACGCCGCAGGGATTTCTCGTGGAGGCATTTGGCAATGCCACGCTGCTCGTGCGGTGTGGCTCGCTCGACGAGCTCTGTCGCGCGATCGCGCATGTGCAAGGCACGCTGGCTGCGAGCCTCTACTCAACTGCGGGCGGTGATGCCGAGGCCGCGCGGGCCGTGCGGCCGCTGCTCGTGGCCCGTGCCGGCAGGCTCGTCGAAAACCGGATGCCCACCGGCCTGGCCGTCACCCCGCCCATGCAGCACGGCGGGCCGTGGCCCTCCGCCGGCCCGCCGTTCTTCTCGGCCGTCGGCATGCCGTGGACGCTGTTGCGGTTCGCGCGGCGGATCTGCTTCGACAACTGCCAGCCCGACGCCTTGCCGCCGTGCCTGCAGGACGAACCGCCCGCCGGCCGCCCCTGGCGATTCATCGACGGCAGCTGGCTGCACGCGTGATGTGGTCGCCCCTTGCGGGATGTATGTACGGACGTATACTACACGCCCGGCCGTGCGAAAAAAGCAAGCGATCATGCGAAAGATTCTTTGGACGAACCACGCCATAATGGAGGCGGGTCGGCGAGGCATCACTGCCGCTGACGTTCATGGCGTCCTTGAATCTCCCGGTCAACGGCTCGTGGCACGGACCGGACGTGAGGTCTGGCACTCCATCATGCCAGATGGATATTTGCTGCGAGTCGTCATCGATGTTGATCGGATGCCTGCACGCATCGTGACGGTGTATCGGACGAGCAAGATTTCAAAGTACTGGAGAGTGTCCGATGAAAGTGATGTATGACCCCACCACCGATACATTGTCGATGATCTTGGCTTCGTCGGCCGTCGCCGAGAGCGACGAAATCCGCCCTGGCGTGATTCTTGATCTCGACCGGGATGGTCACGTCGTCGCGATCGAGATCCTCGACGCGTCGCGGCGGGTCGAAATCCCAAATGAGGTGCAGTTCCAGATCGCTGCCGAAACTGCCGGCTGATGTTGATCGTGGTTCGCGACAGTACGTGCTGGCGCAGCCCGGGCGGCGTTACGGCACGGCGGTGGCTACCCTGTGGTGGGTGTCCCAGTCGAACCGTGGTGAACGGTCGCCGGTGAAGTCACCGAGGTGTCGCTGGTCCGCGGCGTCGCGGTTGTGCGGACGCGTGTACTCCCACGGCCTCTCGCCAAACACTTCCGTGAGCAGTGCCGCCAGGGGCGGATCATGTTCGGCCACTGCTGCGGGCGAATTCACCGCGCCGTGCTCGCTGTCGTGCGTGCGATTACAGCTGAACCAGCTCTGGACGCCTTCGGCCCAATACTCGGCCGGATTCTCGCGGGCGTAGGTGCCCTTCCAACGCTCGGCCCGCTCCGCCTCGGCGAAGGCGGCCCGCAGGCGAAGCTCGAACGTGGGATCGATCTGGGCGAGACCGATCTGGTGGATCGTGTGGGCGAACTCGTGGATGAGAATGTTCTCCGCCGCGTAGGGATCGCCGGCGAAGCACAAGAGATTCTCCTCGCCGCAGCTTGTGGCCGGCCGCTCGAGCGTGGCCCCGAGCCCCCGCGCTCGGCGATCCCAGTAGTCCCGCGGCTCGAGATCGGAGTGTTCCGGTACGTCGGTCGTCCGCTCGTCGTGGGCCATCACGACGAACCGCACGGGGGAACGGCCGATCGCGGCAGCCACGTCGGGCCGCTTGGCGAGCAGTCTGTCGATGAGCCAGGCCGCTTCGGCCAGCGCCTCGGGCTGCGCCCGGTCGCTCGCCACCACCGGAATGCCGCCTGCGGCCCGCACGTATTGCGTGTAGACCGGCGCCAGCGACAGCCGATCGCGTTCCTCGGCGGGAACGGCAGCAACGTCACACGCAGCTGCAGCGACCACGGCTGTCGCGACAGCCGTCGCGACGAAGACGGCGACCGCTCTGAACGGCCGCATCGTGACGCAGGTGATGGTGGACAACCAAGGCATGGGATGAATTCAAAAGCGTGGGGCGATCCCCCGGCTTCCGCAGGGGGCTTCCTGGGACACACCAGAAAGCCCGGAGCGGAAGCGATGGGATCGGCAGGATCGCACGAGTGAACGTCCGATAGACTACCGCGTGCATGCCCCGTTCCCGTACTACGCCGCTTCGCCGTTCGCCGCGGGTCGCCGTGCTCATCGAGGCGTCGAACGCCTATGGCCGGGGATTGCTCGAAGGCGTCCACCGGCATGTCCGCGAGCACGACCCCTGGACGATCCTGCTGCCGGAGCACGGCCGCGGCCTGCCGCCGCTGGCGATGCTCGCCCGCTGGCAGGGTGACGGCGTGATCGCCCGCATCGAGACGCCGGCGATCGCAACTGCGGTCGGCATGCTTCGTCGCAGGCTCGGCATCCCCGTGATCGACGTCAGCGCCGCGCGGCTCCTCCCCGACGTGCCCTACGTCGAGACCGACGACGCAGCCATCGCCCGCCTCGCGGCCGAGCACTTCGTCGAACGCGACTTCCGGCACCTGGCCTTCCTCGGCGACGACCGGTTCCGCTGGAGCGGCAACCGCCGCGACGCCTTCGTGGCCGCGGCGGGGCAGGGGAGGACCGTCACGATCTACCAGCCTTCCCGCCGCGGCCGCTCGACGGCGGCCGATGACGAGGCGATCGAGGCCTGGCTCGTCTCTCTCCCCAAGCCCGTGGGGCTCTTTGCCTGCTACGAC
>CAMDDA010000137.1 GCA_945890755.1 Candidatus Kuenenia stuttgartensis
CGTCAAGCCACGAAAGTGGGGGGCATCCGAAGTCGCTGAGGTAACCGCAAGGAGCCAGGCGCCTAAGATGAACTCTGCGATTGGGACTAAGTCGTAACAAGGTAGCCGTAGGGGAACCTGCGGCTGGATCACCTCCTTTCTAAAGGAAACCGCCAAACCAATCTGGTTTATCCAGCATCTGGGGAGGCCATCAGTGAGAGGTCGCCACCCGCCTGATTCATTTCAGGATAGGGTGGTCGATCATCGACGCTGAATGTGGAGAGCGATCGCGGTTCTGGCAGGTACGCTGCAAGGCGGCCAGTCAGAACATGCCGACAAAAGAGATCAGCCGGTAAGCAGAGGCGTCGCTGTGACGATGCCGATGCGATGCCGGCAGAACTGCCAGATCCACAAGATCATGTGACCCGGGCGGGGCCAGTCGAGGCCCCGCCCGGGTTTTTTTGTTTTGTGTATGTTTTCGCTTGTTGCCGGAGTGGCGGGTTGTGCTGGCGCCTTGGCTCGGGCATCTTGAATACCAACAAGACGCAGGGATTACCGGTACCTCACGCGGAGCTTTCGATGCGACCGAATCAGCAGTCGATTTCAGGTGTCGTTCCCCCGTCGGTCGCCGAGGCGACGGTGATGACCGTCTGGCCGTCGGTGGCATCCACCGGGTTCGGGCGGATGCTCGGGCGGCTCTATCGGATCAAGGACGGCTTCGGCCCCTTTTCGATTGGGCGGCTCGCGCTGCTCGCCACCATTCCTGTCGGGCTGATGCTGTATCTCTCGATGCGGCTCCCCTGGGCCATTCGCCGCTACCGCCTCACGAACCGCCGCGTGGCCATCGAACGGGGCATCAATCCGAAGGTCGAGCAGTACGTGGATCTCGATCGGTTCGACGCCATCGACGTCGTTGTGCAGCCTGGCCAGGAATGGTATGCCGCCGGTGATCTCGTCTTCCGCCGTGGCCAGATCGAGACGCTGCGGCTCCCCGGCGTGAGCCGGCCGGAGTCGTTTCGCCGCGTGTGCCTCGAGACGCGTCAGGCGTATGTGAGCGTGGCCGCCGCGCAGCCGGAACCGGTTGGCGCGTTGTAGCGCCGCGGCGCTGAACATCCCCCGGCTTGCGCCTGGGGGCTTTTATGAAGACGGGCAGCGATCAGTGGCAGCCGGTGCAGGGGGCGGGCTGCGAGGAGCTGCCGGCCCAGAAGCCTGCCGGGGCGAAGGCCCGCGGGCCTGATCCGCTGAACGAGGAGCCGTCGTTGCCGAGCGAGGAGCCGCCGAGGCCGTTGCAGGAGCCGCACGCTCCGGTGCCGCCGAACCCTGAGCCCGGGCCGGCGTTGTAGCGGGACGGGGCGCCGTACCAGGAGCCAGCGCCGACCACCGCGCCGCTGCGGATGTAGGGAGAGGTGGCATCCGGCTCGACGAACACCACTCGCACGTCGTCGGCGTCGAGGCCCGTGAAGCCGGCCGTGGTCTGGAAGAGGTGGCTGAACTTTTCCTGGAGGAGCTTGCGGGCGACCTCGGCGGCCTCCCGCTCGCCATACAGGCGCTCACGGAGGGTGAGGTTGCGCTTCGTCGAAACCGCGAACAGCAGGCCGTCGTCGCGGTGATACACCCGCACGCCGCTCGTCGCATCGATGAAGCCCGGGAAATTCACCAGGTCGCTCGTCGAGGGCTCCTCCAGACGCTGCTGGAATTCCGAGCCGATGATCGCGGCGTTGGCCACGACGCGGTCGCCGGCGGCCGGCGAGACTGCGGCGGCGGTGGCGGGAGCGGTCGACAAGGCGATGAGGGCGACGGCGAGAGCAGCGGGGCGGAGGGCGGGCATGGGAGGCTCCGGGACGCGAAGGGAACAGGACTGGAGAACCGACGCTACTTTCGCGGTCGGGGCGGGTCAAATGCCGGGCATGGGTAGGCCCGTCACTCCGTGACGGGGAGCCCGTTGCGGAGCAACAGGCCTACGGGGGCGGGCTGCCCGTTGCGGAGCAACGGGCCTACTGGGGAGGGCAGCCGTTCCGAGGTAACGGGCCTACGGGGACCGGGGTTAGACGGCGCGGCGGCTGGCGACGGGGCCGCGGGCGGTGATGGCGTCGGCGATCGCGGCCCGGGCGGCAGCGTCGAGGTCGCAGGCCAGGGCCCGGGCGATTTCCTGCACCTGCTCGGGACTCGTGGCCCCGAAGAGCACGCTCGTGATGCCCGGCTGCTCGGCCGTCCAGGCCAGCACGAGGTCGGGCACGGCCACGCCCAGCCGGCCCGCGATCGGCCGCAGGGCCTCGACGAAGTCGAGGTTGCGGTCGAACTCCACGCCGTTGAACATCGGATACTTGTGCCGGCTGTCGGTCGTCGGGAACACCTGGCCGCGGTGCATCTTTGCAGCCAAGAGCCCCTTCATCAGCGGCCAGTAGACGACCATCCCCACGCCGTGGCTCATGCACCACGGCAGCACCTCCCGCTCGATCTCCCGCTGCAGCATGTTGAAGTGCATCTGGCAGGCGGAGAGCGGACAGACGGCGTGGAACCGGGCGAGCTCGGCGACGGATGCATTCGAGAGGCCGACGGCCCGCGTCTTGCCTGCGTCGAGCAGCCGCTTCAGTTCGCCGGCCGACTCCTCGATCGGGATCGACGGATCGGGAGAGTGCAGATAGAGGAGGTCGAGGTGATCGGTGCCCAGTCGTACGAGGCTCTCCTCGACCTCGGCGCGAATCCGCTCGGGCCGGCCGTCGTTCACCTGCCGCCGGGGTGGTGACCGCGAGGAATCCGGCTCCCAATGGATGCCGCACTTACTGGCGATGGTGACGGCGTCGCGCGGGATGTGATTCGTCGTGCCGGGGCCACCGCCCCACCCGAGGGCCTCGCGGATCGCCCGCTCGCTCTCGCCGTGTTCGCCGTAGCAGTAGGCCGTGTCGAGGTGCGTGATGCCGGCGTCGAGCGCAGCCCGCACTGTCGCGACGGCTGCCTCATGGGTGACGCCCGCGCGGGTCATCCCGGCCAGCGGCCAGCAGCCGAGGCCGAGCGGCCCGACGGACACGGGCGAGCGGCCGAGGGGGCGGGGGGCGGTGTGCATGCGGAAGAGTGTAGGCCAGTCACTCCGTGACGGGCAGCCCGTTGCGGAGCAACGGGCCTACGCGAGAGGACGCACGTCGAACGTGCCGGAGGCGAGGAAGTCGGCGACGAGGGTGGCGGCGGTGCGGTCGAAGAGCAGGCCCGTGTGCCAGGTGGGGAGCGTGACGTGGGCGTGAGGCACGTTGGGGTGGGTGCTCTCCTCCGACACGAGCGCGTCGTATTGGGCGGCGATCACGCCGATGTCGAGGCCCTGTGGCGTCGGCAGCAGGTTCACGAGGCTGTCGGTGGCGGTCGAGAGCTCGGTGACGGGACGCAGGAACCGGCCGAACGTGTTCACGGCCCGCGTGGCGACGAACGAGCCGTGGTTCGGCGGGGCGAGCATCACGAGGCGGCCGAGTTTCCGTGGCCGAAAGCGGTCAAGCGCCGCCCGGGTCACGATGCCCCCCATGCTGTGCGTCACGACATGGATCGTGTCGATCGCCGGATCGGCGTCGAGCCGCTGGAGTTCGCGGCTGAAGCGGTCGGCGTGCACGAGCAGCGAGCACTGGATGTTCCAGTAACCCCAGGGCGTGGTGCCGTAGCCGCGGCGCCGCAGGCGGCGGGCCAGTGGTGCCAGCAGAAATTTGTTGGCGAGGTAGCCGTGGATGAGGGCGACGTGCGCGGACGGGCTCATGAGGCCGCGGGGCGGGCGGCGGGACGCTGCGGGGCGGGGCAGCAGTCGAGGGGACAGACGTCGTGGTTGGCCGGCAACTGGCCGATCGCGGCGCGGGTCGGCAGGTTCCAGGCCCGTTCGGCGATGAGTTCGCGGACGCAGGCGATGAAATCGGGGGCAGTGCCCACCGTCGCCGCCCGGTGCATCTCGATGCCGAGCTCCTTGCAAAGGTCGGCCGCTTCGGTGTCGAGATCGTAGAGCACTTCCATGTGGTCGGAGATGAAGCCGATCGGCGAGATCACAAGCCGGCGGCAACCCTGAGCGTGAAGCTCGCGGATCGCGTCGCAGATGTCGGGATCGAGCCAGGGCTGCGTGGGCGGGCCGCTGCGGCTCTGATACACGAGCCTCCAGTTCGTCACGCCCGCCTGCTCGGCCACGAGTCGGCACGACTCGGTGAGCTGCGGCACGTAGCGGCTCGTGTCGGCCATTGACATCGGGATGCTGTGGGCTGTGAACAGCACCGGCACGTCGCCGCGGCCCTCGGCCGGAAAATGATCGAGGGCCGTGCGGACATTCACCGCCATCGGGCCGACGAAGCCAGGGTGGTTGAAGAACACGCGGATCTTGTCGACCTGCGGCGCCTTGTCGCCGAGCGGCGCACAGGCTGCGGAGATGTTTTCCCGATATTGCCGGCAGCCGGAGTAGCAGCTGAAGCCGCTCGTCACGAAGGCGATCGCCCGCTTCACGCCGGCGTCGGCCATCTCGCGGAGCGTGTCGGTGAGCAGCGGATGCCAGTTGCGATTGCCCCAGTAGACGGGGAGCCGCGGGCCGTTGCGATCCAGTTCAGCTCGCAGCGCGGCGAGCAAGGCGATGTTCTGCTCGTTGATCGGGCTCTTACCACCGAAGTGGTAGTAGTGCTCGGCGACCTCGAGCATCCGTTCTCGCGGCACGTTGCGGCCCCGCAAGACGTTCTCCAGAAACGGCATCACATCGTCGGGATTGTCCGGGCCGCCGAACGACACGAGCAGCACGGCGTCGTAGGACGCTGGCTGATCGGCAGGAGTTGGCTCACTCATCAGTGGCTGCGTGCGACCGGGAGACGAAGGGCAGGAGAAAAAAATCGAAGGCAGGCAATGACCCCACGGGGATTCGAACCCCGGTTACCGCCGTGAAAGGGCGATGTCCTAGGCCTCTAGACGATGGGGCCGTCATGCAACTGCAGAAACCGCCAGCCGAGCCCCAAGACTAACCGATGTCAGGCATCGGGAGCCAGAGCCTCGGGTTCCGGCGGCTGGCGGACGTCGCTCGACTCGTGAACGCTGCCGCCGACCGAAGCCTGATCGACCGGTTCGCCGCGGGCAATCGCCTCGAAGACCTCACGGCGATGCACCGGCACCTCCTTCGGTGCCTCGACGCCCAGTCGCACCTTGTCGCCACGGATCTCCACCACAACGATCGTGATATCGTTGTTGATGACGATACTCTCGTCTTTCTTGCGTGAGAGGACGAGCATGGGCCATTCCTTTGGCGCTGTGGCGAACCGGGCAAAGGGTGCGGATCAGGGAGCGTACGACTGCCAGAAACTCCTCAATCGTACTGACCCGAAACAGCCAGTCAAGCAAATCCCGGACCCTGGGGCCAAAAAAGATCGGCAAATACGGTGGTTTGCGGGGATTCGGCCAGCGGTGACGTCTGGCCCCGCCTCTTTTCCGAAGCGGACACACGGTGGTTTTCGCGGGGAACGGTGTCCCGCGCACCTCCATAGAAGCCCCCAGGCGCAAGCCGGGGGATCGTACGGCGCGGTCCCCTCGCTTGCGCTCAGGGCTTGTATGGGAACGGCGGAAGGCGGAAGCCGGGGTCGTGAGAGCATAGAAGCCCCCAGGCGCAAGCCGGGGGATCGTGCGGGGCATCCCCTCGCTTGCGCTCAGGGCTTGTATGGGAACGGCCGGAGTTGACGTCGTCCTTGTTGGCCTGCGCAGGCTCCCTATACTCTCGGCGTCGGTTCTGCGGTCGGATTCGCGGTGCCGCGCCTCTGCCCCTGTCGGACGCCCTGTCAGCCATGAAATCCTGGTTCCGCAACCTGTTTACGGCCGTCTGGACGGTGCTCGATGGCATGCGGGTGACGATGCGGGTGTTCAGCAGCACCTACGACCAGAAGCGGCGGACATTTACCGAGCACTTCGAGTATCCCGAATTGCCGGCCCCCGTGGCGGCCCGCTACCGCGGCTTCCATCGCTACGACCTCACCACCTGCATCGCCTGCGACCAGTGCTCGAAGGCCTGCCCGGTGGACTGCATCTACATCGGCAAGGAGCGGGTGGAGAACGGCAAGGGCTTCCGCGTGAGCGGGTTCACGATCGACTACTCGAAGTGCATGTTTTGTGCGCTGTGTGTCGAGCCATGCCCGGTGGACTGCATTTTCATGGGATCAACCCTCGACCTTTCCTGCTACAGCCGCGATGGAACGATCGTGGACTTCGCCCGGCTGCCGGTGGAGGTGGCCTGGGGCCGGTCCACGCTCAACCCCACCGCCGTCGCGGCCTCGAAGGTGATCGTCGAGCCCGTCCACGGCGGCCCCAACCAGTAGTCACACCTAGTCCTAGTTACACCCGTAGCCAGCCCCGAGGCCTCGTCGATGCATCCCGTTCTGATCGCCGGCTACGTCGCCCTGTTTGTCGCGGTGGGGATCGCGTTCCTGGCGGTCAACCTGATCGTGGGCTGGCTCGTGCGGCCGCGGATGCCCAATACCGAGAAACTCGAGGTGTATGAGTGCGGCGAGCCGACGATCGGCTCGAGCTTCGTGCAGTTCGACCTGCGGTTCTACGTGGTGGCGTTGCTGTTCATCATTTTCGACGTGGAAGTCGCCCTGTTCTTTCCCTGGGCCACCGTTTTCGGCAAGGCCACGCAGCTCACCGACCCAGCCCTCCAGACCGTGCAGGCCGATGGCATGCTGACGCCCGCCGCCACAGGTCTCTTGCGGGAACTGGGCGTGAAGAAGCCCGCGGTGCCCGAGACGCTCGGTCCCTTGCTCACGCCCACCATTTCCGAGGCCCGAGCGATCGAGGCGACCCGTGGCGAAGCGACGCCCCAGCAGGCCCTCGGCCGGTGGTCCGTCGCCCGCACGGGATCGCTGCTGGCCCGCACTGCCGTCGTCGACATGGCCGCCTTCTTCGCCATCCTGCTCGTGGGCTTCGCCTATGTGTGGTATCGCGGCGATCTCGACTGGGTCCGCGCCGTGGCTGCCGAGCGGTCTGCCTGAAACGTTTTTTCAATCCCACCCTCAGTCACCAAACGTCACCATGCGCGGCCCCGGATTTCTCGATCAACTCGACGAGGTGCTGCCCGGCGCCGTCGTTGGCAAGAACCTCGAGGCGATCGATCCCTGGATCGAGATCGCCCCGGAACGCATCGCGGAGGTCTGTGGGTGGCTGGCGCGGAAGAGCCCCGTGCGGTTCGACTCGTTGCAGTGCATCACGGCGGTGGACTGGTTTGAGCGGGATCCGAAGAAGGCTGCAAAGGTGTCGTGGCAGCCGCGGACCGAACTCGTCTACCACCTCTGGAGCACGCCGGCCCGCGTGAGCCTCGTGCTCAAGACCTCGCTGCCGCGCTGGAAGGGTGACGTTCCGGGCCAGTTGCCTGAAATTCCGAGCGTGTGTGGTGT
Organism: Candidatus Kuenenia stuttgartensis; assembly: GCA_945890755.1. Lineage (GTDB taxonomy): Bacteria > Planctomycetota > Planctomycetia > Pirellulales > UBA1268 > QWPN01. Next base: position 7,356 of record CAMDDA010000137.1, read on the forward strand.
GTGGCGGGGCGCGAACTGGCACGAGCGAGAGGTCTACGACCTCTCCGGCGTGTGGTTCACCGGTCACCCCGATCTGCGGCGAATTCTCTGTCCCGAGGATTGGGACGGCCATCCGCTGCGCAAGGACTACGAGCAGCCGCTCGAATACCACGGCATCAGAGGAAGGTAAGCAATGGCGCAGCTGCTCGACGACGATCCGCGGATCATCGAGTTCGACGTCCGCACGGACGAGATGCTCGTCAACATGGGACCTCAGCACCCGAGCACCCACGGCGTGCTCCGGCTGGTGCTGCGGACCGACGGCGAGGTCGTTTCGGAGGTGGAGCCGCACATCGGCTATCTCCACCGCTGTGCCGAGAAGATCGGCGAGAACCTCACCCACCGGCAGTGGATTCCCTACACCGACCGGATGGACTATCTCGCGGCGATGAACATGAACCTCGGCTGGGCGTTGGCCGTCGAGAAGCTCATGAAATACGAGGTCAGCGAAAAGGCCCGCCACCTGCGGGTGCTGATCGCCGAGTTGAACCGGATCGCCAGCCATCTCGTGGGCATGGGGGCCTACGGCCTCGATCTCGGCACGTTCAGCCCGTTCCTCTACGCGTTTCGCGAGCGGGAGAAGATCCTCGACCTCTTCGAGGAGGCGTGCGGCGCCAGGCTCACCTACAGCTACATCACGGTGGGTGGCCTCACGGCCGATCTGCCGTCGGGCTGGCTGCAGAAGTGTGAGGCGTTCCTCGACCAGTTCGAGCCGATCATCAAGGAATACCACGCCCTGCTCACGACGAATGCCATCTTCGTGAAGCGGACGGCGAACATCGGGGTGATGTCACGGGATCTCGCGATCGAATACGGCTGCTCGGGCCCCGTGCTCCGCGGCAGCGGTGTCGATCAGGACATGCGACGGGACGGCGAGGCCATCTACACGGCGATGTACGACGGCTACGCGTTCGAGGTGGCCGTGATGAAGGACGGCCACTACCCACGCGATCACGAGTACCCGCCCGTGCCCGCGGACGCGGTGCTCGGCGACTGTTGGCATCGGTTCTTCGTGCGGATGCTCGAAGTCGTGCAGTCGATGGACCTCGTGCGGCAGTCGATGGACCGTTATTCGGCCTGCAAGGGCACGATCGGTGAACCGCTCAAGCTGACCGAGAAGATGCCGGCCGGCGACGCCTACCTCGAGACGGAGGCGCCGAAGGGGCAGATGGGTTTTTATCTGGTGAGTGATGGCTCCGCGATCCCGTGGCGGGTGCGGGCCCGCTCGAGCTCGTTCTCGAATCTCGCCGTGGCGCCGGAGTTGTGCCGGGGCTGCCTGATTGCCGACGTGCCGGCGATCGTGGGGAGCCTGGACATCGTGATGGGTGAGATTGATCGGTAGCAGTT
>CAMDDA010000138.1 GCA_945890755.1 Candidatus Kuenenia stuttgartensis
CCTCGAAGCTAGGCAGGCCTCTTTCTCACGCGCCGGGGGGCTGGCCTCGACGTATCGAGCCCTGCTTCTTGTGGGCCGGAAGGCTCGCTGACGGTAGGCTGGCGAGCATGGAAGAACCCACGCACCGCGTGCTGCTCGTCGACGATCAAGCCATGATCGGCGAGGCGGTGCGGCGGCTCGTTCGCGACGAGCCCGATATCGCCTACGAATGCTGCCGCGACGCCGAGACGGCGTTCGCGCTGGCTGAGACGTTCCGCCCCACGGTGATCCTCCAGGACCTCATGCTGCGAGACGTCAGCGGCCTCGACGTCGTGCGGCGGTTTCGTGCGCTCCCGGCCACGGCTGCGATTCCGGTGATCATGCTCTCGGCCCGCGACGAGCCCGTCGTCAAGGCCGAGCTGCTCGGCGCGGGGGCCAACGACTACCTCGTCAAACTGCCCGACCGGATCGAGCTCATCGCCCGCATTCGCGTGCACTCCGAGGCCTATCTGCGGCTGCTCGAGCGAAACGCGGCGTTCGCGGCGCTCGAACGCGAGCGAGAGAAGTCCGAGCGGCTCCTCCGCAACATCCTCCCGGAGAAGATTGCCAGCCGGCTCAAGGATGGCGATGCGACGATCGCCGAAAGTTTTCCCGCTGTCACGGTGCTCTTCGCCGACCTCTGCGGCTTCACGGACTTTTCCCAGCGGGTCGATGCCCGGCACCTGGTGGGGCTGCTCGACGAAATCTTTTCGGCGTTCGACCGCCTCGCTCTGGGGCTGGGCGTGGAGAAGATCAAGACGATCGGCGATGCCTACATGGCGGTGGCCGGCCTGCCGGAGCCGCGGGCCGACCACGCCGAAGCGACCGCCGACATGGCGATCGGAATGCTCGACGCCTTTCGCGACGTCATGCAGGCCCGGGAACTGGCGATGCAGGTGCGGATCGGCATCCATTCCGGTCCGGTGGTCGCCGGCGTCATCGGCCGGCACAAATTCAGCTACGACCTCTGGGGCGACACCGTCAACACCGCCAGTCGCATGGAGTCGCATGGCGAGCCATCGCGAATCCACGTCTCGGCTGCCACCCGCAGCCTGCTCGGTGATCGCTACCGCTTTGCCGACCGCGGCGACGTGACGATCAAGGGCAAGGGCGTGATGTCGACGTTCTTCCTGCTCGGCCGGGCCTGAGGTCAGTGCCACCGCCTCAGCCAGCCGCGGCGCCAGAACAGCACGACCATGCCCACCGTCGTCGCCAGCATCATCCCGATCGCCACGACCGCCCCGTAACGGTAGTTCAAAAGCGGCATGTTCCACGGCGACTCCGTGTTGAAATTCATCCCGTAGAAGCCGGTGATGAATGTCAGCGGCATGAAGATCGTGGCGATCACCGTCAGCACCTTCATCACGTCGTTCATGCGGTTGTTCAGACTGGCAAGATAGATGTCGCGCAGGTCGCTGCCGATTTCGCGAAAGCTCTCCATGAGGTCGAGCAGTTCCATCGTGTGGTCGTAGGAGTCGCGAAAGTGGGCGCGGGCATGGTCGCCCACGAACCGGGTCGGCTCGCGGCCGAGGGCATGGAGCACGTCGCGGGTCGGCCAGAGCGCCCTCCGGAGCGTCATGAGATCGCTTCGCACGTCATGAATCTTCGCCAGCGACTGCCGCGACGGCGCCTCGAGCGCCTCCTCTTCCAGGGCCTCCAGCCGGTCGCCGAACTGCTCGAGCACCGGAAAGTAGCCGTCCACGACGGTGTCGAGGAGCAGGGCGCAGAGGTGGTCGGCGCCGAGTTCGCCGAGCTTCGTGCGGCCGGCGCGGATTCGCTGTCGCATGCCGTCGAAGGCGTCGCCGGCCGTGCGGCCCCGGAACGTGATCACGTAGCGGTCGCCCAGGAAAATCCCGACCGGATCGGTCACCACGGCATCGCCGTCAAACCGGGCGATCCGCACCGCGATCAGCACCTGGTGGCCGAATACCTCCACCTTGGGCCGTTCGTCCGGCGTCACCGCGTCTTCGAGCGCGAGCTCCCCGATCTCGAAGATGTCACCGATCCGTCGGATGGTGGCGAGGTCGTCGAGCCCCTCGACGTCGATCCAGACCACCCGCCAGCGATCCCGGCCAGCGGCCAGGTCGTCGAGCCGCGTGATCGTCGATTCATGCACTCCCTGGCCGTCGCAGGCAATCATCCTCAGGACGGTCGGTTCGCCGCCGCCGGCCATGGCCGACGGTCGATCGAAGGCCGAGATATTATGACGGACCCGGCGGACACGGCGGCGACGATGCTTGCGTTGAGCCATGGGGGGATTCACCGACGGGCGGATGGGAAGCGTATGCTACTCCGCGATATGAATCGTCCGCCTCAGGGAACCCCGATCGGTGAGGCCATGGCATGGGTGTCCCGGATCATGGCGATCGGTCTGGTCATGTTTCTGCCGGGGGTGGCGGGGGGCTGGCTCGACACGCGCCTGGGGACGTCGTGCTTCGGCTTGGCCGGACTCGTTCTCGGTTTTTCGGCGGCGATCACCTGGCTCGTGCAATTGCAGAGGAGAAAACACCGGTGAACAGCGGCCGGCACGACAGGGCCTGGACGCTCGGCGGGGCCGTGGCCCTCGTCGCCGTTTCGGCCGCCGGGCTGACGACGGCCCTGGCGCTGGGGCCGCCCGACCCGCCGTACAGAACCGCGGCGGTCGTGGTGGCAGGCCTATGCCTCGGCGGGGCGCTCGGGGCGTGGCTGGTGGCCCGCCTCGGCGACCGACTCGCCGCCAACCCCTCGACAGGGCGGCAGGGGCTCGCCGTCGCTGCCGGGCTCGGGGGAATTGCGCTGCGGTTCGCGCCGCCGCTCGTGATGCTCGCCTGGCTGCGGGGGGGCGGGGGGGCGATCGCGCCGGCCGGCGTCGACCGAATTCTGCTGGGGCTCTATCTATCGCTACTTGCCACCGATATTGTGTTGACGATCATGGGACGGCTGGGATCGGCGGCTGGCCGCGGCGGCAGCAGGGCGAATTGACGTCCGCGTACCGCGTGTCGCACACTGTCGATGTCGAGCGGTGGCCTTGGCCATCGTCCCTCTCCTTTTTCTGTCCGAGGAACCGCGGTTTCGATGTCCGCCCACAACCCGATCTATCACCTCAAGGACGCCTATTACTTCGAGGTTCCGAAGGCGCTTTGGCGACAGAACTGGCAGACGCTCGACGAGGTGCCGCAGTTCCTTCGGGACGGCCGCCCCGACATCACCGATGTGGCTGAATTCAACGCGGCGCTCGACGGCAAAATCCTGATTCCGCAACCGTTCGGCACGCTCGACAGCCTCTACGAGAAAAAGACCGGCTTCTGCATCTCCAAGTACATGATCTTGGAGGTGGCCCTGGCCGCTCTGCTGCTCTTCGTGTTCACGCGGCTGGCGGGACGGCTGCGGGGAGGCAGCCCGCCGAAGGGGCGGATAGCCAACCTCTTCGAGGCGATGATTCTGTTTGTCCGAGACCAGATCGCCCGGCCGGCGATCGACAGTCACGACCACGACCACGGCCATGAGGACCACGGTCATGGGGCCGCCCGCGGTCACGACGGCCATGATGTCACGCCTGCCCATGCCGCCGTCCACGCGGTCCGAGAGCACCATGACGGCGACCGATTCGTGCCGCTCCTGCTCACGCTGTTCTTCTTCGTCCTCGGTTGCAACCTGCTGGGCATGGTGCCATGGGCTGGTTCACCGACGGCGTCGTTTTCCGTGACACTCGCGCTGGCCGGGGTCACGTTGGCCACGGTCGTCGTGGCCGGCATGCGGCAGTTCGGTTTCTTCGGTTTTTTCGGCAACCAGGTGCCGACGATGGATCTCCCGCTCCCGCTTGCGATCGTGCTCAAGCCGATGATCTTCGCGATCGAGATGCTCGGCCTCTGCATCAAACACCTGATTCTCGCCGTCCGGCTCCTGGCCAACATGGTGGCCGGGCATCTTGTGCTGCTGGGGATCATGGGCATGATCACCGCGGCCGCCAGCTATTCGATGGGCATGTGGGCCACCGTGACGGGCATCAGCGTCGTCAGTTGCACGCTGTTCAGCGTGCTCGAACTCTTCGTCGCCTTCCTGCAGGCCTACATTTTCACGTTTCTTTCCGCACTCTTCATTGGCGCGTCGGTGCACCAACATTAGGCTTTGCCCTCCCGGACGTGCCGCTTGCGGTCGATCGTCCGTCCTCTGTATTTCGTTGCCTCGTATTCGTTGTCTCGTATTCAAGGAGTTTGACCCCGTCATGATGCGTTCGCTTCTCTCTGCCCGCGTGCTCACCTCCCTCGCCGCCTTCGCCGTCGTGGCCTTGGGCGCCGATTTCGCCATGGCCCAGGAGGCCGCTGCCACCGGTGGCCGATCGCTGATCGAATTCACCACCCCGTTTGCCGTGGGCCTCGTCGTGATTGGCGCGGCGTTGGGCATCAGCAAACTCGCTTCGGCAGCCTACGAGAGCATGGCCCGCCAGCCCGAGGTATCGGGCAGCATCCAGACGGCGATGATCATCGCGGCGGCCCTTATCGAAGGCTTCACGTTCTACGCGCTGTTCATCTGCTCGACGAAGTGATCGCGCGTCGTCACGGGGCCCTCAGGTCCTGTGGCGTGCCGGGGCGGCCGGTGGCGGTTCGCGTGTGTGCGACGCCCCCGGCCCCGCCCCCGGCTCGGTTGCCTGCCCCAGCCTGTTGCTCGAGACCTGGAGATTTTGCCGTGTTCCTTCCCCGACGTGTCCGTCGCCTGTTCGTCGCACTCGCCTGCATCGTGGCGATCGGCTGCGTTGCGCCGCCGGTCGCTCCGGCCAGTGCCACCGATCCTGCCGCCGCCGCTCATGGCCATGGCGATGACCATCACACCGAGATCGGTCACAATCCGCCGGCGGGCACGAGCCAGAAGGATTTCGAGAGTCCGGCGTGGTTTCAGACCGATCTGGCCGTCTGGTCGTTTGCGACGTTTCTTCTGCTGCTGGCGCTGCTGACGAAGTTCGCCTGGAAGCCGATCATGGAAGGGCTCGATAAGCGGGAACAGGGGATCGCCGACACGATCGCCGCCACGCAGGCGGCCAACGACGATGCCCGCCGGCTGCTGGCGTCGTATGAGCGTCGTCTGGCCGAGGCGGCCGACGAGGTTCGCGGGATGCTCGACGAAGCCCGCCGCGATGCGGATGCCACGAGGCAGGCGATCGTGGCCGAGGCCCGCAAGGCCGCCGAAGACGAGAAGAACCGGGCCCGTCATGAGATCGGCCTCGCCAAGGACGACGCGCTCTCGCAGATCGCGGAGCGGGCGGGCGAACTCGCCGTCCAGGTGGCGGGCAAGTTCCTGTCGGCCAAGCTCGGCCCGGATGATCAGGCCCGACTGGTGCGGGATTCCGTCGCCAGCATCACGACCACGCCGAGTGTCAACTGAGAGTTTTCGCCGCGGCGTCGCCAACGATGAATCAAACGTTCTCAACTTCTGGGTCGTCTGCCGCAGCCGCCGACGAGTCGCACATCGACATCGCGGTGGAGCGGGTGGCCAAGGTCTACGCCCAGGCGATCATCGAGGCGGCCGACCGCAAAAACTGCCGCCGCGACGTGCTCGACGAGTTGACGTCGCTCGCGCACGACGTGCTGCCGAAGGTGCCGCAGGCGGCCCAGATGCTCGCCTCGCCCAAGGCGGCCCTGGAGCAGAAGACCGCCCTCATCGATCGCATGGCGGCCGGCCGCATGCAGCCGACCACCGCCCACACGCTGCACGTGCTCGCCCGCCACGGCCGCCTCGACATCCTGGCCGACGTGGTGGCCGCCGCCCGCCGCCGGGCCGATGAACTCGAGGGCCGCAAGCCGGCCACGTTCACGACCGCCGTGCCGCTCGATGCCGCCGACCAGGCGCGGCTCGTGGCCGAGGTCGAGCGGGCCGTCTCCACCACACTCGCCGCGACCTTCGTCGTCGATCCCGCCGTGATCGGCGGGCTGGTCGTGCGCATCGCCGACACCGTCTATGACCAATCCGTCGCTACGAGCCTCGTGCGGCTCGGGCAGCGGCTGAAGCAGAGGAGCATCCATGAAATTCAATACGGACGAGATCGCCTCAGTACTGCGTGAGGAGATTTCCCGGTTCGAGTCAGGCATCGACGTCCGCGAGGTCGGCCGCGTCCTCGAGGTGGGCGACGGCATCGCGCGGGTCTGGGGCCTCTCCGGCGTCATGGCCGGCGAAATGGTCGAATTCCCCGGCGGCATCACCGGCCTCGCGTTCAACCTCGAGGAGAATTCGGTCGGCGTGATCATCCTCGGCGATTACCTCAAAGTCACCGAGGGTGACGAGGTGAAGAGCACCGGCCGGCTGCTCTCGGTGCCGGTAGGCGATGCCGTGATCGGCCGTGTGCTCGATCCACTCGGCAACCCGCTCGATGGCAAGGGGCCGGTGGTCACCGACCTCCGCCGCCCGGTGGAGTCGCTCGCCCCCGGCGTGGCCGAGCGATCACCCGTTCGCGAGCCGATGCAGACGGGCATCAAGGCCATCGATGCGATGACGCCGATCGGCCGCGGCCAGCGCGAGCTGATCATCGGTGACCGCAAGACCGGCAAGACCGCCATCGGGATCGACGCGATCATCAACCAGAAGAACAGCGGCGTGAAGTGCTTCTACGTCGCCGTCGGCCAGAAGGACTCGTCGGTCGCAGTGGCCATCGACACGCTCCGCAAGCACGGCGCGATGGACTACACGACGGTTATCGTGTCTGGTGCGAGCACCGCGGCTCCGCTGCAGTACATCGCGCCGTATTCGGGCACCGCGATGGCCGAGCACTTCATGTACAACGGCCAGCACGCCCTCATCGTCTACGACGATCTCTCGAAGCAGGCCACCGCCTACCGCCAGCTTTCGCTGCTCATGCGGCGGCCGCCTGGACGCGAGGCCTATCCTGGCGACGTGTTCTACGCTCACAGCCGCCTGCTCGAGCGGTCGGCCAAGCTCTCGAAGGAGCTCGGGGGCGGCTCGCTCACGTCGCTGCCGATCATCGAGACACTCGAAGGGGAGGTGTCGGCCTACATTCCCACCAACGTGATCTCGATCACCGACGGCCAGATCTATCTGCAGCCTGACCTCTTTTTCGCGGGCCAGCGACCGGCCATGAACGCCGGCATCTCGGTGTCCCGCGTGGGCGGTGCCGCCCAGACCAAGGCGATGAAGAAGGTGTCGGGCGGCCTGCGTCTCGACCTCGCGAGCTTCCGCGAACTCGAGGCCTTCGCCCAGCTGGGCACCGACCTCGACGCCGCCACCCAGCAGCGGCTCGACCGCGGCTACCGGATGGTCGAGCTGCTCAAGCAGGGGCAATTCGCGCCCATGGACGTCGTGGACCAGGTGCTGAGCATCTATGCCGGTACCCGCGGCCACCTCGACGACGTGAAGCGGGACGAGGTCGCCGACTGGGAGAAGGGGTTCCTCACGTTCGTTCGCGACCAGATACCGGAGTTGCGGGCGCGGATCGACGAGTCGAAGGAGCTCGACGCAGAGAGCGAGCGGCAGATGGAGGCCGCGATCGCCGAATACAAGCGGCAACGGGCCGCGAAGGCCGGTGGCGAGGCCCGCCAACTGGCCGGGGCACGCTAGCTGACCGGGCCCATCGGGCAGTCGGGATCAAACGTCGCACGCTGAACATCGCACGCTGAAAGTCGCAGAGCATGGCAAAGGCCCGGGCACTCGATCGTCGTCGCAAGTCGGTCAAGAACATCCGCAAGATCACGCGGACGATGGAGCTCATCGCCACCGCGCGGTTCAAGAAGGCGATGGATCGCTCGGTCGCAGCCCGCGACTACACGAAGCAGCTGGCGAAGATCCTCGAGAACATCGCAAGCGTGGGGGCGGAAGTCTCCCATCCGCTACTCGAGCGGCGGCCCACGCAGCGGACTGCCGTGCTCGTGCTCACGGGTAATCGCGGCCTCTGCGGCGGCTACAACTCCAACGTCGTGCGGCAGTCGGTCGCCCTGCTCGGCCAGTGGAAGAGTGAGCAGGTGCCGACGCACGTGACGGCGTCGGGCAAGCGGGGCATCTCGGCGCTGAAGTTTCGCGGCATCGACATCGCCGAGCGATACACGACCTTCGAAGACAAGCCCGAGTTCGCGGCCGTGGCGCCGATCGGCCGGGCGTATCTCGACGCCTATGCGGCTGGAGAGATCGATCGGCTCGATGTCGTCTATACGAAGTTCCACTCGATCGCGAAGCAGGAGGCGATCACCGAGACGCTGCTGCCGCTTGCCCCGCCTGAGACGTCCGCCGGCGGCGCGAAGGCCAATCTGGCCTCCGACGAGTACGAGTTCTATCCCTCCGCGGCGAGCATTCTCGAGGAGATCCTGCCGGCGAGCTTTCTGTCACGGCTCTTCAAATGTTTCCTCGACGCGGCCGTCAGCGAGCAGGTGGCTCGGATGGTGGCGATGAAGGCGGCCACCGAGAACGCCGGCGGGCTCATCAAGAGCCTGTCGCGGCAGTACAACCGGGCCCGTCAATCACAAATCACCGGCGAAATCATGGAGATCCTCGGCGGCGTCGAGGCGCTCAAGAAATAAGCATTCCCCTTAGCAAAGGCTCGAGAGACATGGCACACGGCAGCATCACCCAAGTCATCGGCTCCACGTTCGACGTGGAGTTTCCCGAAAGTTCGCTTCCGGCGATTTACAACGCCGTGCGGATCGACAGCTCCAACAAGGGCGTTGAACTGCACCTCGTCGGCGAGGTGCAGCAGCATCTCGGCGGCGGCAAGGTCCGCTGTGTGGCCCTCG
>CAMDDA010000139.1 GCA_945890755.1 Candidatus Kuenenia stuttgartensis
CCGAGAACCTCGAGAGCTGGCTCGCCTGGCGAGAAGCGGCCGAGCGGCGCGTACCGGGCTACGTCGAGGACGAACTCCGCGGCTATCTCGAGTGCGGACTGCTCTGCTTCGGATTCGCCCGCGCGGTCTGCATGACGTGCCGCACGGGCTTCGTCGTGGCCTTCTCCTGCAAGGGCCGCGGCGTGTGTCCGTCCTGCAACGGCCGCCACATGGCACAGACCGCCGCACACCTCGCCGATCACGTCATCCCGCCGGTGCCCGTGCGGCAGTGGGTGATCTCGGTGCCGAAGCGATTGCGGGGCATGCTGGCCGACCGACCCCGAGCCGTCGCTGCCCTCACGAAGATCTTTCTTGCTGAGATCGAACGGCTCCTGCTCGCGGCGTCAGGTTTCAACCCTGCTGCCAACACACCCGCATCCGCCCGCCCGCGGCTCGGCGGCATCTCGTTTTTGCATCGCTTCGGATCGGCGCTCAACCATCATGTGCATCTGCATGTGTGTGCAACCGACGGTGTCTTCGCGCCAGCTGCTACCGTAGCAGGCTGTGACGCCCCGCCGGCGTTCCTACCGGGGCGGCCAATGACTCCGGCCAATCTGGCCGCGCTTACAGAGCGGGTGCGCCGCCGCGTGATCCGCTGGTTCAGGCGGTCTCGCCTCCTCGACGCCGCGGCCGCCGCCGACATGCTCGCCTGGGAGAACAGCGGGTTTTCAGTGGACGCGAGCGTCCGGATCACGCTCATCGACCGCGATGTGCCGAGCTATTTTCAGAGTCTTGAGCACCTTCTCCGATACTGCGCCCGGCCGCCATTCGCGATTGAACGGCTCTCCGTGACCCGCGGCGCCGACCGCCGCATCATCCGCATCCGCTACGTGCTCCCGCGACACAAAGCCGCCAACTGGGTCGGGCCCGGCCGCGGCCGGAAGTCCACTTGGCCAGGGGCCAACGGCGTCGTCGAACTCACGCCGTTTGAGTTTTTGGACCGGCTCGCCGATCTCGTGCCACCGCCGCGGAAGCATCGGCATCGGTATCACGGTGTCTTTGCGCCGAATCACAAGCTCAGGCCCGCCGTCACTTCGCTCGCGATCGGGAACGTCGGCAAGCGGCGTGAGGCTGTGACCGGTGGGCATGCCACGGGAGGCTGCTGCGACGCGCATCACAAGCCCCGTTCTCACGACACCTCGCGGATTGCATGGGCGAAACTGCTGGCCCGGGTGGGGGAGGAGTTTCCGCTTGAGTGCCCGAACTGTGGCGGCGACATCCGGCTGATTGCGTTCATCACGGAGCCGGGGCCGATCTGGAAGATCCTGACACACCTAGGCGAGCCACTCGAGCCGCCTCCCGTCTCTCCCGCTCGTGGCCCACCCACCGACTGGGGCGAACTCGTGCAGATCCATGACGATCGCGACGTCTTTCAGGCGTCGACCGACGAGCTAACCGCGATCGATATTCACAGCCTCTGAGCCGTGCCGGACGCGACGTCAAACCAAAGCCCCAGGCGGCCGAACTCGGAGAGACTCCGCGCTGACGGCAGAAAAACGCCACTCCTGGGGGGAGTGCAGCCGTCCGGGGAGCCGCCTGTTCGGGACCAGAAGACGGGGCACGCAGTTCACGAGCCGCTCATCAAATCGAGAGTGGCTGTGGAAGTGCCATTGGCCGGACTATCCTTTGGTGACCGGCACGACACCGAATTTTCTCTCCTCGATCTGGCACCAGAACATCCGCTTCCAGGGCAACTTCGTCGCCTGGGGTGCTCTCATCCTTCCCCATCTCGATGAACTGCCGGTCTTTAACCGGCTTCAGCTCGGGACGCAGGGCTTCGAGGGTGTGCAGCTCGGCATGCGGGTCACGGGCCCTGCCGACGTTCTCGGCAGACCCCGTCCGATCTATTCCTGTCCTTCCGATCAGCTGCCCACCCGGCGGAGGAACTCACCCGGGCTTATCGGCGATTTTGGACCTTCAAACTACGTCGGCAACTTCGGCAGCAATTTGCCCCCCCGACACCCCTGGGATGGCATCGCAGGTCAGGGCATCGGCGCGCACAGGCCCCGCGGCACGCTGTTCATGAACTCCGAACTCTCTCCCGCCCAGATCCGCGACGGCCTGAGCAATACGTTGCTCGTCGGCGAGATCAGCACTGACCAGAAGCACTGGGGTACCGATGGCCAGGGCGCCGGCGTGTGGCCGAGCGTGCCTTCGGAACTCAAGTTCGACGGCATGGTGCTGCGTGATGTCCATCCGGCCCATCCCCTCAACAGCGTCTTACCGGAGAGTGTGATCGATATGCCTATGGGTGGCGACGACGACGGCTTTGGCAGCAAACACCCTGGCGGGGCGGGCTTCGTGCTCTGCGACGGGTCGGTGCGATTCATCTCCAACGACATCGACTCGTCAAGCGGGTCGCCGCCTGGTCTCTACCAGCGACTCGGCGACCGCAACGACGGGCACCCGGTCTCCGGATTCTGACAGGAGCCTCCGATGCAGGACCGGGGATCATATCGTTTGGTTGCCTGCTTCGGCGTCGTGGCCTCTGTCGTAGGGCTGATTGGCTGCGGCCGGAGCGAGCGCCCACGGCTGGATATCGAAGGCACCGTGACCTATGAGGGCAAGCCGCTTCCCGCGGGCGTGATCCGGTTTGAGCCGAATCCCGCCAAGGGCAACCAGGGGCCTGTCGGGATCGCAGCGATCGTCAACGGTGCCTATACGACCGCCGCGCCGGGCTGCCGCGGGGCGGTGCCGGGCCCGCTCGTGGCAGTGATCAGCGGGTTTCCCGCAGCAGATTCGAATATCGAGTATCAAGCGCCGCTCTTCGCCGAGTGGCAGGCGGAGGTCGACCTCGCACCCGCAGGCCGCCGGCCGACGCGGCTCGACTTCGCGGTGCCCAAGCAAGGCCATCCCTGACGCCGTGCCCTGGGCAAGAATGCGCGAACAGCCCCGATCGGGTGGCGGATTTGACGGTCCGCGCAAGGGTGCACTACAATGTCGTGCAACCTGGAGGGCATCATGACCACGCTGACGATTCGGCTTCCCGACGACCTGCGGAGCGAGCTCGACCGAATCAGTCGTGATGAAAACAAGGCCGTCAGCGACATTGTTCGCGAGTCGTTGCGCCGGTACGTGGCCGTCGAGCGGTTCCGCGCCATCCGCCGGAAGGTCCTTCCGTTCGCCGAGGCGCAGGGCCTGCTCACTGACGACGACGTCTTCAGGGCCCTGTCGTGAGGGTCGTGCTCGATGCCAACGTCGTGATCGCGGCGGTGGCGTCCCGCGGGCTGTGTGAGGCGGTCGTGGAGCTGTGTCTGGAGCGACACCAGACGGTGACGTGCGCCGGGCTGTTGTCCGAAGTCTCGAAAAAGCTGGTCGTCAAGCTGCGACTCCCGCGGGCCATTGCCGAGGAATATGTCACGTTCTTCCGCGGAAACACTGAGGTTCTCGTGCCTGCAGCCGTGAAGCCCGGAGCCTGTCGCGACCCGGCGGACGAAATGGTGCTCGGCCTGATCGAGCCGGGTCGGATTGACGTGATCGTCACAGGCGACAAGGACCTCCTGGTCGTGAAGCGATTCGGGACGGCCACCATCGTGACGCCACGTCAGTTCTGGGAGTGGGCCGCCGAGGCGCGACCGCCCCGGCCGTGACCCCCGCCGGTGCGACTTGGTGACCGATAAGGGCAGAAGTTTTCGAGGGTTTGTTTCTGTGTATGAAGGTCATCTCTCTCCATGGACATGTTTGTCAGACTCGGATCGCGCTGGGGCGGGCTGCTGATCGGGGTCGCGGCCCTGGGCTGTCTTCCCGTGGGCACAGCCGGGTTTCTTGGGACGGCCTCCGGGGCCGCGGAGATCGTGGTGTATGTGTCGCCGGCGGGCAACGATGCCTGGACGGGCGGATCGGCTGTGCCTGATGACGGGAACTCGGACGGGCCCGTCGCGTCGCTCGAACGGGCTCGCGATATCGTTCGCAAGCTACGGGCCGCGGGCAGGGCCGCGGAGTCCGTGCGAGTGGTGCTCGCCGACGGCCTCTATCCGCTTACGAGGCCTCTGGCCCTCGGCCCCGAGGATGGCGGCTTGGCTGCGGCGGGCGTGGCCTATGAGGCGGCTCCCGGAGCGACGCCCGTGATCAGCGGCGGTCGGGCGATCACCGGCCTCCGCGAAGGCACGGGCGACGATGCCGGCCTCTGGGTGGCCGATCTGGCGGTCGCCGCCCTGCCGGAGGGCTCCGCCGACCGCTGGCGGTTTGCCGAGCTCTTTGTGAATGGCGCTCGCGCGGTGCGAGCCCGCGAGCCCGATGTGGGCGTGTTTCCGGTCGTGGCCTGCGTGGAGGAATCGCTCGCTGCCGAACAGGCCCCGGGCCTCGACCCTGCCAAGGAGCGGCTGCGCGAGGCGCGGCAAACGCTCACGCTCACCGCCGAGGCTGCCGCCGCCGTCGCGGCCGTCGCCCCGGCCGACGTGCCACAGACGCAGTGCATCGTCCACCACAAGTGGGACGTGACCCGCCGCCTCATCGAGTCGATCGATGCCGACGGCCGCACGCTCACGACCACGGGCCTCGGCATGAAGCCCTGGAACCGCTGGGACAAGAAATCGACCGTCGTGCTCGAAGACGCCCGAGCCTTCCTCGACGAGCCGGGCGAATGGTTTCTCTCCGCCGCCGGCCGGCTCTTCTACAAGCCCCGGCCGGGTGAATCGCTCGCCACCGCCCACCTGATCGCACCGGCCCTCGAGCAGTTGCTCGTGATCCGCGGGGATGTGTCCGGGGGGCGGCTGGTGGAGCAGGTGTCGTTCACCGGGATCGCCTTTGAGCATGCCACCTGGAAGATGCCCCGCGGCGGCTTCGAGCCGGTGCAGGCGGCGGCATCGGTCGGGGCGGCCGTGATGGTCGATGGCGGCCGCGGCATCACGTTTCGCGACTGCCGCATCGCCCACGTGGGCGGCTCTGGCCTCTGGCTGCGGAAGGGCTGCCGCGACTGCCGGGTGGAGCGGTGCCTGATCGAAGACCTCGGCGCCGGCGGTGTGCGGATCGGCGAGACGGCGGTGCCGAAGACGGAGGCCGACGCGACCGCGGGCAACACGCTCGACAACTGCATCATCCGCCACGGCGGCCGGATTCTCCCCTGCGGCGTGGCCGTGTGGGTGGGACAGTCGTCCGACAACGCGATCACGCACAATGAGATCCACGACTTCTTCTATACGGGCGTCTCGCTCGGCTGGACCTGGGGCTACGGCGAGACGGCCTGCCGCCGCAACCGCGTCGCCGACAACCACATCCACCTGCTCGGACAGGGCCTGCTCAGCGACATGGGGGGCGTCTACAACCTCGGCGCGTCGGAAGGCACGGTGGTGAGCGGCAACGTTGTGCACGACATCGTGAGCCATGCCTATGGCGGCTGGGGCCTCTATACCGACGAGGGGAGCACGGGCATCGTCTTCGAGCACAACCTCGTCTACGAGACGACGTCGGGCGGCTTCCACCAGCACTACGGCCGCGACAACACCGTCCGGCACAACGTGTTCGTCAACGCCCGCGACTGGCAGGTGCAGGCGAGCCGCCCCGAAGACCATCGGTCGTTCACGTTCGAGCGAAACATCATCGTCTGGCGACAGGGCAGAGCCCTGGCCGGTCCGTGGGACAAGATCGAGGCCGTCACCGGCCACAACTGCTGGTGGAATACGGCGGGCGTGGCGGTGACGTTTCTCGACAAGCCGCTGGCCGAGTGGCAGGCGGCGGGCCATGAGCAGGGCTCGATCGTCGCCGATCCCAGGTTCCTCGCGCCCGAGCGGCACGACTACCGCCTGCCCCCCGATTCGCCGGCGCTCCCACTCGGCTTCATGCCGCACGACTGGACAACCGCGGGCGTGTATGGCGACCCCGCCTGGGTCGCCCGGGCCGCGGTCGCGCGGGAGCCACCCCCGCCCGCCGGACCGTGATCTGCCGCGTGATCTGCGGGGCGATCAGCCGCGATCGACGCCGCCGTCGAGTTCGGCCGGCCAGGGGGACAGGTCGTCGGGCGTGTTGAAGTGGGCGTGGTACCACTCGAGCTCCCGCATTCGCTCGGCGTAGGGCAGCCGCGCCCAGCGGGCCTTCTCCTCGCCGAGGTCGCGGGCGAGAATTTCGTAATACCGCTCGGGGTAGACAGGTTCGGCCGGATGCCCCGTGTCGCCCGCGGTAGCGGGATGCCCCGTGTCGCCCGCGGCAGTGGAATGCTCGAGTGTCATGGAAGGATCATAGCCAGCGGCATGGCGACCATGTCCATTTCCCGGGAGGGTGCGGCGGTCAGCGTGGCAGCGCGGTCCCGGCCGCGGTCGTAGACCGCCTGTCGCGCCGCCAACGTGCCAAGCGGCGCCGGTGGCAGCCCGTGTTCCCGCACGGCAGCACAGACCCGGCGGTGCTGCTGGAAAAAGGGCTCGGCCGTCGGCCAGTCTCCCACCCGGTCCTGCTGCCAGACCCGATAGAAGTCCTTCCAGGCGCGTTGATAGACGACGTATCGTTCACGGTTGACGCACTGCCAGAGCATTTCCTCCACGAGGAGCAAGCGCTCGAGCTGCAGGTCGTCCACTCCGTCGAGCGAGTGAAGCAGCGGACGTTCCTCGGCGGCGGAAGCGCGGGCGGCCGCACTCGCCTGCTGCCACGCCTCGCGGAGGATCGCGGGGTCACGCAGATGGATCACGGCCCCGGGATCTCCCGCGTAATAGGCCTGGATCGCCAGTGCGTTCACCAGAGGCCAATCCTTGGGCCGATCGGTCTTCTTCATGCGGGCCACCACGTCGCGGCTCGCAATGCCGGCCACGGCTCCGACACTCCACGCGTCGCCCACCCGGGGCGGCCTGCCGAAGAAATCGAGGTGTCGCTCGGCCGACTCGGGCTGATCGAACGCCACCAGGTGGCTCGTCCATCCGCCGGCGAGATACTCCGGATCGAGCGGTGCGCCGAACAGGCCCCGGTAGGAGATCCGCCAGTTGGCCCCGCTCATGCCGCGTTCGAGTTCACCGAACAGCTCGACGAGATTCCCGAGGTCGGCCGGCGCGATGATCCAGTCGGTGTCTTTGGTGTTCTGCTGGAGCCCGTATTCGACGCAGGCCATTCCGGACGTGAGCACGCCTGTGATCGACCGCCCACGAAGCTGGGCCTGGAACGTCTTGTAGAAGTCGATGGGGCTGCTCATCGCCGGACATTCTCGCCGTTCGACCCGAGGCCCAACAAGGTCCAGCGGCCGGTCGCTGCCGACCGCGAGCCTCGGCCAGCCCGGCGCACCTTCCCGGGGCGTGGAGGCAGGAGCCTCACGGGCCGCCGGCGACGTCCACGCGGCCGGGGGAGCCCTTCGTCTTGCGGACCTCCACCTTCACCTCGTCGCCGGCACCCGCCGTCGCGGGCACGCGGAGCGTGAGCTTGTTGCTTCCCTTCTCGACGGTCACCGCCGCCGCGTGCGCACGATCGATCTGCCGGCCCGCGAGCCAGATGGCCGTGCCTTCGGGTGCCGTGATCCTGAGGTCCACCGGGCCCGCATTGTCCACGACGATCTCGCCCTGCAGCCAGAGCGACTGGAGGCCGGACCCGTCCGGCGCGACGAGCTCGTCGAGCGGCAGGCCGCCGGCCGTCTTGCCATACACGCTCCGCCAGCGGAGGCCCGGCCCCTTCAGCACGAGCGCCTCGACCTGGTCGTCACTCGGAATTGCGTCGGCCGCCGCCTTCGCGAGATCGGCCGGCGGGTTCTCGAGCAGCTTCCACCGCTGGATCGTCGGCGTCGAGCGGATCGCATAGGGGCCCGGCTTGCCGAGCTCCGAGACGAACCGGGCCAGATCGAGAAACTCCTGCTCCGTGAGGAAGGTCGTGAGCCCCATCGGCATCAACGACTTGCCCTCGACCTCCTCGTCGATGTCGGCCGTGGGAACCGTGATCACCTTGCCCGTCGCGTCGCGCAGCCTGACCCGCAGGTCGTCGCGATCGACGAGAATGCCGGTGTGCACCGCGCCGGAATCGGTGATGATGCTGCGGGTCACGTAGGCCTCCTTGATCGCGGCATCGGGATCGAGGATCGAGGCCACGACATACTCCGGCGGCGAGATCGAGCCCACCGCTGACAATTCCGGCCCGATGTTGCCGCCGGCCTTGGCGACGGCGTGGCACTTCATGCAGGCGATGTCCGCGCGGCGGAAGATCGCCTCGCCGCGGGCCGGATCCCCCTTCGCCATCACCTCGCCGGCGAGCCGCACGATCTCCTCCTGCGTGGGCGGCTTTGCGGCGGCCGTGATCCCGGCGGCCTTCGTCAGCGCGTCGGAGAGGGCCGGCTCGGTGCGGCCGGTGGCATAGAGGTGCCGAAGCACCATCTTGGCGACGTCGGCCGACGGCGGCCGACTCGCGATCGCTGCGGCGAGTTTCGCCGGCCCGTCGCGGCGGTCGAGGAGCGAGTCGAGTAGGTCCTTGGGCAGCGTGTCGGCCGCGACGCTGGTGAGCACGTCGGCCGTTCGGCTCGCGGCGGCGGCCGCGTCGAGCTTGGCGAGCGCCGCGATCGCGAACAGCCGCACCGGCTCCGGGCGGGCCGGTTCGCAGAGCGACTCGAGCGTGGCCTCATCGACCGCGATGTGCCGAGCTATTTTCAGAGTCTTGAGCACCTTCTCCGATACTGCGCCCGGCCGCCATTCGCGATTGAACGGCTCTCCGTGACCCGCGGCGCCGACCGCCGCATCATCCGCATCCG
>CAMDDA010000140.1 GCA_945890755.1 Candidatus Kuenenia stuttgartensis
GGGAGGTGGCAAAACCACTGGACGACGGCAAATCGATGGTTCGGCCGCGTTTTGCCGGCGGCAGGCAAGTCGACCATGTCATACGGGCGAGACAGGGGCTCCGCCCGCATCGTGAGCATTGCGTGATGCCTGAACAGGCAGCGGTCAGCCCGGTCACGGCGTGACCGGGCTGCCTTTGACCGGCGGGCGTCAGAACGTGACGACGCGGTCGGCAGGAGAAACATCGTCGGAGGCGGGAGGCGCTGCCTGGAGGGCGATGTCGTCGTCAAGGGCGGCGGCGAGGCGGGCGTGATGGGGCACGGCGGCGAGCGCGAGGAAGTTCGAGAGCAACCGGAAGCCGTGCCGCGTGAGGATCGATTCGGGGTGGAACTGCACGCCGTAGATGCGGCTCTTCCCATCGGCCACGGCCATGATCGTGCCCTCGGCGTCGCGGGCGATCACGGTCAATCCCGGCGGCACATCGGCCGCATCGATGACGAGCGAGTGGTAGCGGCAGGCCGTCATCGGGCGGGGGATACCCGCAAAGAGGTCGATGGCGTCGTGATGAATCTCGCTCACGCGACCATGCACGGGCTCGCGGGCCCGCACGATCCGCCCGCCGAGCGCGGCCGCGATCGCCTGATGGCCGAGGCAGACGCCGAGGATCGGCACGGTGCCGCGCAGCAGCCGCACCGCCTCGACCGAGCAGCCCGCCTCGGCAGGCGTGCACGGCCCCGGTGAGATCACGACCGCGGCCGGAGCGAGCCGGCGGAGGTCTGCGGCCGTCGTCGCGTGGCTCGAAATCACCATCACGTCCACGCCCAAGAGCTGGATGTGACGGGCGAGGTTGAAGACGAAGCTGTCGCGATTGTCGAGCACGACGATCATGTCGGCGGCTCCGCGGCGGAAGCGGGTTGCGCTGCGACGCGGGGCCGCGACGTCGTGGCGGCCAGCACCCGCAGCATGCCCTCGGCCTTGTGCAGCGACTCGGCATGCTCGGCGGCGGGGTCGCTCGCCGCGGTGATCCCGCCCCCGGCGGCGAATGTCAGGCCGGAGGGGGAGGCGACGATCGTGCGGATCAGCAGGTTGAAGTCGGCAGTGCCATCGAGGCCGATGGAGCCGAGCGAGCCGCAGTAGGCCCCGCGGGCCACG
Organism: Candidatus Kuenenia stuttgartensis; assembly: GCA_945890755.1. Classification (GTDB taxonomy): domain Bacteria; phylum Planctomycetota; class Planctomycetia; order Pirellulales; family UBA1268; genus QWPN01. The sequence continues at coordinate 1,132 of CAMDDA010000140.1, forward strand.
CCCTCGAGTTCCGAAATGATCTCGCAGGCGCGGTGCTTCGGGGCGCCGGTCACGCTGCCGCCGGGGATCGCCGCCTCCAGGGCGTCGACGGCCGAGAGCCCGGGCCGCAGCCGGCCCGCGACGATCGACACGAGGTGCTGCACGTAGCGATACCGCTCCAGCCGGCAGAGCGCCTCCACACGCACGCTCTCCGGCCGGCAGACGCGGGCGAGGTCGTTCCGCACGAGGTCCACGATCATCACGTTCTCGGCCCGGTCCTTCGGGCTCGCCTCGAGGTCGTCGCCGGCGAACAGATCAGCCTCCGGACTGGCGATCATCCGCCGCGTGCCCTTGATCGGATGCATCCGCACGACGCCGCGGGCCACCTGGAGAAACCGCTCCGGCGACATGCTCACGATCTGCACGTCGCCCGCGTCAAAGAAGCTGGCGAACGGGGCCGCATTGATCTCCCGCGCCTTCATGTACAGTTCGACGGGATCGACCGCCCCGGCCACCGCGAACTGCTGGGCGAGGTTCACCTGAAAGATGTCACCGGCCCGCACGTAGTCGATGCCGCGGGCCACCATCTCGCGATAGCTCTCGGGCGACTGGCTGGCGAACACGCCGGCGTGACCGGCGAGAGGGTGGGCGGCCCAGGCGGGCACGGCTGACGCTGATGGCTGCGCCTCGCGTGTCGTGTCGACCGCGGACCGCGGGCATCCGGCCATGAAGATGGCGAGCCGTTCGGCGGCCCGGCGCTGCCGCTCGAGCGGCCCTCGCGCGGGCACGCCCTGCGAGATGAACCAGCCGCGGCGGAGGTCGTGGTCGTAGGCGAAGACGACGTCGTAGACGTGGAGCGAGACCAGGGGCACGGGGCTGCTGACCCGAGAAGGCGGCTCGACGCCGAGCCTCGCCAGGCCGCAGTCATATGCGAGCAGGCCCGCGACGCCCCCCTGGAACGGCGGCAGGCCAGGGATCGTGGGGCATGCGAGTTCGGCGAGCAGTTGCCGCACGCCGGCCAGCGCCGCGGGCAGGTCGTGGGCCGCCGCCTGCCCCGCGTGGGCTGGCACCTGCACCGAGTGGATCGGGTCGGCGGCCACGAACGAATAACGGCCGAGGCGCGGAAGCGTTGGCGGCGCGGCGGCCGGCTGCCGGTCGATGGTCGCGTCTACGAGGGCGCTGTCGAGGAACAGCAGATGCGGAAAGCCGGCCACGTGCCGAAACACGGCGGCCGGCTCGACGCCGGCTGCCGCCTCGGCAACGATTCCGCCCGAGGCCGTGAACCACTGCCGTGCGATCCAGGGATGTCGTGCGCTGCCGGGGGCTGGCACGGCTGAAAGGGTCGGGTTGTCGCGGGGCATGTCGCTCGTCATGTTGCCTGTGCGCCCGCTTTTTCCGCCACCTCGGCCGCGGCCCGCGACGGCCCGTGGCCGATCTCCGGTTGCGTGAGGTGGCCCCAGTCGAGGGCCTGATCCTGCCGGTAGTCCTTGCCGAGCGTCAGGGCCGTGACGGCCTTCGCGATTTCATAACCGAGATAGAAGGCATGGCCGGGATCGACGTCGGTGCGGCCGGCGGCCTCGAGATCTTTGAACAATTGAAACGGGTCGCGGGAGTGCAGGTGCAGGTTCGCCCCCACGAGGTGCAACTCGCCCCCTTCGGCGAAGATCCGGAAATTCGGATCGCGAATCGCCGCCGCGATCCGGTCGAGCACGTCGGCGCCGTGCTCCTGCGGCTTACCGGCCCGCAGCGTGACGAGCCGGGGCTCGACGTGCTTGGGGAGCGTGCGATTGGTCACGGCATGGTAGGCCAGTGCCCGCGCGAGGGCACATTCCTTGACGCTGCTCCGCGCCCAGTGGATCACCTCGGTCGTGAGCACGGAGCGGATGCCCGCCTCCTGGCAGAAGCCGATGAGCAGCGTGTTGATGCCGGCCGAGTCGACGTCGGTGAGTTCGGTGAGGTTGCCGATCCCCATCATCATCTCGGCGGCGGGATACCGGCGGCGGACGTCGAGGTAGCGTCCAAGGCTCGCGGCAAAACCGAAGCCGATCGGCTCGAGCACCGGGTCGAGCCGAAAGGGTACGCGATCCTGAGCGAGCCGTTCCACGGTCTCGTCGAAGCCCGCCATCGTGGCCGGTACGTCGGGCACCACGACCACCTCGCAGCCCCAGTCGGCAGCGGCCGCCACGTTCGTGGAGTTGACGGAGAGCACGAGCGTGGCGCCGGCCCGCGTGGCGGCCGCGATCTCGCGGGGCTCAAAGCTGTCGATCGACACGCGGAATCCCTCGTCCACGAGCATCCGCACCGCGTCGCCCACGCCGGCCCAGACCTCGCCCGGATCGCAACCGACATCTATGCGATCCGCTCCCGCAGCCGTGAGCCGTCTGGCCTCGGCGAGCAGTGCAGCCGCCGCGAGCTGCGGCGCATGGTTGATCTCGGCGATGATCTCGATGTCGAACCGGCCATATTCTGCCCGGTCGCGGGCCTGCTGACCGAAGAACTCGTCGAGGCATCGCAGGTCGTCGGGGCCACGTTCCACCGGCACGGGACTCACGTCGGCAAAGGCATCGAGCGGGCCACGACAGGCCCCGGGGATCACCACGCGGGTCGTGCCCGGTGCAACCTGGAGCCGCTTGGCGATCCAGGGCGTCGTCATGAGGGCCGCGACCGTGATGTTGAGCACCTGCACGGAATAGTCGAAGCCGGCCCGCGGGGCCAGCCGCTCGAGCACCTGCCGCAGCGAGTGCTCGGCGAGCTTGCCGGTCACGAAATGGATGTGAGGGCGCGCGGGGGTCACGGTGCGATGTCGGACGGGGTGTGGTGGTGACCTTTAGGCCCAGGAAGCCCTAAGCGGAAGCGACGGGACCTGCGTAATAGGAAGATTCAGAACTCATGTAGATTACCTTACGCAGGGCTGTATGAGTCTTCTGCGGGGCGACGTCCTGTGGCGGGGGTCGGGGTTGCCCCTGCCGTCTCGCCGGACGCTCGCTTCGGGCATCCATGCCCTTCGCTCGCTCGATGCTGACTGCGCTTCGGCATCCTGCCTACGCTGGTCAGCAACGCCGTCGAGCCGGCAGGGGCAACCCCTCCGGGCGGTTTGGTCGGCGGACGCGGTCAGTCCCGGGTACATTCAACGCATGATTCTTGAAGGCATCGTGACGACGATGGATGAGGCCGGGCGGATGCACGTCGCGGCGATGGGGCCGGCCGTTGACGAGGCGGAGGTGTATGCCGGGCGGATCACGCGGTTCGTGCTGCGGCCGTTCGGGACGAGCCAGACGGCCGTGCACCTGACCGCGCGGCCGGCGGGTGTATTTCACGTGGTGGACGACGGGCTCCTGCTCGCCCGCACGGTGGTCGGGGGGCATGAGCCGCCGCCAGCGCGGCCCGCCACGTCCGTGCGGGGCTGGGTGCTCGAGGCGGCCTGTCAGGCGTATGAGTTTCAGGCCGACGTCGTCGATCCGGCGGCGGAGCGGCTGCGGCTGGAGGCCCGGGTGGTGGCCGAGCATGTGGGGCGGCCGTTCATCGGCTTCAATCGGGCGGCGCATGCCGTGATCGAAGGGGCGATTCTCGTCACGCGGGTGCATCTCATCGGTGCCGACGAGGTCCGGCGGCGGCTCGACGAGCTTTTCGTGCTGGTCGAAAAAACCGGCGGCAGTCGGGAGCACGAGGCGTTCGGGCTGCTGCGCGAGCGGGTGGCCGCGACGGACGGCCCGCGTCGCTTATGATGTCGCCCATGCCTCCCCACGACCCTACGCCATCCACGCCGCCGTTCGCCGTCGAAGTGCGTTCGCCCGCGCGGCTGCATCTCGGGATGATGGCCTTTGGGTCGCCGCATGTTCGGTCGTTTGGCGGTGTGGGCGTGATGGTCGATCGGCCCGGCACGGTGGTGCAGGTGCGGCGGGCCGCTCGGTTCGAGGCCCGTGGCCCACAGGCCGAGCGGGCCGTGATGTTCGCCCGGGCGTGTGCCCAGGCCTGGGGATTGCACGACGCGGCCTGCGCCATCGAGGTCGTGGCCGCGCCCCGCAGTCACGTGGGCCTCGGCAGTGGCACGCAGATGGGGCTGGCCGTTGCGGCCGCGATCCGGCATCTGTTCGTGCATGAGCCGGAGGATGATCTGCCCGATGCCCCGGCGCACCCGCTGCAGCCGGTGCCGGATGCGGCAGACCATGAACTGGTGTTCGACATCCGCGAGTCGCTGGAACTGGCTCGCACCGTGGGGCGCGGCCGGCGGTCGTGCGTGGGCGTGTATGGCTTCAGTCGCGGCGGGCTGATCGTGGAAGCCGGCCGTACGGTACCGGCGACGGTGCCGGTCGAAGACGACGCGACCCGAGAGTTTTCGCCGATGGTGGCTCGGGTGCGGCTGCCCTCGGCCTGGCGGTGCGTCGTGATCATTGGCCGCGACGCCGTGGGGCTCTCGGGCGAGGCGGAGAAGGCGGCGTTCGCCGCGCTGCCGCCGGTACCGCAGGAGGTGTCGGCAGAGCTCGCTCGGATCGCGCTCTTGGAACTTTTGCCAGCGGCGGTGGAGGGCAAGTTTGCCGATTTCTCCGCGGCCGTGCGGGCGTATGGCCGGCTGGCAGGCAAGCCATTCGAGGCTGCGTCGCAGCGGCTCCCATATGCGGCGGCCACGGACAATCTGATCGAACTGCTCGGCGAACTCGGGTCGCCGGGGGCCGCGCAGAGCAGCTGGGGCCCGGCCGTGATGGCCTGCTGCGAGTCGCTCGACGCCGCCGGCGAACTGATCGACCGGCTGGAGACGCTCGACCTCGCGCGGCACCACGAGATCACGATCGCGCGGTTCGACCCGCAGGGCGCGACGCTCCGCGTGCTGGAGTAGGCGGCGTCGTAGGCCCGTCACTCCGTGACGGGCAGCCCGTTGCGGAGCAACGGGCCTACGGGTGGCGGACTCTCAGCGGGGCCGGAGGCCGTAGGCGGTGAGCACCTGCCGCAGCTTGTCGGCGAGCGGGGGCTCGAGGCTCACGAGCGGGAGGCGGACGTCGCCGGTGTCGCGGCCGAGCATCGCCATCGCCGCCTTGATCGGGATCGGGTTGCTGGCGAGGCCCAGGAGGTCGCGGCCGAGCGCAAAGAGCTTGTGGTGGAGAGAGCGTGCCGTCGCGAGATCCCCCGCGTCGAAGGCGTCGCAGAGGGCCTTCATGTCGGCCGGCACGATATTGCCCACCACGGAGACCACGCCCCGGCCGCCGATCGAGAGGAGGGGCAGTGTCATGCTGTCGTCGCCGGAGAGCACGGTAAGGTCGGTGGCGGCGAGGATCTGCGAGGCCTGGTCCATCGACCCCGTGGCCTCCTTCACCATCGCGATGCCCGGCAGTTCGGCGAGACGGATGATCGTCTCGGGCTCGATGTTGCGGCCGGTCCGTGCCGGGATGTTGTAGACGCAGATCGGGATGTCGACCGCCTCGGCGAGCGCCTTGAAGTGCTCGTAGATGCCCTGCTGCGTCGGGCGGTTGTAGTAGGGACCGACCACAAGCGCGGCATTGGCCCCCGCCTTCGCCGCGAACTTCGTGAGCCGTACCGCCTCGGCCGTGGAATTGCTGCCGGTGCCGGGCATGACGAGAATCCGACCGGTGGCCGCGGCGATGCTCTCGGCGATCACCCGTTCGTGCTCGTCGTGGGTGAGTGTGGGCGACTCACCCGTCGTGCCGACCGGGCAGATGCATGTCGTGCCCGCCTGCACCTGGAAGTCGATCTGCTCTTTCAGTCGGGCCGCGTCAACGGCGCCGTCCTTGAACGGCGTGACGATGGCGACGGAAAGGCCGGCGAACGCTTCTGCACGGGTGGAGCGGGTAGCCATCGGACGATCGGTTCCTCGGGTGTGGGGCTGTCACGCGGGGCGGTTGAGCCGTCCCGCCGGTGCGCGAGGATATGATGGTCGGCGAAAAGCGGCAAACGCGGCGCGGGCCGCCGCGAAAAGCGGGCGGTCGGGCCGCCGGCTCGGCAGGGAGGCACGAGGTGCGGATACGAGCGCGACCACGACAGGCGGCGACGGAGGCCGCGGTACGGGTGCTCGCCGCAGGCGGGGCCCGGGCCCGGGTCGGCGTCGTGCTCGGCACGGGCCTCGGCGACCTCGCGGCGGCGGTCGAGAACGAGTGGTCGATGCCGAATGCGGAGACGGGTTGGCTCGCCGCATCGCGGGCCACTGGGCATGCCGGCCGGCTCGTCTGCGGCCGGCTCGGTGGGCTCCCGGTGGCGATGCTTCAAGGACGTGTGCACGGCTATGAGGGCTGCCCGCCGGAAATGCTCACCCGGGGCGTCGAACTGCTCGCGGCGCTCGGCTGTCGTGTGCTCGTGCTCACGAATGCGTCGGGTGGGCTGCGGGCCGACATGCGGAGCGGTGAGCTGGTGGTGGTCACCGATCACATCGACCTCGTCCGCCGCAGCTGGGATGAGGGGCTCGATGAGTCTGATCGGCCGGCGGTGCGGCCGCGGGCAACCTCGCTCTACCACCCGGTGCTTGCGGACCTCGCGCTGCAGACCGCGCGGCGGGCGGGCGCCGTGGCCCGCAAGGGCGTGTATGCCCTGCTCTCGGGCCCGTGCTATGAGACGCGGGCCGAATATCGGATGCTGCGGCGACTCGGAGCCGACGTGGTGGGCATGTCCACCGTGCCCGAGGTCGTGGCGGCTCACCGGCTCGGCCTGGGGGTGGCGGTCTGCTCGGTCGTGACCAACGTGGCCCGGCCCGACGCGGCCACGCTGACCGACGCGGAGGATGTCTGCCGGATGGCGGCCGATGCGATCGGCGGCGTGCGGGCGATTCTCGACGCGGTGGTGGAACAGGAGCGGCTGGCGGCATGAAGATCCTGCTCACGAACGACGACGGCATCGATGCGCCGGGGCTCGCGGCCCTCGAGTCGGCGGTGGCCTGGATGGGGTGCGAGACGGTCGTCGTCGCTCCTGCCGAGCCGCATTCCGGGTGTGGACATCGCGTCACCACCGATCGGCCGCTCCGTGTCCGGGAGTTCGGAGGGGGGCGGTTCGCGGTGGAGGGCACGCCCGCCGACTGCGTGCGAATCGCGCTGGCAGAGCTCGCGCGAGATGCGGCGGTGGTGGTGTCGGGGATCAATGCCGGGGGCAACCTCGGGGCCGACATCCATCATTCGGGCACCGTGGCCGCGGCCCGTGAGGCGGCACTCCATGGCCGCCGCGCCGTCGCCGCGTCGCACTACCACCGTCGGGGCACGACGATCGACTGGGAGCGTGCAGCGCGGTGGCTGGAGGAGGTGCTCCGCCGACTGCCGGAGGAGACGGAGGCCGGCGAGTTCTGGAACGTGAACCTGCCGGATCTGCCCGCCGATACGGCGATGCCGGCGGTCGTGGAGTGCGTGACCGACTCGTCGCCCTTCACGCTCGGTTACGCGGTCACGCCGGAGGGCTGGCGGTATCAGGCGAGCTACCACGACCGGCCGCGGGTGGCCGGCGGCGACGTCGCCGTGTGTTTCGGCGGAGCGATCGCCGCGTCGAAGCTCCGCGTGGTGTGAGCGTGTCATCGGCCCGTTGCTCCACCGTTGGCCCGTTGCTCCGCAACGGGCAGAAAAGCCAGCCCGTCA
>CAMDDA010000141.1 GCA_945890755.1 Candidatus Kuenenia stuttgartensis
CCGCCGTCGCTTCGGCATCCTGCCTGCGCTCGGCGGCATACGCCGGCTCCTGGGGCAAGGGCAGCCCCTCACGGCGTATGTGTGGTTGCATGCGATTGCGCTCTCGACGAAAGCGCAACTCGACATCAGATCGTGAGGAGGTCGGTCGGGGACGCCGCGCAGCCGTCCGGTGAATTTTGACTGCCAGCGTTGGCGCACCACCTCAGTTGAGCATGAGACGTCAAAATCCGCCGGCGGCGAGCACGTCACCGCCGGCCGAACCTATGCGGTATCGACTCACCGCCCCGCGTCTCACCGCCGGCCCTCTCCAGGAGCCCGAATCGGTATGCTGGGCCGCATGGTGGCTAAAGCGAAAAGTGAGGCGGTGCCCGACCTGCGCGGGAAGACAGTGCTCGCGCTCGATACGCTCTCGCGGGTCTACCAGCTCTTTCATGCGCTGCCCGAGATGACGGCTCCCGATGGGCGGCCCGTGTCGGTGGTGTTTGGCCTGACCCGCGACCTGCTCGACATCATCGAGAAGCGGAAGCCCGACTATCTGTTTTGCGCGATGGATCCGCCCGGGCCGACGTTTCGCCACGAGAAGTTCGCGGCCTACAAGGCGAACCGGGCCGAGATGCCGGCCGATCTGGTGCCGCAGATTCCGCTCGTCCGGCGGCTGCTCGCGGTGTTTGGGATTCCCTGCCTGGAGATGCCGGGCTACGAGGCCGACGACGTGCTCGCGACGCTGGCGATGCAGACGGTGGCCGGCGGGGGAGACTGCACGATCGCGACCTCCGACAAGGACGCGCGACAACTGCTCGGGCCGCATGTGTCGCTGCTCAATCTGCGGACCAATCAGCCGCTGCGGACGGAGGAGCTGGCGGCCGAATGGGGCATCCGGCCCGACCAGGTGGTCGATTTTCTCGCGCTCGTCGGCGACGCCGTGGACAACGTGCCGGGGGTGCCGGGGATCGGGCCGAAGATCGCGTCGGAATTGCTGCAGCAGCACGGCACGCTCGATAGGCTGCTTGCCAACGTGGAAAGCGTGTCGGGGACGAAGCGCAAGGAGAACCTGCGGGCGCATGGCGACACGGCGCGGGCTGGCCGCGAACTGATTCGGCTGGCGGCCGACGTGCCCGTCGCGATTCCGTGGCCGGCGGCCGCGCTGCATCCGCCCGATTCGCAGGCGCTCGCGGAACTGCTGCGGGAGCTCGGGTTTCGCAGCCTGCTCGGCCGCGTCGTGCAGGGGGGCGAGGTGAAGGCCGCGGTGGCACCCGCTCCCGCTGCCACGAAGCCGGCCGCCGGTCGCACGCTGTTCGACATGGACGGCAGCGCGGCTGCCGCGGTCGCGCCCCCGCCGCCCCCGCCGGTCGCCGAACTGCGCGACCCGGGCGAGATCGCGGCGGTCGTCGCCCGGCTGCGGGCCGAAGCGCCGGTCGCCATCTGCGTGGCCCGGCCGGTCGGCGCGACGATCCGGTCGCGGCCGCTCGGGGCGGCCATCGCCGCGGGAGGCATGGCGGCCTGGTTCGATGCCGAACTGCTCGCGGGCAATGCCGAAGTCCGCGGGCTGCTCGCCGATGCGGCGGTGGCGAAGCACGGCCATGATCTCAAGCGTCAGGCCGTCGCGTTGCGCACGCTCGGCGTGCAGCTCGAGGGGGTGGCGTTCGACACGCTGCTCGCGGCCTATCTGCTGGAGGCGGGTGAACGGAACCTCGGCCTCACCGAGACGGCCTATCGGCATGGCGTCGGGGGCGTCGATACGGCCGTGTCGGCCGCGGTCGATCGGCCCGCGGATGCGACGCATGCCGCGAGCCATTGTCGGCTCGTGCAGCGGCTGGCGGCTGCGCTGCCCGAGTCGCTGGCCGCGGCTGGCCTCACTGACCTGTTCGCGAGCGTCGAGCTGCCGCTCGCCCGCGTGCTGGCCGACATGGAGTGGCGGGGTGTGCGAATCGACGCCGGCCGTCTGGCAACGCTCTCGTCCGAGTATGCGGCACGGCTCGAGGCGCTCGAACGGGAGATTCACGAGCTGGCCGGTCGTTCGTTCTCGATCGCCTCGCCGATCCAGCTGCGGACCGTGCTTTTCGACGAGCTGGGGCTGCCCGTGATGAAGCGGGGCAAGACCGGCGCGAGCACCGATGCCGAGGTGCTCGAACAGCTGGCGCCGCTGCATCCCCTGCCGGCCAAGCTGCTCGAGCATCGGAAGTACACGAAGCTCAAGAGCACGTATGTCGATGCGCTCCCGGCGCTCGTCAATCCCGCCAGCCAGAGGATTCATACCACGTTCAACCAGACGGTGACGGCCACGGGACGGCTCAGCTCCAGTGATCCCAACCTGCAGAACATTCCGACGCGGTCGGCCGAAGGGCAGGAAATTCGCGCGGCGTTCCTGCCGGGGGAGCCGGGCTGGCGGTTCGTCGCCGCCGACTACTCGCAGATCGAGCTGCGGATTCTGGCCCATCTCTCGGGTGATGCGGCGATGAAGGAGGCCTTCGCCGCCGGCGAGGACATCCACCGGCGGACGGCGGCGGCCGTCTGCGGCGTCGCGCCCAGCGAGGTCACGGCAGCGATGCGGCGGATCGCCAAGGCGGTGAACTTCGGCATCCTCTACGGCCAGTCGGCCTTCGGGCTCGCCAAGACGCTCGGCATTCCGCAGGCCGAGGCCGGCGAGTTCATCGCGGGCTATTTTCGCGCGTTCGCCGGGGCGGCCGCCTTCATGGACGACGTGCTCGACCGCTGTCGCACGGACGGACATGTGGCGACGATGCTGGGGCGGCGGCGGGTGATCGCCGGCGTGCGCGATCGCGGCAAGCGGCGGAACGCGGCCGGCGTGATGACGCTCACGCTGCCGGAACGCGAGGCGGTCAATACGGTGGTGCAGGGCTCGGCGGCCGATCTGATCAAGCTCGCCATGCTACGGGTCGATGACCGGCTGCGGCGGGAGGGGCTGCAGGCGGCACTGGTGCTCCAGATTCACGATGAGTTGCTCCTTGAGACGCCCGCCGACGAGCAGGCCGCCGTGGAACGGCTGGTGGCCGAGGAGATGCAGGCCGCGATGACGCTGTCGGTGCCGATCGACGTGTCGGTGCACGCGGGAGAAAGTTGGGCGGCCTGCGAGAAGGGATGAACGTCATGCTCGTCGTAGGGCTCATCGGCACGATCGGCGCGGGCAAGTCCACCGTGGCGCGGATGCTCGCCGCCAAGGGGGGCGACGTGATCGACGCGGATCGGATCGCCCACGAGCAGTTTGCCGACGACGAGGTCCGTCGCGCAATTGCCGCCCGGTTCGGTGCCGGCGTGCTCGCCGCCGACGGCAGCATCGATCGGGCTGCCCTGGCCCGGCTGGTCTTCGGCGCCACCGCGGTCCACGAGGCGGCGCTCCGCGATCTCGAGGCGATCGTGCATCCGCGGGTGCGACGGCGGATCGAGGCGGAACTCGATCGGCTGCGTTGCCTGCCCACGACGGGGGGCGGTCACCGCGTGGCCGTGCTCGACGTGCCGCTGCTCGTGCGGGCCGGCTGGGCCGAGCGGTGCGACCGGCTGCTGGTCGTGGAATGCCGCGAAGAAGAGCGGCGGCGGCGGCTCGCCGCCCGGGGCTGGACCGCCGAGCAGCAGGCCGCCCGCGAGGCAGCCTGGAATCGCGGCTCCACGCTGCCGCACGAACTGGAGCCGAAAACCCTCCGGGTGGATGCCTCCGGGGATCCAACCTATACTTCGCAGCAGATCGACCGGATCTGGAGCGACCTGCAGCGGCCGTGAGCCGCGGGGGCACCAGATTCGACCGATTCCCGTCCCTGGGGTTTTCAGCGACTCGGCAAGGGGTTCCGCGGCTGGATGCATGTCCGGCCCCGGCTCGACGAGTCTCCCGCCCGAAAGCCCCGCTCGCACCGTTTCGCACGCTTCCGTTCCGTCTCATCCTCCCTCCTTCCGTTTCGCTCCCGTCCCGTTTCGCGGGCATTCGCCCGCATCAGGTGCATCATGCAAGCTTCCGATTCCGCGTCTGACTCTGGCGTTCCGGCCGACGAGGAGCGGGAACCGATGTCGCTGGCCGAAGAGATCGCGGCCGAAGTCAAGGACGGGATGGACGTCACCGGCCACTACGAGGCGCTCAAGAAGGGCGACCCGTCGATCGCCAGCCTCCAGGCGCTCTCCATGCAGGAGTTGGTGGAGTTGGCCCGCCAGGAGAACATCGGCGACGTCACCGGCGTCAAGAAGCAGGACATCGTGTTCCGCATTCTCAAGGAGCGGATCAAGCTCAACGGGCTGATGTTCGGCGAGGGCACGCTCGAAATCCTGCCCGACGGCTTCGGATTTCTCCGCAGCCCCGACTTTCATTACCTCTCGTGCCCCGACGACATCTATGTGTCGCCGAGTCAGATTCGTCGCTTCGGCCTGCGAAACGGCATGACCGTGGCCGGACAGATCCGGCCACCGAAGGAGAGCGAGCGGTACTTCGCGCTGTTGCGCGTCGAGGCGATCAATGGCGAGGATCCCGCCAAGCTCTCGACCCGCACCTTCTTCGACGAACTCACGCCGCTCCATCCCGACGAACGGATCGTGATGGAGACGACGGCCGAGGAACTCTCGACCCGCGTCATCGATCTGATCGTGCCGATCGGCTTCGGCCAACGCGGCCTGATCGTGAGCCCGCCGCGGGCCGGCAAGACGATCCTGCTTCAGAAAATGGCCAAGGCTGTCCTCACCAACTATCCAGAGGCCTATGTCTTCATGCTGCTCATCGACGAGCGGCCGGAAGAGGTCACCGACATGGAGCGGCAGGTGAAGGGGCCGTCGTGCGAGGTGATCAGTTCCACCTTCGACGAAAATGCCTCCCGCCACGTGCAGGTGGCCGACATGGTGATCGAGAAGGCCAAGCGGCTCGTGGAATACGGCCGCGACGTCGTGATCTTTCTGGATTCAATCACGCGGCTGGCCCGGGCCTGGAACTCGGAAGTGCCCAACTCCGGCAAGATCCTGTCAGGCGGCGTCGATTCCAACGCGCTGCAGCGGCCGAAGCGGTTCTTCGGCAGCGCCCGCAAGGTGGAGCAGGGGGGCTCGCTCACGATCATCGCCACGGCGTTGATCGACACGGGCAGCCGGATGGACGACGTGATTTTCGAGGAGTTCAAGGGCACCGGCAATCTCGAGATCGTGCTGGACCGGCGGCTGGTGGACAAGCGGATCTACCCGGCCATCGACATCAACCGCTCGGGCACCCGCCGCGAGGAGATGCTGCTGGAGCCCGACGAATACCGCCGCATCTGCGTGCTGCGGCGTGTGCTCGGCGAGATGAACCCGACCGATGCGATGGAGCTGCTCATCAATCGGCTGGGCAAGACGAAGGCGAACGCCGACTTCCTGGCGGCCCTGAAATCCTGATGCGGATCGGCGAACCAGTCATGGCGGAATCGCGGGGCATGAGCGGTGCGGCATATCGACTGCTCGGAGAGTCGTCGGCGCCGCTGCCTGCGGGCACGCGGGTGGCGATCGTCGTCTCCCGCTGGAATGACCAGGTGACGAAGCGGCTGCTCGACGCCGCCGTCTGGCGGCTGCGGGCTGCCGGGCTGACACCCGAGGCGATCGACGTCGCCTGGGTGCCGGGCTCGTTCGAGCTGCCGCTCGCCGCCGATCGGCTGGCGACCACGGGCATCTATGCCGCGGTGCTCTGCTTCGGCGCGATCATCCGCGGTGAGACGGAGCACGACCGCCATATCGCCCAGGCCGTGGCCCGGGGCATCGAGGAGACGGCCCGTGTGCGCGGCCTCCCCGTGCTCTTCGGCGTGCTCACCTGCGAGACGCTCGCCCAGGCTTTCGCCCGGGCCGGGGGCACGGCGGCCGACGGTTTCGCCGGCAACAAGGGAGTCGAGTGCGCCGGGGCCGCGCTCGACATGATCGCCTTGTGTCAGTCGCTGCCACGTTCTCCCGCCCCCGCCCGCTGAGATACCCGCTGCATGCCAGGCCGCCGCCGAGCCCGCGAAGTTGCCCTCCAGGCGCTCCACCGGATGGAGTTCAATCCCGGCTTCGACACGGCGGAGGATGGCCAGGCGCTCGAGACCTTTCTGCACGGCCGGCTCCATTCGACCACGCTCTCCGCCTTCGCCGCCGGGATCGTGCACGGCGTGGCTCGGCATCGCCCTGAGCTCGACGCCGAGCTGGATGCCCGTTCGACCCGCTGGCCCGTGTCGCGGATGGCGGCGACCGACCGCACCGTGCTGCGGATCGCGGTGCACGAGCTGCGACACACCGACACGCCCGGGCCGGTCGTCGTGGACGAGGCGATCGAACTGGCACGTCGGTATGGCACCGAGGCCTCGCCGCGGTTCGTGGCCGGCATTCTCGGCAGCCTGCTCGACAGCCTGGCGGCGGGCACGCCGCCGCCGGCCGCATAACGCACTCGATCTCCGGAGCACCTCGTCATGGCCCTGTTTCGTTTTGGCCGCAAGGCTGCCGATGAGCCTGCTGCCGAGCCGCAGCCTGGTGTGGCAACGCCCGCCGACGAGGCCGCAGCCGCACCGGCGCCGCGGAGTTTTCTCGACCGTCTCAAAGCCGGGCTGTCGAAAACGGCCAAGGTGCTCTCGACCGACGTCCGCGACCTCTTCAAGCGGGACGGGCGACTCGTCGACGAGGAGTTCCTCGAGGAGCTGCGGGGGGCGCTCGTTCGCACCGACATGGGACCGGCGGCCGCCGAGGCGATCGTCACCGACGTGCGCGACCGGCTGCGGGCCCGCGTCGTCGATCCCGAGGTGGTGATCGATTCGATCCGGCGGCAATTACTGGCCCGGCTCGCAGGGGCAGAGGCAGGCGTTGCGCTGGCGGCGAGCGGCCCCACCGTGATCCTCGTCACGGGCGTAAACGGCTCGGGCAAGACGACCTCGATCGCCAAGCTCGCCCGGCTCTTCACCCGCGAGGGCAAGCGGGTGGTGCTTGGCGCGGGGGACACGTTTCGGGCGGCCGCGGTGGAGCAACTCACAATGTGGGCCGGCCGCGTGGGCGCCGAGATCGTGCGGGGCGAGACGGGCTGCGACCCGGCGAGCGTCGCCCATCGGGCGGCGGCTCGGGCCGTCGAGGGGGGCTTCGACGTGTGCATCGTCGATACGGCCGGCCGGCTCCAGACCCAGTCGAATCTGATGCAGGAGTTGGGCAAGATCCGCCGTGTGATCGCCAAGCAGATTCCCGACGCGCCCCACGAAACACTTCTCGTGCTCGACGCCACCGCCGGCCAGAACGCCCTCTCGCAGGCCAAGGGCTTCAAGGAGGCGGCCGGCTGCACGGGCATCGTGCTCGCCAAGCTCGACGGCTCGGCCCGCGGCGGCGTGATCGTGCCGGTGGCCGAGCAGTTCGGGCTGCCGGTGAAGTTCGTGGGCGTGGGGGAGTCGGCCGACGACCTCGATGCCTTCTCGCCCGAGCAGTTCGTCTCGGCCCTCCTCGACGGCATGCTGGCGTCCTCCCCCTCCCCGTAGGCCTGTTGCTCCGCAACGGGCTTGCCTTCCGCGACCGGCAGTGTTTGCGCCGTTTGCCTGCCGGTCGCGAAAACCTTGCGGGCTCGAGAGCCCGGCCTTTGGGCTGCATCTCATCGGCACCGATACCGAACGTGGGCGGGGGTTTTCTTGCGTCACGGTTGGCGGACCGTGCGCTCGGTGACCCGTTGGTGCCGAACGCAGCGGTGGGCCGCGGGGGTCGCGGTCCACGTCCACGCCTTCAACTGGGAGTTTCCGTGACCATGCGATTCATCAAATTCAAGCTGCCTCTCTGGGTGGCGGGCGGCCTTGTGGCCCTCACCGTCACCTCCGCCGAGGCCCAGGTTCCCGTCGTGCCGAACGTGCCGCAGGAGGATGCCTACCAGCTCCGCGCCCTGCCGCCGCAGGAGGCCGCCCAGGAGGCTGCCGCCGCCGAGGAGGAGGGTCCGACCCGCTACCTCGAGACCGAGCTGCTGCAGAGCCGCGGGATCAACACCTACGGCTGGGTGGCCGCCGGCATCGGTGGCAACAACTGGGGCGCGCCGTGGAACGGACCGATCACGTTCAACGACCGCAACTGGATGGGGCAGATGAACCAGCTCTATCTCGTGAACGAGAAGACGCTCGACACGGGCGATGGCGGTTGGGACTGGGGCGGTCGCGTGGATCTGCTCTACGGTACCGACTACATCTACACGACGGCCCGCGGGCTCGACGCCAGTCGCATCGGCGATCCGATCGGGCTCGGTGCTCCGCGGTGGGGCTCCAATCGGTACTACGGCCTGGCCATGCCGCAGCTTTACGGTGAGCTGGGCTACAACGACCTGGCCGTGAAATTCGGGCACTTCTACACGATCATCGGGTATGAAGTCGTGCCGGCCATCGGCAACTTCTTCTACACCCATGCCTACACGATGCAGTACGGTGAGCCGTTCACGCACACCGGCGTGCTCACGACGTGGACCCCGAACGACCAGGTCGTGTTCTACAACGGTATCACGAACGGCTGGGACAACTGGGACGACGGCATGACGGCCTTCGGCCCGGTGCAGAACACCGGCTATGCCGGGTACAACAGCAACGCGTCGTACCTCGGTGGCGTGACGTTCAAGAACTCCGACGAGACCCAGACGCTGACGATGACCACCTCGACCGGCAACGAGTTGCCGCAGTTCGGGGTGCCGATCGCCG
>CAMDDA010000142.1 GCA_945890755.1 Candidatus Kuenenia stuttgartensis
GACATCATCCGTCGCGAGATCGTGGCCCGTGGCTACCTGCCGATCGTGCTCGGTGATCTCAACGACTACGATGCCGACGTGCCGATGGCCGACGGCCTGCGAAAGACGCAGACAACGGTGCTGCGCGATCTCAAGGACTTTGATTCCGAGCGGCCCGGGCCGGAGTTGGTCAACGCCGCCGGGTTGATGCCGCGGGTGGCCGACCGCTACACGTCGCACTGGGATTTCAACGAGAACGGCGCAGCTGATGGCGACGACGTGTTCACGATGATCGACCACATCCTCTTGCCGCGGGAACTCGAACCAGCCGTCGTGCGGGCGTTCATCTGTCACGCGAGCGATCTCGATATCTCGGACCACTTCCCGGTGGTCGTGGACCTCGATCTGTCGCGGAGCCCGGTCACGCCGAAGTAGGCCGTACTTTCCCCGTAGGCCCGTCACTCCGTGACGGGCAAAGCCCGTTGGCGGAGCAACGGGCCTACGGCTGACGGGCAAAGCCCGTTGCGGAGCAACGGGCCTACGGGGACGGGCAAAGCCCGTTGCGGAGCAACGGGCCTACGGCTGACGGGCACGCATGGTGTCAGCGGGCGGCGAACTCTTCGCGAACGCGTTCGAGGAGCTTCTTGGTGGCGAGGATGCCCTCGGCCTCCGGGAGGGCCTTGCCCTCGTATTCGATGCCCACCCAGCCTGAATAGCCGGCGTCGAGCACGATTTTCATCATTCGCCGATAGTCGGTTCGCACCTCGTTGCCCTCGGCGTCGAACTCGTGGCTCTTCGCGCTCACTCCCTTCGCGAAGGGCATCAGCTCCTCCACGCCCCGATAGCGGTCGTAGTCATGGAAGTTGCCGAAGTCGGGTAGCGTGCCGCAGTTGGGTCGGTCCACGAGCTTCATCACGCCCGCCAGCCAGCCGCCGTTGCTGGAGAGTCCGCCGTGGTTCTCCACGATCACGTTCATCTGCATCTGGGCGGCATACTCCGCCAGCCGTGACAGGCCGTCGGCGGCGAGCTTCTGCTGCTCCTCGAACTCCCCCTTGCTCGCCGCGTTGACGCGGATCGCATGGCAGCCGAGCCGCTTGGCGGCCTCCACCCACGGGAAGTGGTTTTCGACCGCCTGAGTCCGGGCGTTCTCGTCGGGATCGCCGAGGTTGCCGAGGCCGTCACACATGATGAGCACGTTCGTCACGCCCTCGTCGGTGGCGCGGGTGGCGAGCTCGGCGAGGTAATCGGCGTCGCGAGCCTTGTCCTTGAAGAACTGGTTGACGTATTCGACGGCGTCGATGCCGAACTGCTGTCTGGCGGCCCGCGGAAACTCGAGGTTGTCGAGCTTGCCGGCGAAGAGCGTCTCGTGCAGCGACCACTCGGCGAGCGAGATTCGGAATGCCGGCGGCGTGGCGACGGGGTCGACGGCGGCCCGGGTCTGCACGCCGGTGCCCACGGCGGCAGCCGCGGCGGCCAGAAACCCGCGCCGCGTCGGCCCGAGGGGCTGCCCGACGACTGAAAGCCTCCCGTCGAGATGCGTGCGTCCGTTCATGTCACCGCCTCCTCCGCCTCGCGCTGCAGATACTCCCGCGGCCGATACCAGGCCAGCACGGGCACCATGAGCACCGTGGCGACCGCCATGCAGCCCGCGAAGAACCAATAATAGCGTTCGCCCGTGAGCGTGGAATTACCGGCGGCGTCCCTGGTGGCCATGTTCACTGCCGCGGTGAACAGGTTACCCAGCGAAATGCTCAGCAGGTAGAGGCTCATGACGAGCGACTTCATCTGGGGCGGGGCCTGCGTGTAGCTGAATTCGAGGCAGGTGATCGACACGAGGACCTCCGCGGCCGTGATCACGAGATAGGCCAACAGTTGCCAGCCCACCGACGGCCACCGGGCCGCGTCTGCCCCCGCCCGTTCAGCGGCCTGTCCAGTCTGGGCGACAGCCTGCCGGACGGCCTCGGCGTCGATCAGCCGTTCGGCGTAGGCCGAGATCGCGAAGGCCGCCGTGGCCAGGGCGAAGCCGACGAGAATTCGGCGGAGCGGCGTGAAGTCGAGCAGTCGCCCGACGGCCGGGTAGATCACGAAGCCGAACAGCGGAATGAAGAGCAGCACGAGGAGCGGGTTGACGGCCTGGATCTGGCTCTCGAGCCATTCGATGCCGAGGAACCGCCGATCCATGCGGGCCGCCTGCTGCACCCACGCGCCCCCCGATTGATCGAAGAGCGACCAGAACACTGCGACGAGGAGATAGAGCGGGATGAGGCGGCCGATGGCCCCCAGCCCCTCGGGGCTGAACGTCTCCCGGAAATACGTCAGGCCTCGGGGCGGCACGTGTACGAACCGGTGGCGGCCCAGCCAGAAGACGAGCGTGGCGACGGCCATGAGAATGCCCGGCACGCCGAAGGCCCAGCCCGCTCCTGCCTTCTGGAGCAGCCACGGTGTGAGCAGCGTCGAGAAAAACGAGCCGAAGTTGATCGCAAAGTAAAACCAGCCGAACACCTTCTCGAGCAGGTGCTTGTTGGACTGGCCGAACTGGTCGCCGACATGGGCCGAAACGCAGGGCTTGATGCCGCCCGAACCGATCGCGATCAACGCCAGCCCGGCGAGCAGCCAGCCGCGTGGGGAGAGCGTCGCCTCCAGCAATGGCCCCGGCAGGTCCATCAGCGCCAGGCAGAGATGGCCCACGCAGTAGACGAGCGAGAGGAGCAGGATGGTGAGATACTTGCCCAGGAACGCGTCGGCAACGATGCCGCCGAGCAGCGGAAACAGGTAGGCACTGGCCACGAACAGGTGCATCCACTCCCGCGACTCCGTTTCCGTCATGAAGTCGGGCTGGCCGGTCGCCGAAAACAGATACTGTGTCATGAAGACGACGAGAATCGTCTTCATCCCGTAAAACGAGAATCGCTCCGCGGCCTCATTGCCGACGATGAAGGGAATGCCCGGGGGCATCCGCGTGGTGGCGGCCGGCTGGGTGCGGTAGGGATGAGGCGAAGAAGCCATGCCAGACCCGGCGTGAAAGGTCGAGGGCCTGACAGCATGGCCGACCGCCTGCCATAAAGGCAACAGATCAACATAAAGATAAAGGCAACAGATCGAACAGACCCGATCCCGGCGCAGCAGGCCCCGGGGCAAGCACGATTGAGCGAGCAGGTCGTTGCAGTCGTCAGAGCTCGAGGAGACACCGCCGCATGCCCCCCATCCCGCCCCGCCTGCTCGTGGTCGCGATCGATCGGCTGCCGGCCTGGATCCTGCCGCCATACGGCGCGACCTGGGTGGCGATGCCGACGCTCACGGCCCTGGCAGGGCGGGGCCTCGTGTTCGAGCGGTTCCTCGCCACGACCGACGATGCCCAGGCGACATTCGGCGACCTGGTCGGAGGCCTGGCGGCTGCGCATGTCGTGACCGACGACCCGCGGCTGATGGCGGCGAGTCGGCCAGATGCAACGCCTGCCCCGGCGGACGTGCACGTCGTCGAGGCACTGCCAAGAGCCGCTGCCGAGGCCGAACCGGAGACGACGTCGCTCGCGCGGCTGTTCGCGGCTGCGGCCGACGCGGTGGCCCGCGGCAGGCAACGCATCGTCGTGCACGCCGCCGCCCTCGGCATCGCCTGGGACGCGCCGGAGGACTTCGTCGCCGCCTACCAGGATTCCGATGATCCGCCACCACCCCCAGGCGCGGCCGTGCCCGACTTCGTGGCCACGGCCGACACCGACCCCGACCTGCTCGTCGGCATCCGGCACGTGTTCGCCGCGCAATTGACACTCCTCGACCGCTGCCTCGCAGCGCTGCTCGATGCGGCAGGCGACGGACCGTTGACCGTGCTCGTGGTGGGCCTGCGGGGAATCGGGCTCGGTCTGCACGGCCGCGTGGGGGGCGGCGAGATGCCTCCGTACGGCGAGCTCTCCCATCTGCCCGCGATCCTGGTCGACGCCGAGGGGCGAATGGCGGCTCAGCGGTTCGGCGGACTTGTCACGCCTGCCGACCTGGCCGCGACGGTGCGGGAACTCGTCGAGGGGGCCGCGCCGGTCGATGGGCCGCGCGAGCCGTGGCAAGGAGTGAGTCTGGCGAAGCTCTTCGACGACTGGTCACCGGCGGGCCGCGATCGCGTGGTCACGACGACCCGCGGAGGCACTGCGATCGTGACCCGCGGGTGGCGGGCGATCGCGCCGGCGGCACCGACGGCCGAGACGACGCCCCCGCGTGGTATTCGGCTCTATGCGAAACCCGACGATTTCTTCGAGTTGTGCGACGTGGCCGATCGCTGCCCGCATGAAGTGGAGGAATTCGCGAGCCTGCTGGCGGCGGTCGCCGCTGGCGATCTCCCGCGTGCCTGGACAACCCCGCTTTCCCCGGCCGCGGAGCAGGGGCACGCATAGGTTTTCGGCCGGCAAAAACGCTTTGCCCGGCTTGCGCCATCCCGCTACCATCCGCCTCCCCGCCCGTCCGCAGTCGCCGCGCCGGGCAGGATGAAATAGACCGGATTCCCCGCGCTGGTGGCTGGCTCGTGTCATCGTCTGCTCGCATCCTGCTCGTGTCGTGGCGTCTGTGCGCAGCCGCACTCGTCGCTGCGTGGCTGTCGCTGGCGGCGACGCATGCCGCCGACCTCGCAGCGGCCATGCCACCCCCCGTCGCTCCGGCCTCCGAAGGCCGGCCGCTGACGGTGCGGATCAACTGGGGCGGTGGCCAGCCGCGGGCCTGGACCGGTCAGATCGCGATCGTCAACACCACCGATGTTTCAAGAGGGGCGGAGCCGGTGAATTGGCGAACGCTGTCGTCCGAGCCGGATGCCGCCGCGTTCGTGCACGAACAGGCCCATGCGCTCGAAGTGCATCATCCGCGGCCGATCACGAGTGACGGCATCGAGGTTTCGGTGCGCGACGTTCGCGATCGGCGGCTCGTCGCGGCCCTGCGGCCCGTGGGAGTGGCCACCCCCCCGGTCACCATCGACGTGCCTCTGGCCGATCTGCTCGGCAAGCCTGTGTCAGAGCCACTGGACGATGCCGGCAATCGATTCACCGCCAAGATCGCCGCGGGTGACATGCTGCGGGTGACGCTGGGTGACGCTGCCGGCGATGCACTCGCGATGTCGCGAGAAGCGGTGCGACGGCCGGGCGATCGGGTGCGGGTGACCGTCGATCCGCTGCTCATGGCGAAGGCTGACAGCGGGCTGCCTGTCGTGCTCACCATGCGGCTCAAGCCGACCGGGGACGGCGCCGAGATCGCCGCCCAGGAGATCGTGCTCACGCCCCAGCCTGCTGACCCGGCGGTGGCCGGACCGCAGCCGATCCGCTACGCAGCCGTCACGTTCGACGTGGTGCTGCCGGCGGCTGAGGGAGCCTACGAGATCGACCTCGAGGCCATGGAACGCAGCAGCCTACGCTGGACGCGGCCCCTGGCGAGCCGCACGGTGCAGATCGTCGCGATCGCAGACACCGTGGCCGACGTGCCCACGACGGCCGACTGGAAGATCCTCTACGAGCTCGATCCCGGCAGTCCCAAGCTCCTCGAGCGACTGCGTCGGCTCCCCGGCATGGGGCTGCCGAGCATGTCGCTGCCGTCCGTGCCGCTGCCGTCAATGTCGCTCCCTTCGATTCCACGGCCGAACCTGCCGCTGCCGAAGCTGCCCGCCGTGCCGGTGCCGAGTGTGTCATCGCTCTCGTCGATGGTGCCACGGCTGAACGGCCTCTTGGCGGTCGGCCACAGTCGTGTCGAGCCGCATCCTCTGGGGCCGATGCTGCGGTTGCCGCCAGGCGACGACACGGGGACGCCGAGCTGGGAAGGCGTGCTCGTTGCGAACGCGGAGCCGGGGCGGCCGCATGTGGTCGAGATCGAGTTTCCATCGGATCAGGATGCGGCGGTCGGCGTGGCCGTGTTGGAGGCCGATGCCGCCGGTGCGAAGCTGCTGCCGCGACACGCCGGAGGCTTCGAGGTGCGTCGTGAACCCGGTGCCGCCCGCCTCGGCATGCATCGCTTCGCCTTCTGGCCCACGACCCGCCAGCCGCTCCTCGTGATCGCGAATGCGGAACGGAAGGCGGCCCTCTTCGGCCGTGTGCGGGTGCTGGCGGGGCCCGTGCGACTCCCGGCCGCGGCGCCATCGGCCACCCCCAGTGGCGGCCGCCGGCTCCATGCGTATGTCGCCGACCCGGCGCTCACTGAGTTTGGTGGCCGCGACCGGGTCGTGCGCGATGGCGCCGGCGCGGTGTCTGACTGGCGGAGCCATTTTGAGGCGACGCAGCACCTCGTCGAGCAGCTGCGGGCCCGGGCCGCGGCCGGTGCGGTCGTGACGGTGTACGCCGGCGGCGCGGCGACCTGGCCATCGGCGGCCCTGCGGCAGGCGCCGCGATGGGGCAGTGGGGCGGCGACCGACACGGGTCTCGATCCGGCGCCGAAGGATCTCCTCGAACTGCTCTGCCGCGGCTGCAGCCGCGAGGGCATGCGGCTCCTGCCAGCCGTGGTGTTCGATGCACCGCTGCCGGCGGTGGAAACCGTGCTGGCGCGGGGCGGGGCCGACGCGACAGGCATTGCCTGCGTGGGCCGCGACGGCCGGCCGCGGCGAACGGCTGGCCACGGAGGTCTCCACTACAACATTCTCGATCCGCGGGTGCAGGCGGCCGTCGTCGAGGTCGTGACGGAGTTGGTTGTCCGGACTCGCGACGCGGCTGCGGTGGACGGTCTGGCCGTCATGCTCCCGAGCGACGGCTGGCTGCACATGCCGGGCGTGGCGTGGGGCCTCGACGACGCGACGTTCGCCCGCTTCCTTGCCGATATGAAGCTCCAAGAGCCGGCTGCCGCCGCCAATCGGTTCGCCGCTCGGGCAGCGGTGGTCGAGGGCCCCCTGCGGGCCGAGTGGCTCGAATGGCGGGTCGCCCAGACGATGGCCTTCTGGACGCGGCTTGCGGACGTGGTCGCCCAAGGGCGACCGGATCGCCCGGCCCGCACGCTCGCCGTCGTGCCCACGACGCTCCTGTCGAGTGGTGAGAACGCCGCCCGCTTCCGTCCGACCCTGGCTCCGGAATCGCGGACCACCGATATTTTTCGCGAGATCGCGTTCGAGCCGGCGCGGTTCGCAACCGACCCGCGGCTGCTGTACGTGGCGCCTCAGGTGCGCAGCGGTGGCGCGAGCCTCGCCGTCGAGTCGGCCACGGCCGCGGCGAATCGCGCGCTTGCGGTCACCACGTCGGGCCGAGGCGGGGCCGTGCTGTTCGGCGAGCCGCGGCAGCTCGATCTCGCGGGCGTCGCGCCACATGGGCCGTTCAGCACTGCGGCTCTGAGTGGTCTCGTGCAGATTCACACGGACGCCACGTTCGCCGAGCGGGATCGGAGCCTGGCCGAGGCCCATGTCGCAGCAGATCTGGAAGTGGTGTTCGACGCCGGGCTCGTGCGGTCGCTGCCCGTGGAACCCTGGGCAAGTCGGCAGGCCGTCGAGGCGCTGCCTGCAGAGCCGCTCGAACTCGTGGCCGGTGCGGCAGCCCCGCTGGTCGTCCGTAGCAGGCAGGTGGGTGGGCGGACCTGGCTGCATGTCGTCGATACCGCAGGCACCTCGGCGGTGGCGACCGTCGCGTTCGATCGTCAGCCGCTCGGTGTGGTCGATGCCGTGACGGGCACACGGCTGCCACTTGCGGACACGACGCTCGCGGTGCCGGTCGACGCCTGGGGCATGCGCGGGCTGTGGGTGGAAGGGGCCGTGCAGATCACGTCGGCCCAGGTCGGGTACGAGCCGGCCGTGCGGGAGGCGGTCGCGACCCGCGTGAGTCAGTTGAAGGAGCGGCGAAAGACGCTCGAGATGCCTGTGCCGATCGACGTGCTCGACAACCCGAGCTTCGAATTGGGGGGCGACATGGCCTCGTCCGGGGCGATACGGCCGATCCTGCCGGGCTGGGAGATCGTGGAAGCCCGCCGGGGTACCCTCGCGGTCGTCGCCGGCCGGGATCCAGAGGGGAGCCGCGCTGCGAGCTTCACCTCGGCGAACGGGCTCTCGACGCTCCGCAGCAACCCGTTCACCCGACCGGCTTCGGGCCGGTTGAGTATCGCGGCCTGGCTACGGATCAAGGAGGGAGATTCCCAGCCGCCGCTGCGAATCGCGCTCGAAGGCGACGAGAATGGCCGCGAGTACTACCGATTCGCCTCGATCGGCGGTATTGCGGGAGGGCGGCCGCTCGGCCCCCAGTGGACCCAGTTCGTGCTCCAGGTGGATGATCTTCCCGATGCCGGCCTCGACTCCTTGCGGGTGCGGTTCGACCTCCTCGGGCCGGGCAGCGTCGAGATCGACGAGGTCCGGCTCTTCGACCTGGCGTTCGACGAATCGCAACGGGTCCAGCTGACGCGGATGCTCACCAGGCTCGATCAGCGACTCGCGGCCGACGACGTGGGCGGCTGTCTCGTCGATCTGGCCGGGCATTGGCCTCGGTATCTCGAGGCATTCGTGCCGGAGCAGTCGGTGGTCGAGGCGGCCACGCGGGAAGCCGCTGCAGCCAAGGCGACGACCGGCCGGGCGAAGTCGGGCAAATGGTGGAAGTGATGCGAGGCCGCCGCCCGCGTTGCGACCCAAGCGGCACGTCAGCCCGGCGGCCAGGTGAG
>CAMDDA010000143.1 GCA_945890755.1 Candidatus Kuenenia stuttgartensis
AATCGCCGTGATCGACATCGCGGTACCGAGAAAGAGGGCGAAGGCCCGCGTATCGATCGCGGCCTCGGCACCGAGTGATTCCAGCCGCGGAGCCATGAGCGCGGCAAGACCCAGCCCGAGCGTGAACGGCGCCACGATCCCGGCGAGCGACACGGCCGCCGCCAGCCGCCCCTGCCGCCGAACATGGGAGAAGTCGAACTCGATCCCCACGAGGAAGAGCAGCAGGATCAGACCGACCTGGCTGAAGCCGGTGAGGGCCGCCTCCAACTCCCCGCCGGTGGCCCCGCCACCGAAGATCGCCGCAAAGACGCCGGGGGCGACGGCACCGAGCGCCGAAGGCCCCAGCAGCAATCCTGCCACGATCTCCCCCACCACGCTCGGCTGCCGCAGCCAGCGCGCCACGATCGCCCCGGCCCGGGCGGCGAGGATGATCACGACGAGTTGCACGAGCAGCGGCTGCAACGCGCCCTCGCGGCCGGCCGCCAGCAGGAGCGGCATGCAGGTTGCGGCAACCATCGCGAGTGAATTCCTGTGGCCTCGGAGGGGAACCGCCGCCTATAACGATGCGTAGCAACGATAGCTGCCGCACCACCACTGTGCGAGGCTCTGATGTTCGCCGCCCGTGAACCAGCCGACATCGAGCGTTTCTTCCGTGGGCTTACGGAATATGCCTTCCATTCCCGGCTGGGCGTGGTGGATCCGCAACTCGTCGACTACGTGGCCACCCTGCTCGTGCGATTTCTCCGCCACGATGCCCTCGCACCGCCGCCGTCCGGCGAGCGGGGCCCGCCCGACGTGGCCCGCCGACTCGTCGCCGCACGGGATCACGAGGCGCACCAGGCGGTCATTGAGTATCAGCAGATCGGCGACTCCACGCTCTTCTGGAGCGGCCTCTATCCGGAGGCCGTCGCCCGGCGACAGCCCGGCCGGCCCGACCACCTGCTCGACTTCCGCGAGGCGGGCAGGCAGGCCTATTGGCTGGCGAGCACACTCGAGCCCGACGACGCCGCCGAGGAGCGGCTGCTCTTCGAGCGGCTCAGCCACGACTACGAACTGTGCGTCGAGGGCCTCGGCGAAGTCCGCCGCGCCTGGGGCGACGCGGCGTGAGCACGCTGCGGGATCCCCGCGCTCGCGCTCAGGGCTTCTATTGATCGCATACAAGCCCCCAGGCGCGAGCCGGGGGATCGACCCGCCGGTCACGCCAGTTTCCACCCGATCCCCGCGCTCCCGCTCAGGGCTTGCATGGGACAGCGGTGGTCACTCGATGAGCTGCGCGGTCCACGCGGGATGGAAGCCGGCCGCATCGACGGGGATGCCGGCCGCGACGACGGTCGCGACGAGGCGTGACGCGGACAGAGCGGCGGGCGCGAACATGGCCTCCACGGCATCGAGATCGATGGCTCGTGCCTCGACAGGCAGGCCCTGGAGTGATCGCACGGCATCTTCAGCGCGGGCGCGGGAGGTGATTCGGTAGCGGAAGCGTCGGTCGCCGCCGAAGGCGGCCGGATCGACCGGCCCTGCGGCAACGAGCCGCCCCTCACGGAGCACGGCGACGTGCGTGAAGCAGGCAGGCACATCGCCGTCGTCGATGGCGGCGAGCACCGTCCGCCCCATCAGGTGGGCGTCGGCCACGAACTGCTCCAGTTCCCGGCGCTCGACCGGATCGAGACCGCCGAATGGGTCGTCGAAGAGAAGCACGTGTGGATCGTGAACGAGCGCCCGCGCGAGCAGGAGTCTTTTGGCGTGGCCGTCGTCCAGGGCCTCCAACGGCTCGTGTCCCCGGCGTTCGAGGCCGGCCGCCGTCAGGGCTCGGTCGATCGCCGCCCTGAGCGGCTCGCCGCGCAGCCCCCCCTCGGCGGCCCAGAGTTCCACGAATTCGTCCACGCGAATGCCCGGCCACACGGGCAGTCGGGAGGGCACGTAGCCGATCGTCCGCCGCACGGCCTCAGGCTCCAGACGCGCAGACCGCCCGTCCACCGCGATGTCACCGGCGTGCAGGGGTAGCATGCACCCCGCGGCGGCGAGCATCGCCGACTTGCCGGCGCCGCTGCGACCGATGACGGCCAGCGACTGCCCGGCCAGCACCCGGAGCGACAGCTCCTGCACGACGACATGCCCAGCCCGGGCGACGGTGGCGCGGTCGAACTGGATCATGATGACACCGCTCCGGGGTCAGTCACCGGCGAGTCGGGCGGCCGTCATGGCGATCGACACGAGCATGCCCTTCGCCTTGTTGAGCGTCTCCTCGAACTCCTTCTCGGGCACGCTGTCGGCCACGATCCCGGCGCCGGACTGCACGTAGGCCTTGCCCCCCGCCACCACGATCGTCCGCAGGGCGATGCAGGTGTCCATCGCGCCGCTGAAGTCGATGTAGCCGACGGCTCCGGCATAGGGCCCGCGGCGGACGGGCTCCAATTCATCGATGATCTCCATCGCCCGGATCTTGGGGGCGCCCGAGACGGTGCCGGCGGGCAGACAGGCCCGCAGGGCGTCGAACGCCGTGAGCCCGGGCCGCAGCTGGCCCGTGACATTGCTCGTGAGGTGCATGACGTGGCTGTAGCGCTCGATCGTCATCACGTCGGAGAGCTGCACCGAGCCGATCGCCGCCACGCGGCCCACGTCGTTGCGGCCGAGGTCGATGAGCATCACATGCTCGGCCCGCTCCTTGGGGTCGGCGAGCAGATCCTCCGCGAGGGCTCGATCCTCTTCGGGCGTCGTCCCACGCTTGCGGGTGCCGGCCAGCGGCCGCACGGTCACGCGGCCATCCACCGCCCGCACCATGATCTCGGGCGAGCTGCCCACGAGCGTGTAGGCCGCCGTGCGAAGGTAGAACATGAACGGGCTGGGATTGACAACCCGCAGCGTGCGATAGATCTCGAGAGCCGGCCCCGTGAACGGCACTTCCATGCGGCGGCTGAGCACCACCTGAAAGACGTCGCCGGCGCGAATGTATTCGATCGACGTGTCGACCGCGGCCAGAAACGCCTCCCGGCTGAACTGCGACGTGATCGGCACCGGTGCCGGCTCGGCGTAGGGATCGGGCCGTGGCCCGATGTCGGCCGGCGGCGGCCAGTCCGACGGCGCCGAGAGCCTGCTGATCGTGGCGTCGATCCGCTCGCAGGCATCGTCGTAGGCGCGGGCGATGCCCGCGGGCGACTCATCGTCGATCCGGGCGAGCACGACCACGTCGATCGCCTTCGTGACGTTATCGAAGACGACCATTCGGTCGTAGAAGGCGAACGACAGGTCGGGCAGACCGAGGTCGTCGGCGGGCGGGTTCGCCAAGCGCTCGACGTACCGCACGCTGTCGTAGGCGGCGCAGCCGACGGCGCCGCTCGTGAACGGCGGCAATTCGGGCAGGCGGGCCGGCCGAAAGGCGGCCATCCGCCGTTCGAGCTCGGCGAGCGGATCCAGGCACGAGAGCCGCTCGGTGCCGTCGCGGCCGGTCACCTCGACGTCCGTGCCGCGGGCCTCGAGCCGCAGAAAAGGATCGGCCGCCAGAAAGCTGTAGCGGCCCACGTTCTCGCCACCGACGACGCTCTCGAACAGGCAGGCGGCCTCACCGGCTTCGAGCCGGGCAAAGGCCGACAGCGGAGTGAGGCTGTCGGCGAACAGCCGGCGGTAGACGGGAACCAGGCGGCTTGTCCGGGCCAGGTCGGCGAACCGCGGCCTCTCCGGAAGGTGCGACATGCCGCAGAGACTACCGGTGAATCGCCAGGCCAACAACACGCCGTCCTGCCGCCCGCCCGCGGCTCCCCCCGGGATGCCACCGACCCGCTATCATGGGGTTGAATTCGTACGAGGGTGTCATGAAGTGCCAGCAGTGCGACAAGCCGGCGGTGTTCCACATTACGGAGTTGGAGGCGGCCGAGGTCCGCGAACTCCATCTCTGCGAGGACCACGCGCGGGTCTACCTGAACCAGTCGGAGGCTGCGGGCGGGCCCCCGGAGCCGAAGCCGAAGGGGGGCGGCCTGACGGCCCCACTGGGCGTGGGCCAGACGGCCGACGAACTGGCAGCCCTCGACCAGAAGGCCTGCGACATGTGCGGCATCACGTTCTTCGAGTTCCGCAACCAGGGCCGGCTCGGCTGCCCGCACGATTACGTCCACTTCGAGAAGGAACTCGAGCCGCTGATCGCCAACATTCACGGCGCCACGCAGCACACGGGCCGACGCCCTTCGCGGCCGACGGCTCCCGGCGAGCCGTTGCCCGAGGGCACCGAGTCGCTCACGGCCGTGATCGGGATGCGAACCGGCATGCAAGAGGCGATCGAGTGCGAAGATTACGAGCGGGCCAAGGAGCTGCGCGACCGCATCCGCGACACCGAGCAGCACTGGCTGGAACGCCCGACTGAATGACCTCCACCCCGCCGCATATGGACCCCTCCGCCCAGATGAACCTCGACACCCTGACCACCACCGTCGGCGAATGGCTCCGCGGCACGGGCCCCGAGTCCGACATCGTGATGAGCAGCCGCGTGCGACTAGCCCGTAACCTGGCCCAGTATCCGTTCGTCAGCCGCGCCTCGGAGCAGGATCGGGCCGAGATCGAGAAGTTCCTGCGGGAGCGGATCGCGCTGGTGCCGGCCGGCAAGGAGCTGCACTCCATCGACGTCGGCCACCTCGAGGAGGTCGACCGGCAGTTTCTCGTCGAACGCCAGCTGATCAGCCGCGAATTAGCGGAGGCCCAGGGCGCCCGGAGCGTGGCGATCGACGGCCGCGAGCAGGTGAGCCTGATGATCAACGAAGAGGATCACCTCCGCATCCAGTGCATGCACAGCGGCCTCGACCTTCAGGGAGTCTGGAACCAGATCCGGGTCGTGGACGACCAGATCGAGCAGGCCGTGCCCTACGCCTTCCACCCCCGCTGGGGCTACCTCACCGCCTGCCCGACGAACGTGGGCACGGGCATCCGCGTGAGCGTGATGCTCCACCTGCCGGCCCTCGTGATCACGCGACAGATCGACAAGGTGTTTCGCAGCCTGCACAAGATCTCACTGGCCGTCCGCGGCCTCTACGGCGAGGGCTCGCAGGCGATGGGCGACTTCTACCAGATCTCCAACCAGACCACGCTCGGCAAGACCGAAGAGGAGCTGCTCGAGCAGGTGGGCGACGTGGTGCCCGTGCTCATCGACTACGAACGGCGGGCCCGCGAGTTCCTCGTGCGGGAAACGCAGCAGAACGTCCACGACCAGGTGAGCCGCGCCTACGGCATCCTCCGAACGGCGCAGACGATCACCGCCGAGGAGACGATGCAGCTCCTCTCGAGGGTGCGGATGGGTGTGCTCCTCGGCCTCATCGGCGGCGTCGACATCTCCGCCATCAACGTGCTGCTCGTCCGCACGCAGCCGGCCCACCTCCAGAAGCTCCGTGGCCTCGAGCTCGACACGAAGGACCGCAACATCGAGCGGGCCCGGTATCTCCGCCAGCACTTCGACGGCAACGGCCCCAAGGCTGCGGCGAACTGAGGCTCGGCCTCCTGTGGTGGGAGTTCGGGGCTGCCCATGCCCCGTCGCCGGACGCTCGCTTCGGCATCCATGCCTTCGCTCGCTCGATGCTGACTGCGCTTCGCCATCCTGGCTGCGCTGGTCAGCAACGCCGGCTCCCGGGGCATGGGCAGCCCCTCACGGCGTATTTGCGAACTGTAGGCCCGTTGCTCCGCAACGGACTGCCCGTCACCCGTAGGCCTGTTGCTCCGCAACGGGCTGCCCGTCCCCCGTAGGCCTGGTGCTCCGCAACGGGCTGCCCGTCACGGAGTGACGGGCCTACGGTCGCTGCCCGCCACGGAGTGACGGGCCTACGGCTGGGTGACGACCTCCGTCGCGAGTTTCCGCCGCAGTTCGGCGACGACCGGGGCGGGCACGAACCTCAGGAGCGCCGCGTCGTCGGCCAGCGGCGTGATCTGCTTCAAGAGCGACGACGAGATGTGCGAGTAGGCCGCATCGGACATCAGGAATACCGTCTCGACGGACGGGTCGAGCTTGCGGTTGGCGAGCGTCATCGTGAACTCGGCCTCGATGTCGGTGAGCGACCGCACGCCCCGGAGCAGCACGCTCGCCCCCTGCTCCCGCACGAACGCCACCGACAGGCCGCTAAAGAGTTCCACCTGCACGTTGGGCAGCCGGGCCACGCTCGCCTGCACGAGCCGCACCCGCTCCTCGAGCGAGAACAGCGGGTGCTTGTCGGGATTGATGCCCACGCCCACGACGATCCGGTCGAAGATCCGGCTGGCCCGCTCGATCACGTCGAGGTGCCCGAGCGTGATCGGGTCGAACGATCCGGTATAGACGGCGGTACGAGGGGTGGTCGGCGGCGTCACGGTGGCCCTTTCTCGTCAGGATCGGTATCGTACGCGGGCAGTGGCGTCGACGAAACCACTGCCCCTGACGAAACGCGGACTCCGGGTGAAGGGCCTCCACACGTGTCGAAACTCCTCGGCTTCGGCGGCATGGTGATCGCGGGTTTGATCGCGATCCTGTTCGTGGCCGACCTCGCGGTCGGCTTCCCGTTCGAGCGTGCCAGCCTCGCGGTCGACATCGGCTTCATCGCGGCCAGCCTGCTCGTGGCCTACCTGAGCTGGTCGATCGTCGAGCGGCCGCGCTGAGTGGGCCAATCGAGGGCCGGCAGCATCATGCCGCCCGCAGCACCGAACCGCTGAACGGCTGCCGCTGCCGCCGTTCCACGAGTGTCGGCAGGTCGGCGAGCGTGGCGGCCACGACGGCACCCCGCGTCTGCCGTGTCTGCACCTGTTCGATCCAGCGTTCGACCCGCGGACTCATCTCCCCTCGCCCTCCTGGCACCACGGTGCGATCGAGGAGGACATGCAGCCCGCCGGGTCGGGCCACGGGCAGCGACGTGAACCTCGGCAGCCAGGCCCGCAGGCCGGTCGGCCGCTGGCGGGCCGACTCGACCTCCCACAGCCCCCACGCCAGGCTGCGGCACGGCCAGCCCTGCGGCGCCGGCCGCCGGCTGCCACGGTCGGTATCGGCGAAGGCATCGACCATCACCACGCGGATACCCGACTCGGCGAGCAGTTCGCGATGCTCGAGCGGCGCTCTGCGGAGCACCGCGGTTTGGATGCC
Source organism: Candidatus Kuenenia stuttgartensis (assembly GCA_945890755.1). Taxonomy (GTDB): domain Bacteria; phylum Planctomycetota; class Planctomycetia; order Pirellulales; family UBA1268; genus QWPN01. The sequence goes on from CAMDDA010000143.1 coordinate 7,082, forward strand.
GGGGACGGCCCCTCGCGCCCGGGCGATCGCGGTGCGAAGCGTCTGCCGAGACGCGAACCATTCGGGCTGGAGTTCGATCGCGATGTCCGATCGGTCGGGAGCGAAGCCGCCGTGAGTCACCGTCTCGACACTGCCGATCCATGTGACCGGGATCGCCGGTGTCACGCGAATCGCCGATGCCTTCGGGATCGCCGCAGTGATGGACACGGCTGCCGGATTGCCTGCCGTCGCGCTCCTGCGGTCCAACTGCGGCAGCGCCGCACAGATGAGCACCGTGGCCGGTGCGACCGATTTCGTCATCGCGTTCCCCCGATCCGGTGGCGAGAGCCGCGACTCCCTTCGGACTTTCGCCCGGCAGCCTCCCACACGTCGACTCTTGTATCGACCTGACGACCGCGGCACTCAAGCCCGCCCCCGCCGGGGGCGCGCCTGTGGCAGAACCGGTCTGGACGCAGCGTCAGCGGGCTGGCTGCGGCGACTCTGCGGACGGGGCGATTTCTCCGGTCTCCCCGGACTCATGGGCCATGATCGCCGCGAGAAGCCCGGCCGCCGTCGCCTCGGAGGCCTCTGCCGCAACGGCGATGCCCGCGCGGCGGAGCGTCGCCGACGTGACAGGACTCAGGCTCGCCACCCGCCAGCGGTGCAGTCGATCGCCGAAGACCTGCACGGCCGCCGCGGCGATCGCCGAGCTCGTGATCGTGATCCACCCGATGCCGGCCCGATCGACTGCCGCCAGAATCTCGGGGTCGACCGCCTCGACGGTGCGTGTGCGATAGGCAGCGACCTCGTCCACCGTGTGGCCCCGGGCCAGCAATTCAGTCCGCAGCAGCTCGCGGCCTCGATCGGCCCGCACGAGCAGGAACCGGCCGCCTCGCGGCATGTCGGCAAACGCCGCGACGAGCCCCTCGGAGCTGTACGTATCGGGGGCCAGGTCGGCCTGCAGGCCGGCGCGATCCAATTCACGGCGAGTCGCCGGGCCGATGGCGGCGAGCCGGGCGGTGCCGAGAGCCCGGGCGTCGCGGCCTGCGTGCCGCAACCGCTCGACGAAGGCCCGCACGCCATTCGCGCTGGCACACACGACCCAGTCGTAGGTGTCGGCCCGGGCGATCGCCGCGTCGAGGGTCGCCCATGACTCGGGGGGCTCGATGCGGACGAGCGGCACGTGCAGGCAGCCGCCGCCGGCCGCGCGGACGAGCGCGGCGAGTTCGTCCCCCTGCCCTGCCGGTCGCGTGACCAGCACACAACGACCGGCGAGCGGCCCGCGGGCTGCGAGTGGCTGGGCCGTATCACCCACGATGACGACGGCCGGAGGCTGCCAGCCGTGCCGGACCGCATCGGCGGCGCAGCGGTCGAGCGTCGTGAAGGCGATCTGCTGATCGGGCCAGCCGCAGCGGCCGACAACGGTGACCGGCGTGTCGCCCGGCTTCCCGGCCGCGAGGAGATCGGCCGACCAG
>CAMDDA010000144.1 GCA_945890755.1 Candidatus Kuenenia stuttgartensis
GGCCCGTTGCTCCGCAACGGGCTGCCCGTCACGGAGTGACGGGCCTACGAGAAGAAGCCGGCGAGCATCGTGTTGAGCCGACTTCCTACCCCGCTTCCATGTACCCGACGACCCGCGCAGCGATGTCGATTCCCGTCACCGTCTCGAGGGCCTGCCAGCCGGGTACCGCGTTGACTTCCAGGATCACCGGGCTGCCATCGGCCGCTGCGACGAGATCAACCCCCGCGATCTCTGTTTCCAGGACGGCGGCGGCCCGACGTGCCGTGTCGATCCAGGTCTGCGGGGCGGCGAACGGCGCGGCGCGGCCGCCGCGGGCGATGTTCGTCCGCCACTCGCCCGTTGCAGCCCAGCGCTGCATGGCAAAGACGTCGCTGCCGAGCACCAACAGCCGGGCGTCCCAGCCGCCGTGGTGGATGAACTCCTGAAGATAGACGACGGCCTGTGGTCGCTGCCGCGTCTCGGGGAGATCGAGCCAGGCGGAGAGGGCGGCGCGGCTGTCGAGGCGATACAGCCCGCGGCCCCGGGAGCCGAAGAGCGGCTTGACAACGCAGTCGCCACCGAGCGTGTCCCAGGCCTCGGCGACCTGCGCAGCGTCCTGCACTACGAGCGTGCGGGGCACAGGCAGGCGTGCGGCCGCCAGTCGGGCCAGCGACAGGTATTTGTCGATCGCGGATTCGAGGGACCGGGGGCTGTTGATCACGCGGGTGCCGCGGGCGGCGACCCGCCCGAGCACATCCATGCGAAACACCACCTCCTCGAGGCGGACGTCGGAGGCCGTGGCTCCAGGCATGCCACGGACGAGCACGGCGTCGGCCATGGCCAAGGCCGGCGGGCTGAACGAATCGCAGGCTGCTCCGCGTGCCGTCCCGGTGGCAGGCGCCGGCCCCACTCCGGCGGCGATTTCGGACCAGCGAACGACGGCTGCCTGGTGGCCGCGGGCGGCGAGGCTCTCGTACAGCCGGCCTACGTGCCAGCCGGTGGGCTCTCCGACGACCGCCACCCGCATGGCGTCAGGTTCCTGCGGCAGCGGCGCTGAACGAGCGGGCCACGATCTCCGGCGCCAGGGCACCGAAGCGGCGGGTCGTGCCCGTATCGACATTCACCAGATCGACGAGTGCAGGGGCGAAGAGCGCCGGGTCGAGGGCGTAGAAGTCGCGACCGGCCTGCTCGAAGAGCTGCATGAAGGGGGCGCCGTACGAGGCCGACGCGCTGCTCACCATGCGCGGCCCGATGTCGGCGAGGCTGGCGTCGTCGCCGGTGACCTCGAGCACCACGTGGCCGCCATACAGGATGGCGTCGTTGGTGCGGCCGATGGCGACGAGATCGTCACCGGCCGGCACGGGTGCCAAGGGGGCGATGCCGCGGCCGCGGCGGATGCGGCCCAGGTCGAATCCGAGATCATGGAGCTTGTGGAGCGCCGTCTCCAACGACCGGGCGACGATCTGCAGCGTGCCGGCGAGGCTGGCCGTGCGGGCGACCAGGAGCGTTACGACCTCTGGCGGCACGCCGGCGTCGGCGGCCAGCTGAATGCAGACCTCGGCAGGCGGGAGAGCCGCCGACTCGAGGACTCCTACCGCGACAGCCGGCCGCTCCCGCAGACCGATGTGGTCGAAGAGCTCCTCGCGGCCGATGGCAGCCCGAATCGGACCGCTCGCCATCGCGAAGTATTTCTTGGCGGCCACCTTCCACCCCGCGTACTGAGCGGCCAGGCAGGCTGCGATCGGCTGATCGCTCGCCGCCGTCACGGCCGGCCAGGGGCAGTCGGGCCACTCAGTGCCGTATGCCGACCGGCCGTCGGTGACCAGGTGCACGTCGCCGAGGCCGCCCATCGCGGCGCGGGCCACCGCCAGCCCGGCCTCGTGGCTGCCCGGTTCGTGGACCCCGCAATCGATGACCTGCACGCCGGCAATCTCATGGCAGGAGATCCCCCGGCGGCTTCCCTCGGCGCGGAGGGCCTCCACCACGGCGAACGACGATTGATTGAGCTGCATTGCGACCCACTCCGAGGCGTCATAATGCTGTGGCCGTGTCGTGGTGGCAACGCGCGGCCCTCGCGCCCGGGCGCGAGGGCTGTTTGTCGTTCGTTGCCCTGCGGGCTACGCCCCTAGTCGCCATCTGGATGTTGAGCCTGCCATGCCGAGCCTGACTGTCGAAAACTACGTGAAGACGATCTTTCAGATCACGGCCGACCAGGACGGCAAGCCGGCCACGACGGGGCAGATCGCGACGGCGCTCGGCGTCGCCCCCGGCACGGTGACCAGCATGCTCAAGACGCTCGATGCGGCCCGCCTCGCCTCGCACCGCCGCTACGAGGGCGTGGCCCTCACCCGGGCCGGGCGGGTGCTCGCCCTGCGGATGATCAGGCGGCACCGACTCATCGAGCTGTTTTTGCTGCGGACGCTCGACATGAGCTGGGACGAGGTGCACGACGAGGCGGAGCACATGGAGCACGCGGTGAGCGATCTGCTCATCGATCGGATCGATGCGTTTCTCGGTCACCCCGAGGTCGATCCCCATGGCGACCCGATTCCGCGGCCCGACGCCCAGTCACTCGGCAACGATACCGCAGCGGCGGCCAGGTCGCTCGCCGAGTGTGCCACTGGAGAGAGCTTTCGGCTGTCGCGTGTGCTCGACCAGTCGTCGGCGTTCCTGCGGTATCTCACCGAGTGCGGGCTGACGCTCGGCTCCACCGGCACCGTCGAGCGGAATCCCGATGGCGCGGGCCTGATGCGGATCCGTCTCGGAGACCGCGGTCTCTCGCTGGCCATCGAGGCCGCCGGCAAACTCGCCGTCGTGCCCGGCAGTCCGTCACCGTAGGCCCGTTGCTCCGCAACGGGTAGCCCGTCACGGAGTGACGGGCCTACGACCGGGGGCAGACCGTCATGGCACGACGGGTCTACGGGTTTGACGTCCGCTCCCAGACCGCGGATTGGCCGAGGCATTCATCGACTTCGATCCGAAACGTGCCCCTGAGGGGCGTGCCGGCCGCCGCGAAGGCGGCGAGGAGTTCCGTGCCGATCCAGCGGGCGATCCACTCGGCCGTCGTGTTGGCCACGGGCAGCACGACGCATTCGTCGGCCGGAAAGATCCAGCGGCGGTCGGCGAATGTCACGGTCGTCTCGTCGCGGCCGGTCGGCCCGGGGGCCGTGGTCACCGCGAGGAGGGGATTGCGATCGGGCAGCAGCATCCGGTGGTCGAGCCGGGAGACGATCGCCGAGAGCAGGTCGCGGAGCTTGATGAAGTCGATCACCATGCCGTGTCCGCAGGGGGGGCCTTCGATATCGACGCCGACGGTCCAGTTGTGGCCGTGCACGGCCTCGCACAGGTCGTCGGTGAGCGTGATGAAGTGGCCGGCACAGAAGACGTGCACGGCCTTGCGCAGCCTGACCTGGAATCGTTCCTGGGACGTGCTCATGCGGGACTCGAGGAAGGGAGAGGGATGGGGCTCAGTGCGCCGTCGATCCGGTCGCGTGGCAGTCGGCCGTCATGCACCAGAATGTACAGCGCGGCGGCGACAAGATCCGCCGTCGTGCCGGGGTTGAGCCGCCGCGGCGCCCGCAGGGTGGCGTCGAACCCGGCCACCGCCGCCCGCCAGTCGGAGCCGGCCGCGAGCACGTCGGCAGCGCGGCGTGAGACGTCTGCCGCCACCGCCGTGCCGTGCCGCCGGGCGATCAGCGTGTCGGGCTCGCGGGCGAGCTGCCGGAGCTGGCAACGAATGATCGCATCCAACACGGGCAGATCGGCGGCGAGGTCGGTGGCGAGGTCGTGCACGGGCCCGGCGAACAGGTCGGCATAGCCTTCCGCCCAGAGCCGGGCGATCGTGTCGTGTGGAGCAGCCTGCCGCATCGCCGCGCGGAGATCCGTGGGGGCTGGGCCGCGGAGGTCGTCGCGGCTGCTCGTGCCCATGCCGCCAGGCTGAGCCAGGGCGATCGCCTGCCACACATCGGCCGCGTCGGCGGCGGTGAGTCGGTCGAGCACGCCATCGACGCCGTGCGGCTCGTCGGCAGCCGCCAGCGGAGCGATCAGGAGCACGATGCCGAGGTTGGCGTTCGACCCGGTCACGGCCCGAGAGGCACGCACGGCGGCGAGGATCGTGCCGCCGAGGGACCGGCGGGCCGCCCGCTCCATCACGGGCGCGATCGCCAGCCCCGCGGCCACGAGGTCCGCATAGGCCAGGTCGTCGAAGGATGCCCCAGGATGCACGTTGCCTGGCTTCGGCGCGGTGGCCTCGAGGATCGATGCCGCCGCAGCACACCAGCCCCGTCCGCCTGGAGGGCATTCCGGTGGCAGGAGGGAAAGTGCGGTGGCCGGTGGCTGGCGGTCGATGGACATCGGTGCCCGCCCTGATGAGGGCTGGGTGAGGAGCCGGTGAATTTTCGCTTCACGCCGCCCCGGAAGGGCTCGGCGAACTACACTGAAGCGTCTCTACAGGAGTCTATTCGACGCATGGCGACGGTGGCTGACGGCGTGGTGGAAAGCACGATCGGTCCGGAGTGCTTCATCAATCGCGAACTGAGCTGGCTGGAGTTCAACCTCCGCGTGCTCGAAGAGGCGGAGAACCCCGAGAACCCGCTCCTCGAGCGGCTCAAGTTCCTGGCGATTTTCAGCTCGAACCTCGACGAGTTTTTCATGGTGCGGGTGTCGGGCCTGAGGGAGCAGGCCTTCGGCGAGAGTGCGCCGCAGGACTACGCCCCCGACGGCTTGAGCGCCATCGACCAGCTCAAGGTGATCGCCCACCGCACGCAGGAGCTGGTGGCCAGGCAGTATCGCTGCCTGCGGGAGAGCCTCGCGCCCGCCCTGGAGGCGGAGGGCTTTCGGCTGCTGCGGTACGCCGATCTCGTCGCCGAGCAGCGGGAGCGGGTCGATCGCTTCTTCAAGGAGCGGGCGTTGCCGATCCTCACGCCGATGGCGGTCGATCCCGCGCACCCCTCGCCGCGGTACCACAACCGTGGGCTCTACCTGGGCGTGATGCTGAATCGCTCGGAAGGGCTCGGACCGAAGAAGCTGTTCGCCGTCGTGCAGGTGCCGCAGGTGCTGCCGCGGGTCGTGCCCGTCGGTGGAGGCGGCGCGGGCGAGATGCCGTTTGTGCTGCTCGAGGACGTGGTCTCGGCGCGGCTGCCGGAGCTGTTCGGCGGGTTTCAGGTGGAGTCGTGGTGCACCTTCCGCATCACCCGCGACAGTGACGTCGAACTCCTCGAGCAAGAGTCGGACGACATGCTCAAGCTCATCGAAGACCGGCTCAAGGCGCGTGCTCGCGGGCAGGCGGTGCGGATCGAGATCGCCGCCCGGGCGGACGACGTGCTCACCCGCATGATCATCGACGAAGAGGGATTGCAGGCGGGTGACGACGAGCAGGGGCTGGGTTATAGCGAGGTCTATCGGATCGACGGGCCGCTCGACCTCACGGCGATCTGGGAGCTCTACAAACTGCCCGGCTATGCCCGGCTGCACGACAAACCATTCACGCCGCGCGTGCCGCGGGGTCTCGAACGCCGCGGCCCCGATATCTTCTCAGTCATCGCCCAGCGCGACATCCTGCTCCATCATCCCTACGACTCGTTCGACCCGGTCGTCGAATTCGTGACCAGCGCCGCCAACGATCCGCGGGTGCTGGCCATCAAGCAGACGCTCTACCGCACGAGCGGCGACTCGCCGATCTCGCGGGCGTTGATCGCGGCGGCCGAATCGGGCAAGCACGTGACCGCGCTCGTGGAACTGAAGGCCCGGTTCGACGAGGCCAACAACGTGAATTGGGCGCGGCAGATGGAGCGGGCGGGCGTGCACGTCGTGTTCGGGTTTCTCGACCTCAAGACCCACTGCAAGGTATCGCTCGTCGTGCGGCAGGAGGGGCAGGGGCTGAAACGCTACGTGCACATCGGCACCGGCAACTACAACCCGACGACGGCGCTGCTCTACACGGATCTCGGCCTGTTCACGGCCGACGAAGCAATCGCCGAGGACGCCTCGGCTCTCTTCAATCTGCTCACCGGCTACTCCCAGGGGCACGATTGGCAACGGCTGATCGTCGCCCCCAACGACCTGCATCGGCGGACGATCGAACTGATAGAGGAGCAGGCCGAGCGGGCTCGACAGGGGCGGCCGTCCCGGATCTTTGCCAAGCTCAACTCGCTCGTCGATCACAGGGTGATCGAGGCGCTCTATCGCGCGAGCCAGGCGGGCGTGCCGATCGACATCATCGCCCGCGGTATCTGCTCGCTGCGGCCCGGGGTGCCGGGACTCTCCGAGACAATCCGCGTTCGTAGCATCGTGGACCGGTTCCTGGAGCACAGCCGCGTCTATGTGTTCGGCCCCGACGAGGAGGCGAAGGTGTTCCTGTCGAGCGCCGACTGGATGCCGCGGAACTTCTTCCGCCGGGTGGAAGTGATGTTTCCCGTGCTGGCTCCCGACCTCGTCGGCCGGATCCTCAAGGAGATCCTGCCCGTCTACCTCGCCGATAACACGCGGGCCCGCGAACTGCGGCCCGACGGCGTCTTCCACATGCTGCAGCCGGGGGCGGGAGAGCCGGCCCGGCGGTGCCAGATCGAGTTTCTCGAGCAGCGGCCCGCCGTGGCCGCCGGTGAGTCGCAGATCGAGGCCGGTGGCTGAGATCGTCGCCGCCGCTTCTCAATCGCATCGGGCGACATAAAATCGGGATTCGTTTCCCGGCACGAGGCATGCGGATCCACAGATGGCGGACGATCACTACCAGACGCTCGGTGTGCCTCGGACGGCTTCCGCCGAGGATATTCGCAAGGCTTACCGGGAGCTGGCCCGCAAGTACCACCCCGACCTTCATCCCGACGACGACGCGGCGAAGGACAAGTTCAAGAAGGTGCAGGCCGCCTTCGACGTGCTCAACGATCCGAGCAAGCGGGAGATGTACGACCGCTACGGCAGCTCGTTCGAGGGCGTCGGCGGCTCGGGCGCCGGCGGCTGGGGCGGCGGGCCGTTTCCTGGTGCCGGGGGCGCGGGGGGCTTTCCCGGCGGTCAGGAGATCGACCTCGAAAGTCTGTTCGGTGGCGCCGGCGGCTTCGGCGACATCTTTGGCCGCGGCCGAGCGAAGACGCCGCGCGGCCGCCGCCGGTCGGCGCAGATGCCGGGCGAGGACGTGACGGCCAGAATCGAGGTTCCCTTCCGGCTCGCGATCGACGGCGGCAAGACCGACCTGCAGATGGACCGCAATGGTGGCACCGAGACGATCACCGTCACGATTCCACAGGGGCTGCCCGACGGCGGTCGGATGCGGCTGCGTGGCCAAGGTCTGCCGGGCTCCGGAGGCGGGCCCGCCGGTGACCTGCTGCTCGAGGTGCACGTGCTGCCGCATCCCGTCTATCGACGCGATGGCGACACGCTCGAACTCACGCTGCCGGTATCGCTGTCCGAGGCCATTGCCGGCGCGAAGGTCGATGTGCCCACGCCGTGGGGCACGATCGCCCTGCGGATTCCGCCGGGCACGTCCGGAGGCCGCAAACTCCGCGCCGCAGGAATGGGCGTGCGACACGCCAACGGCTCGAAGGGAGATCTCATCGCGGAAGTGCAGATCGCGATCCCAGCCGGGGCGGACCCCGCCACGACGGAGAAGCTGCTCGAAGCCGCCCGCGCGGCCGAGGCCTCCGGCACGGTCGAGCCGAGGGCACAACTGCGGTGGTGACTCCCGCACACCGTGGATTTCAGAGGACTGCCCGGCTCACCCGGCCGGCCGACTTCACGCGTGTGTATGGCCGGCGACAAAGTGCGGCCTCAGGATCACTCGTGGTCTACGCCCTCCCCAATGGCCTGCCCGACGGACGGGTTCGGCTGGGGCTTTCCGTGTCGCGCCGGATCGGCACGGCCGTCGTTCGCAATCGCTGGAAACGACGGCTGCGTGAGGCGTTTCGCACCGTGAAGGCCGAATTGCCGCAGGGCATCGACATGATCATCGTGGTGCGGTCGGGCGAGCCCCCGGTCGGCGCGGCCGGGCATCGGCAGTTGACCGAGACGATGGCCTCGCTCGTGGCTCGGATCGTGAAGCGGCCGGGGTTCTGTGCGGACGGCGGCGTTGGAACTGGCGGCTGACGATGCGTGCCGCAGTTCACCTCTGGCGTGGGATCTGCGCGGCCTGTGATCGCATTGCGTCCGCCGGGCTGATCGCGGCCGTCGTTGCGTACAAGCTGCTGCTCAGTCCGCTGCTCGGCAGGCACTGCCGATTTCAGCCGACGTGCAGCACATACTGTCGCCAGGCGGTCGAAAAGCACGGCGCCCTTCGCGGCACCGCAAAGGGGATCGCCCGCATCTGCCGCTGCCATCCCTGGCATCCCGGCGGCTACGACCCCCCGTAGCTCCGCAACGGGCTGCGCTACCCGTAGGCCCGTTGCTCCGCAACGGGCTGCCCGTCACGG